>PWSR01000105.1 GCA_003563985.1 Clostridia bacterium | reverse complement strand
TCCGGACGCTTCACGGTTCCCCCTTCTTTCGCCTCGTCCAACAACTCAAGGCAGGAGCGGAGGACCGCCACTTGCAGGTCGGAATTCCCGGGGTCCCCGAAGGGAGCGCCGAAGGGGAAGGCAACCTCTACGGTCCGGGGCGGTGCTGCCCTCGCCGTCACCTCGGGGAATAGACTGATGGTTACGGTCGGTATACCGAGGTCTTCCAGTACGCGTGCGATCAATCCCACGGATTGATTGCACAGCGGTCAGGTGGGGGCGAGGATCGCCGCGTCCACCGCGTCGGCGGCGAGCAATTCACCGGCCTCGCGGGCATTCTCCTCCGCCAGTTCCGCCGTCCTGAGGCAGTATCCCATAAAGCTCAGGTGGCGAGGTGCACTCTCCCCGATGGCACCCCGCTCGACCAGGGTCTCGATATGCTCCAGGGGAAGGGCGCAATTGAGATCGGCATCCACGTAACTGTGGTCGTAGTGGGTGTGGGCGATACCCAGGTCCTCCCGCGTCGATCCCCGGGGGATCACCCGGTAGCTGGGGTCCCCCAGGGGATCCTCGGTATCGAAGGGGGGATCTTCTCGGTGATGAAACCCACCGGAGGAGATCAGCGCGATCCGGGCGTCCGACGTGGGGACGCGAGGTTGGCTAAAGGGTACGGGCAGTTGACGATTGTCGACCAGGCAAAAACCCGGGTCAACGCGTTCCCTGAGACCTTCTTCCAGAGACTTGGCTTCCAAGCTCATCCCTCCATCCCTCTCTATTACTACCTTGCCCATCTGCGAACCGGGAAACACCTGCAGGGTAGACCGCAAGAAAAAAGGGGCGATCCGGAGATCGCCCCTCGTTCCCGTCATTCCATCGCTGCGACGACGAAAGGATCAATACGGGACATCCTGCAGGATCCCCCGGGCCTCGGCCAATTGTGCGATGACCCGATCGGGGGCGGTTCCACCGGGCACGTCTCGAGCGGACACGCTACCCGAGGGCGTAACCGCCTCGGTCACATCCGGGTCGAAATGCCCCGAGAAGGCACTCCAGTCCCCGGCCGACAAATCCGAGAGGTCCTTCCCCTCCCCCTCGCAGTGCCCCACGATCTCGCCCACGATGCGGTGCGCCTCCCGGAATGGAAGACCCTTCCTCACCAGGTAGTCGGCGGCATCCGTCGCCCCGAGGAACCCCTCGGCGGTGGCCGCCACCATGCGTTGTGAACGGACCTCCAAGGAGGCGACGATGCCGGCGGCGATATCCAGGCAGGCCTTTAGGGTATCCGTGGCATCGAAGAGGTATTCCTTGTCCTCCTGCATGTCGCTGTTGTAGGCCAGGGGTAGGCCCTTCATTACCGCGAGCAGTCCCATCAAGTCGCCGTAGACGCGACCCGTCTTCCCGCGGATCAACTCCGCGGAGTCCGGGTTGCGCTTCTGGGGCATGATGCTGGATCCGGTAGAATACCCCTCGCCCAGGCGCAGGAACCCGAACTCGGAGGTCGACCAGAGGACCAGTTCCTCCGCCAGCCGGCTGAGATGCATCATCGCGACGGAGGCGGCAGCGAGAAACTCCAGCACGAAATCCCGATCGGAGACGGCATCCATGGCGTTTTCGTAGATCCCGGAAAAATCCAATTGCTCGGCGGCGAACGCCCGATCCAGTGGATAGCCCGAGCCCGCCAGGGCCGCGGCACCCAGGGGGCTGACGTCGGCGCGGGACCGGCAATCGACGAACCGACCGACGTCCCGTTGGAGCATGAAAAAGTACGCCATGAGGTGATGCGCCAGGGACACCGGTTGGGCCCGCTGCATATGCGTATACCCGGGAAGGAGCGTGGCGACGTTGTCGCATGCGAGGTCCACCAGGGCGGCCTGCAGGCGGCGGATCCCCCCGAGTACGTCATCGATCTCTTCCCGGACGAACAGGTGCATGTCCGTGGCCACCTGGTCGTTGCGACTGCGCCCCGTGTGCAGTTTCCCCGCCAGGGGGCCGATCCGCCGGGATAGGAGCACCTCGATGTTGGTGTGAATGTCTTCGTGCGCCGAATCAAGGACCGCTTCCCCGGCGGAGAGTGCCGCCTCCACCTCGTCCAAGCCCGCCAGGATTCGCTCCAACTCCTCGCCGGAGAGTACCCCGGCCCGGGCCAGGGTCCGGGCGTGGGCACGGCTTCCCCGGATATCCTGCCGGTATAGCCGGGCATCAAAGGAAATGGACGCGGTGAAATCCCGGGAATCCCCGCCGGCACCGGCACCGAAACGACCACCCCAGAGGGGTCCTCCATCCCCGGGGCACACCGATCAGTCCACCGCCTTCTCGTAACCCGCGGGATTCTTCTTGTTCTTGCCGACGGCCGCGTGTACCGCGGTGGGAAGTCCCCAAACCGAGATGAAACCCTCGGCGGCGCGGTGGTCAAAGGCATCGTCCCCGCCGTAGGTGGCCAGGGAAAGATCGTAGAGGGAATTGGCGGATTTCCGGCCGACGGCCGTACAGGTTCCCCGGTGCAACTTCAGCCGTACCGTACCCGAAACCCGTTGCTGCGAGCTATCGATGAAAGCATCCAGGGCGTCCCGAAGCGGCGAGAACCAAAGACCGAAATAGACCAGTTCCGCGTACTTGGGTTCGATGGTCTTCTTAAAATGGCCGAGCTCCCGGGGCAGCGTCAGGTCCTCCAGGTCGCGATGTGCCTCCAGGAGCATCACCGCGCCCGGTGCCTCGTAGATTTCCCGGGACTTGATTCCGACCAGGCGGTTTTCCACGTGGTCGATCCGTCCTACGCCGTGCAGCCCACCCAGGTGATTGAGGTGGGATATCAAGTGGGCCGGGGACATGGACACCCCGTCCACGGACACGGGAAGCCCGCTTACGAATTCGATCTCCACGTACTGGGCATCCGCGGGGGTCTCCCCGGGATCCTGCGTCCAGGCGTAGGCCTCGGCGGGGGCCTCGACCCACGGATCCTCCAGGACGCCGCACTCGATGCTGCGCCCCCAGAGGTTTTCATCGATGCTGAAGGGGTTTTCCTTGCCCACGGGGACCGGGATGTTCCACTTGGCCGCGTAGGCGATGGCGTCTTCACGGGACATGGGGCACTCCCGAACCGGGGCCACCACGTCGATCCCGGGATTCAGGGCTTTGACCGAAACGTCGAAACGGACCTGGTCGTTGCCCTTGCCGGTACAACCGTGGGCGACGGCCACGGCCCCTTCCGCCTCCGCGCAGTCCACCAGCAACTTCGATATCAGGGGCCGGGAGAGCGCCGAGGATAACGGATAGCGTCCCTCGTAGAGAGCGTTGGCCTTCATCGCCGGGAAGGCGTACTCCCGCGCAAACTCCTCTCGCACATCCACCACGTGGCAATCCAGGGCCCCGATGTCCAGGGCCTTCTTCTTCACGGCATCGAGATCCTTACCCTCGCCTACGTCGGCGGCCAGGGCGATCACGCCAAACCCGTATTTCTCCTCGAGCCATTTGATGGCCACGGAGGTGTCCAATCCGCCGGAATATGCCAGTACTACCTTATCCATAGCGACCCCTCTCTCGCGCTTCGCGCGCCGAAACTCGTATGAGTATACCGATAAAAGAATGTTTATGCAAGCACTCCCCGGGGAGGATCGCGGGGCTTGGCGGAGAAATTTCGTTCAGGGGGTGTCCGGTTTGGATCGAACGTTGGACCTCAACAGCGACCTGGGCGAGAGTTTCGGCAATTATCGGATGGGTCACGACGACGAGATCATGGAGGTCATCAGCTCTGCCAACGTTGCGTGTGGTTTCCACGCCTCGGATCCCATGGTCATGCGGCGGACGGTGGCGGCGGCGGCGGAGATGGGAGTCAGCGTAGGCGCGCACACCAGCTACCCGGATCTGGTTGGGTTCGGGCGCCGCAGCATGGATTTGACACCCGAGGAAATCGTAAACGATCTCATCTACCAGGTGGGTGCGCTGGACATGTTCTGCCGGGTAGAAGGCGTCGAACTCAACCACGTGAAGGCCCACGGCGCCATTTACAACACGGCGGTGAACCACGAACCCACGGCCCGGGGGCTCATCGAGGGAATGAAAACCCTGGATATGGACTTGTACTTCTACCTCCCGGCGGGAACGACTTTCCTGGAGCGGGCGCGAGAGGCGGGACTCAAGGTCGTCGCCGAGGCCTTCGCGGATCGGCTGTACGATGACGCGGGCAACCTGGTTTCGCGGCGGGTTCCCGGGAGCGTATTTGACGACCCGGAACGCGCGGCCGCCCAGGCCGAGGACATCGCAATGCGGGGACAGGTGACGACGCAGAGCGGGAAGGTTATCCCCATGGAAGCTGAAAGCATCTGCGTTCACGGGGACAGCCTGGAGGCACTGGGAATTTCGCGGGCCGTCCACCGGAGCCTCCTTCGCGCCGGAGTCGACGTCCGCGCCCCGGGGCGCTAGGCATTGCGCGCCACGGTAACACCGGCCGGCGAGGCCGGTCTACTCATCGAATACGGAGATGCGATCTCCCGGGATACGAGCCGGAGGGTCCTGGCCGCCGCCCGCTACATTCGGCGGCAGGGCCCCGCGGGCATCGAGGATATCGTGCCCGCCTATACGACGGTACTGGTACTGTTCGATCGGCGCCAACTCTCGTATGGGGACCTGAAGACTTTCGTAGAGGGCCACCGCGGGGCCATCGATCCCGCGCCCGAATCCCCCTCGACACGCGATGTGCGCATGCTTCCCGTGGCGTACGGAGGCTCCGACGGTCCCGACCTCGAGCGTATTGCATCGGAGACCGGGCTGGCGCCCGACGAGGTGGTGCGGATCCACACCGAAACGCCCTACCGCGTGTGCTTCCTGGGTTTCACCCCGGGCTACCCGTACCTGTCGGGCCTGGATCCCCGGATCCGCGTTCCCCGGCTCCGCACGCCCCGGGTCCGCGTTCCCGCCGGCTCGGTGGCCATCGCGGGCCTGCAAACCGGCCTGTACCCGATGGAATCCCCCGGGGGCTGGTCGGTGATCGGGCGGACCCCGGTGAGCCTCTTCAACCCCCTGGCGGCGGAACCGACCTTCCTCTTGCCGGGGGATGAAGTGCAGTTTTACCGGGTACCCGGGCCCGTCGCTCCGAAGCCCCTACCCCAACCCGACTTCCAGCCGCACCATCCGCTCTGCCGCGTCCTCATGCCGGGCCTGTACACCACGATCCAGGACCGCGGACGCATCGGCTACATGCACCTGGGGGTGGGACGCGCCGGGGCCGCCGACCCCCACTCCCTCCATCGCGCCAACGCCATGCTGGGGAATTCCCCCGGGGCCGCGGCCCTGGAGATGACCGCCCTGGGGGCGCAGGTGGAATTCTTGGCCGACGCGCTCATCGCCCTGGCCGGCGCCGAGGCGCAACCCCTGGTCGACGGGCGCCCGGTGGATCCGCGCCACCCGGTGGCAATCGAAGCCGGCCAGCACCTTTCCTTCGGAGCGTTTCATTCCGGACTCCGGGCGTACCTGGCCGTGGCCGGCGGATTCGATGCCCCGGTCATCATGGGCAGCCGCTCCACCGACACCGTAGCCGGCTTCGGCGGTCTGCTCGGCGCGCCGTTGAAACCGGGCACCGTGCTGGGGCGGGCAACATCGCCTCCACCTGCGGGCGACGGATCCGTGCCTTGTGCCGATGAACCGGCGCAGGGGATTTTCCGGGTTCGGGCGGTGCCCGGACCGCAGTCCGATCATTTCCCGGAGCGTTCCCGGAGAATCTTGGAGGAGGATACCTTCATCGTCTCCGGGGATTCCAACCGGATGGGACTCCGCCTGTCCGGAGAACGCACGATCCCCCACAATCAACTGGGGCCCGAGGTGATTTCCGAGGGCATCGCCCCCGGATCCATCCAGGTACCCGGAGACGGAAACCCCATCGTCATGGGTAGCAACGCCCAAACGACCGGGGGTTATGCGAAGATCGGCGTCGTCATTCGCAATGATCTGGCGCGCCTGGGCCAGGCGCAACCCGGCGACCGCGTGCGGTTCCAGCTGATCTCCCGGGCGGAAGCCGAAACCATTGGCCGGTAGGATTTCCACCCCGGCGGTCGCCAGGATCGCCCGGGGACTTTGCACATCTCCCCTATCTACACGCTACAATGACCACCGAAAGGGAGCGGGGGCTACGTATCATGCCCCGGGCGTTCGCTCCGACGAAGAAACGGGGCGTTTGCATACAATGCGCTGCCAACGGATGGGGAGTTGTGCACCTATGAGGATTCACAACGACGAAGAGACACCCGCAAGAGAGCGGGAGCAGCCGGGACGGCTCTATTTCGCCTACGGAAGCTTGCTGAGCAAGGATACCATGTTGCACCTTTGTTCCGATGCGGAGCCCTATGCCCGCGCCGTGCTACAGGACTATACCCGGCAATGGCGAGGTCCCCTGACCATCGTACCCGCCGCGGGTCGCTCCCTGACCGGGGCACTCTACCAAGTAACACCCGGGTGCGAGAGGATATTGGACCGCTTCGAGGGATATCCCGACAGCTACAGTAAGATCGACTTGCGGGTTCAGATCGAAGATGCCCGCGGCGAGGCGGAGACCGTATCGGCCTTCGCCTACCGGATGAACGGTGGTCATGAAAAACGCCCATCGAACGACTACCTGGCCCTGTGCATTCGCGGAGCCGAGGACTGGCAGATCGATCCCGCGGAGCTCATCGATACTCTGCCGGAAGAGTAATTCCCGAACGAAGATGCGCCCCTCGAATCTTGGACATATTTGTCATCCCGCGCCAAAGATACTACAATTGTCTTGCAGGTGCGTGAAACCATCTACCTGGAAAAGGATGGATCGAATCGGTAGTCGCCGCCAAGTCGGACGATAATAAACCCGGGAGGTCGAATTCGTTTCCAATGTGACGCCCAAATGCCGCATCAAACGCTGCGACCCGTCCAGCTGCGCGACCGGATTGCAGTCCCTCGACAGTCTACGGATACGTATTACATGAGACGCACAACGCCGTCACCACGATATGAGCCACAGCGGGTGCGATCCGCGATCTCATGTCGAAGAATGGCTCGGCGCCGCCCGCAAGCCGAATCGCGCGAACGCGGGGGTGCGTGCGAAGGACATCCACTATCGAACATAAGCGACAATACAACCGACTCTGACGAGGATACTCTATGAGGGAGGTTTCATCTGCCATGGAATGGATCAGTCTCATCGGTGTACTCATCGTGGTCGTCGGCCTGGCGGCCGGCTTCCACCCGGTGGCGACGGTACTGATCGCGGGTCTCGCTTCGGGCCTCGTGGTCGGAATCCCCATCATTGAACTGCTGGAGACCATCGGCAACAGTTTCGTGGCCAACCGAACGATGTTGGTCTTCGTACTCACCCTGCCGGCCATCGGCATGCTGGAAAAGCACGGCCTCAAGGAATACGCCGCGGAGCTCATCCTCCGCATTCGCGCCGCGACAGCCGGTCGCGTTTCCTACGTCTATCTCCTGTTCCGCTGGTTGGCATCGGTACTGGGACTTCGCCTGGGCGGACATCCCGTATTCGTCCGCCCCATCGTATCCCCCATGGCCGAGGGTACGATTCCGGAGCGGGAAGAACTAAACGCCGCCGACCCGGTGACCATGGAGCGCGTACGCGCCCTGACCGCCGCCGCGGAGAACTACGGCAACTTCTTCGGCCAGAACATCTTCGTGGCCGCAGCCGGCCTGATCCTGATCCAAGGGGTAATGGATGCCGCGGGATACGAGGTCGAGTTGGCCACCATGGCGCTGTATTCGGTACCCGCCGGGATATCGCTACTGATCCTGGCATTCATTCAGTTCAACATCTTCGACGGCTGGCTGAGACGCCAGCGCGATAAGGGTGGTGAGGCATAATGACCGCACCATTGGAATATATCTACCTGGTAATCGGTCTATTCATCCTCTACGTGGCCTATGCAAACTACCGCGACACCGAGCACCCGAAGAGAATCACATCTGCCCTCTTCTGGCTGGCCCTCGGTCTCCTGCTCGCCTTCGGCGAGTTCATACCACCGGTATTCGGTGGGCTGCTGGTCGTCTTGATGGCCGTCATCTGCGGCTTCCACGCCATCGGCCCGGGAACGGCCAAGGAAGTGCCCGTGGAATACCGGGAGAAGGAAGTGGAACGGCTCGGCTCGCGTCCCCTGCTGGCGGTGTTGATCATCCCGATCTTCGCCTTCGGCTTCACCTTCCTGGACATTCCCCGCGCCCCGCTGGTCGGCCTGGGTGTCGGCGCCATACTGGCCGGCATCGCTTCGATCATCATGACCAACGACAACTTCGGCAGCCTCCTGGGTGAAGGCCGCCGCATCAACGACTCCGTCGGCTGGGCCATGATTTTGCCGCCCTTCCTGGCGGCCCTGGGCGCCATCTTCGACGCCGCCGGGGTAGGACCGGTGATCGCGGAATTGGTCTCCATGGTACTCCCGGTGGACCACATCCTCGGGGCGATATTCGCCTACGCGCTGGGTATGGCGGTATTCACCATTATCATGGGTAACGCCTTTGCCGCCTTTGCAGTCATCACCACCGGTATCGGCATCCCGCTGGTCATCGTCGCCCACGGCGCGGATCCCAACATCATAGCGCCCATGGCCATGACCGCGGGCTACTGCGGCACCCTGTGTACGATCATGGCGGCCAACTTCAACGTCGTACCGGCAGCGCTCCTGGAGCTAACGGATAAGTGGCGGGTCATCAAGGAACAGATCCAGGTCGCGGTCCCCCTGTTCGTCGTCCACATCGCGTTGATGTACTTCTTCGCATTTTAGACGTCGTCATTTGAACAAGAGGAGGTATAGAACATGCGTAAACTACTAATGACCGGCTTCGACGCCTTCGGCGGGGAATCGGTGAATCCCGCTTCCCGCGCCGTGGAACGGCTCGAGGGCAAGAAGATCGGCGACATCGAAATCATCACCAAGGAGATCCCCACGGTCTTCGGCAAGGCCGCCGAGGTTACCCGCGAGGAGATCGATCGAGTAGAACCGGATATCGTGATCAACGTCGGGCAATCCGGCGGGATTCACGCCATGCGCATCGAGAGACTGGCCGTCAATATCGACGACGCCCGTATCAAGGATAACGAGGGTAACCAACCCTCCGACGAACCCATCGCCCCCGGCGGACCGTTGGCGTACTGGGCCACCATTCTGGTCAAAGACATCGTGGCGCGGCTCGAAGACAAGGGCATACCCGCCTTCGTCTCCTACACCGCGGGCACCTTCGTGTGCAACCACGTGTTCTACGCCACGACGCATTACGTGAAGGAGAACGACCTGCCGATTCAGGTCGGGTTCATCCACGTTCCCTTCCTGCCGGAGCAGGTCGTGGACAAGAAACCCTATCCGGTGCCCAGCATGTCCGAGGAGACCATCGCCCGGGCGCTGGAGGTTGCCGTCGAAGCAATCGCCGAGGCCTAGGTCCTGCGATTGCAACGGATACGCACACAAGAGAATGGGGAGGGGATCCAAACCGGACCCCTCCCCATTCTCATCTCCAGTGCAAACGCTGCTCATCCCCGACGATGCTGCAAAACGAAAACGAATCGAAGGGCCCCGGGCCGATACCGCCCGGGGTCGGGGCGTCTGGCGCCTGCTATTACTCCTTGTCCAGGTGTACATCCATCTGCGGGTACGGGATGCTGATGTCCTTGGCGTCAAAGACCCGCTTCGCCGCGTCCATGATCTGCCAGTAAATCGTCCAGTAATCGTCGCGGCGGCACCATCCGCGAACGCTGAAGGTGATGGCGCTGTCCCCGTAGTCCGTCAGTAGGACCTGGGGGGCCGGATCCTCGAAGACCAGTTCGTGTTCTGAGATCATCTCCATCAACGTTTCCTTGACCAGTTCCAGATCATCGTCGTAACCGACGCCGAACTTGAAGTCCACCCGGCGAGTCGGATTGATGGAGTAGTTCACGGTAACGCTGTTGGACAGGTTCGCGTTGGGCACCACGATGCGCCGGTTATCCGGGGTGTTCAGGATGGTATGGAACACCTGTATCTCCTGGACGGTCCCCGCGACTCCGGCGGCCTCTATGTAATCACCGACACCGAAGGGCTTGAGTATGAGGATCAGTACACCGCCGGCGAAGTTTGCCAAACTGCCCTGCAGCGCCAGGCCTACGGCAAAACTCGCGGCGGCCATCACGGCGATAAACGAGGCCATCTCCATACCCAGCACCGAGGCCAGGGAGATGAGGAGCAGAATCTGCAGACCGATTCTCACGATGGACGTGAGAAAGGCGTGCAGGGAACGATCCACGCCGGTGTTCTCCAGCCGTCGTTCGACGTGCCGGGCGATCCACCCGATTACGCTCAAACCGATTACGAGGGCGAGTACCGCCCCGGCAATTCGTATCCCGTAGGCGATCAACATTTCGTACATTGCTTGCATGTCCATCTCTGCCTCCCATTCATTGGGGCCCATTCTCACCTTTCAGCTGCACCGCTCTTTGGTGCATCTCCGTACCCGAGTTCTCCGCGCGATCTCCGGCCTATAGCACGGTGCGCGTGCCGCTCAGATCTTCATCCAGGAGGTCCGTGACGAACATGTAGGCGGGCGTATGGGCCACGGCCAACTCCGGCTGTGCCGCCTGGATCGCCCTCTGGGTGGTAACACCACAGGCCCAAAATACGGGAACGTCGCCCTCGACCATCGCGGGGGGATCACCGTAATCCGTCCGCCCGAGATCCGGTATGCCGATGCGACCCGGGTCTCCCACGTGTATGGGACCGCCGTGGGCAAAGGCATAACGGGCACTCACGGCGGCGGCCCGGGCCACCTGGTGGGCGGGGATCGGACGCATGGTGACTACGACGGGCCCCGAGAAGGGGCCGGCGGCGCGGGTCGGAATGTCGGTCGCGTACATCGGTATGATGCGTTCCGCCTCGACGTGGCGCATGGGGATCCCCGCGCGGACCAGGGCTCCCTCGAAGGTATAACTGCAGCCCAGCAGTATCCCCACCATGTCGGGACCCCACAGCCCGTCCATACGGGGAATGACTTCGGCCAATCGACCCCCACGATATACGTTGTAGCTGCCGCGGTCCGTGCGCAGATCCGACCCCGGCCCGGCGATCCGCGGCTCGGGGTCCCCGACATCCGTAACATCGATAACCGGGCACGGCACGGGATTTCGCGCCGCGTACACCAGGAAATCCTCCAGGAAATCCCGGTGCAAGACGACCAGGTTGGCCTGGGCATAGCCCCGGGCCAGACCCGCCGTGGGCCCGTTGTATTCGCCGCGGCGAATGTGCTCGCGCAGCTGCCGCGGATGCATTTCCACCAGATCGGCCACTACGATTCGATCCTCCCTTCCGGCGTCTCAACCAAAGGGGTAGGAGGGGGGTGATAGGTCCTCCGGGCTCCGCCCCAGGGGATCCCGGTACGCCGCCTGTGCCCACATATCGTCCGCAATATCCTGGACCCGGGCGGCCAGCCGTTCCTCGTCCCACCCCGTCACCCTGCCACCTTCCACCAGCATCTTCCCGTCGATCATGACGCCGTCCACGGCGGACTTCCCGGCACTGTACACGAGGTTGCGGATGGGATCGCGGACGGGAACCATCTCGAAGGCCCCGCAATCGACGAAGACCATATCGGCCTTGGCCCCCGGATGAAGCCGGCCGAGATCGGGACGATCCAGGGCCCGTGCGCCGCCCAGGGTCGCCGCATCGAAGACCGCCGCGGCCGTGGTGCTGAGGGGATTATTGTCGGCCACCTTGGAGAGAATGGCCGCCCACTTCATCTCCCCGAGCATGTCCTGGGGAAAGGTATCCGTGCCGATGCCGAGATTCACTCCCATCTTCCGGTAGCGCCCGAACGAATGCATCGTCGTGCCGCGCCGGCCGAATACCCAGGGGCAGTGTGCGATGTGAGCCCCGGATTCCCGGAGGATTTCCTCGTCGCGGCACCAGGGGATATTGGAGTCGGGATGATTGGCGGTGAGGATGGCGTGGGCCAAGATCACGTCCGGGCCGAGCATCCCGAGGCTCTCCAGGAACTCCAGGGAACTGGTCCCGTGCCGGGATAGCATCACGCCCACCTCGGTGTGCGCCTGGGAGGTGTGAATGTGGATCTTGCAACCCAATTCCTCCGCAGCCCGACGGGTCTCGCGCAGGAGATCCGGTGTACACGTATCCACCTGGGCGGGACCCAACATGGAGGCGATCAGGCCGTCATCGACCGGATGATCGGCGACGAACTCCACCGCACGCTCCAGGCCCCGGTAGCCCGCTTCCTCGTCCCAGGCGTACTCCAACTTCCTTCCGTCCGGGGTTTCCCAGGAGGCCGATCGGTAGGAGGGAACGATATAGGCTCGAACGCCCGCCTCTTCGAAGACATCGACGTAATCGGCACCACCCACCTGTACGAAGGTCGTCGTACCGGATTTCAGGAGTTCCGCGATGGAATAGCGGGTAACCTCCCGGGTATCCCCCGGAGAGATCTCCCGGAACTTGCCGTAGTCGTACAGGCCCGACATGAAGAAGGCCGGGTTTCCCGCGTCCTCCAGGAGGCTGCGGGAAAGGGGCGCACCGGTGGTGTGGCAATGGAGGTTCACCAGGCCGGGCATGATCATGTGATTTCCCAGGTCTATGATTTCATCGTACTCCCCGTCGAAGTCCGCGGCCCGACCGACGTACCCGATGGAGTTTCCAACCACCAGTACCGCCCCGTCGCGGATGATCCGGTGACCTTCTCCGGAGTTTCCGACCACGTACCGCGCCCGGTAGAGGGTCCCCGGTGCAGAGGGGCTCACAGGGATTCCTCCTCCCGGAAACGGGCCCGCCCCCAGAACTGCGGGGGAATCTCCAGCTCCTTGCCGAGACCCGAGCGGGCGACCATTGCCTCGAACTCCGACTGGGCGGTGTCCAGGATGTCCGCCTCGTCGATTTCCAGCAGCTTTCCGCCTTCCATCAGCACGCGACCGCCCACGACCACCCCGGAGACATCCTGGCCCGAGGCTGTATAGGCCATGCGGTGGACGGGCATGGCCTGGGGATACTGGTGCGCCTGGCGCGCGTTGACCAGGGTGATGTCCGCATCCTTGCCCTCTTCCAGCGAACCGCGCCTATCTTCCAGCCCCATGGCACGCGCAGCATCGATGGTGATCATTTCCAGCAGCTTGCCCGGGGGCATCACGCGGTCATCCCCCTCGTGAATCCGGTGGATGATGGCGGCGACCCGCATTTCCTTGATCACATCGAAGGTGCGATCCGGCCCGGTACCGTCCGTGGCCAGGGCAACCGTCACCCCCGCCTCGATGAGGTCTACCGTCGGACACCAGCCGCGTACGACCGACCGGGCGCTGGGGCAATGTGCGACGCGGGTGTCCGTTTCGGCCAGCAATTGAACCTCTTCGGGGGTAATCCCGGTGCAGTGCGCCAGCACCGTGCCCGGTCCGAGGGCGTCGCGGTGATGCTCATACGCGTAGGAAATATTGTTCTTATAGGCATGGGCATTGATCATCATGCCGAGCTCCCGGGCGAGGGCGACAAAGGCCTCCGTCTGCCGCCGCAGTTCTCCCGCACCCAATCCGTCCGGATCGCCGATGCGCGAGGGGCTCACGTGGGCAGTGACGCGTTCACCGAACTCACCCCGGGCCGCCCGCCGGCAGATCTCCCGGGTCATCTCCATGGCCTCATCGGCGTCGGTTTCCCGCAGCGTTCGATTGCCGGAGGAATCCCAGTTGGCGACGGTCTTGGGCCAGGGGGGCAATCCCGGGCCCACTCCCATGACGTCCCGTATACCGATCTCGCCCATGCCGCGGGCGTGATTCAAGGTGGGCCACAGGTCATCCACCCGCGGGATATTGCCCATCATCGAGTACCCGGTGGTCACACCGAATCGCAGCCGTTCCAGGCCGGCGACACGGGCTTCCGCCCACCAAAAATCCTCGGTGGAATTACGAAAGTACACTTCCTCGGCGACCCGCAACCAGTTCCCGTCGGGCCGGTCGCCCATGGCCTTCACCAGGGAGTGCCCGGCGTGTCCGTGGGCATCGATCAGTCCCGGCAGCACCAGGTGACCGCGGGCATCCAGGGTCTTCTGGGCCTCGAATTCTCCGGCTCCCTCGCGGCTTCCCACGTAGGAGATATTGCCGTTTTCCGCCAGGATTAGACCATCCTCTACGATCCTTCGGTCGGGGTCCATGGTAATCACGGTTCCACCCACTACGGCCAGGTCCACTCGACGCATTTCCGCACCTCCCGGTCTCCGATCCCGCGGGATCGAAAGGAGAGGGGCCGGCTTCCCATCGGGCCCCTCGATCTGCGAGTTACTCCCGTTCGTAGACGATCTCACCATCGATGATGACCCGCACGGGATGGCTT
Organism: Clostridia bacterium; assembly: GCA_003563985.1. Lineage (GTDB taxonomy): Bacteria > Bacillota > Sulfobacillia > SLMV01 > SLMV01 > CSSED11-154. Next base: position 17,825 of record PWSR01000105.1, on the reverse strand, counting down.
CGCCCATCCAGCGGGTCATCGCTCCAGACCACCACATCGGCATCCTTGCCCGTCTCCAGGGAACCCACCCGGTCGGCGATGCCGATGTGTTCCGCCGCCGAGGCAGTCACGGCGGCCAGGGCCGCATCCGGCCCAATCCCCGCCGCCGAGGCCTTGCCCGCGATCATGTGCAGGTACAGGGCGCGGATCACGGGGTGGTCCGTGGTCAGGCAAAAGGGAACGCCCGCCCTCTGGAAGGCCACCGCCGTCTCGAATCCCACGCCTTCCAGTTCCACCTTCGCCTCCCGCGACATCGACGGACCCACGGCACAGGATACCCGGCGCTCCGCCAGGTACTCCGGGATCTTGAATCCCTGGGTGGCGTGCTCCAGCGTGTAGGGCACGTCGAACTCCTCGGCGATTCGGATCGCCGTCAGCATATCGTCGGCCCGATGGCAGTGAATGCGCAGCGGGATCTCGCCCCGGATCACCGGGGCCAGGGCCTCCAACTTGGCATCGTAACCCGTCTTGGAATCCGATGCGGTACGCTTTTCGACGTACTCCCGGGCCCGGAAGAGCCAATCGCGCATGATCGCTGCGGAACCCATCCGCGTATAGGGAGCACGATCCTTGTCGGCGCCGTGGGCCCGCTTGGGATTCTCACCCAACGCCGCCTTCATCCCAGTGTTGGCCTTGATGATCATGTCGTCGGCCGCATTGTTTGGCCCGGTCTTCACGGCAACGGCAGAGCCACCCAGGATATTGGCGCTACCCGGCTTGATCTGCACCGAGGTGATACCGCCGCGCAGGAAGTCGTCGAAGACCCGGTCCCGGGCATTGATGCCGTCCAGGGCGCTTATGTGGGGGGTGACGGGATCGATGGTCTCGTTGACGTCATCACCCTCCCAGCCGACGCCTTCGTTGGCGAGGCCCACGTGGCCGTGCGCCTCCACGAGGCCCGGCGTCACCGGGCGACCCCCGGCATCGAAGATCTCCGCCCCGGCGGGCACGTCGATATCCTTCCCGAGGGCCTCGATCTTGCCGTTCCGGAGGAGAATGGTACCCTCCTCGATGGTCTCCCCGGTACCCGTGTGGATCCGCGCGTTCGTTATGGCTAGCATCCACTATCCCCTCCCCTGCAGTGGGCGATCTCGCCGTCGATGATGGTGACGTCGGCGAAGCTGCGGGCATCCAGGGGATCCCCGGACCAGATGACGACGTCGGCATCCTTGCCGACGTCCAGGGATCCCATGCGGTCCCCGAGGCCGATGTGCTCCGCGGCCGCCAACGTGATGCTCTTGAGGGCCTGGGCCGCGGGAACTCCCGCCGCCTGGAGCAAACCGGCGGCGGCGGGCAGGTTGCGCCCGTGGACCACCGGGTGGTCGTTGGTGAGACAGAATCGCACGCCGGCCCGGACCATCTTCGCCGCGTTCTCGAACCCGTTGCCCCGCATCTCCACCTTCGCCTCGTGGACCATGCTGGGCCCGACGGCGCAGAATACATCCCGCTCGGCGAGAGTATCGGCCACCAGGTGGCCCTGGGTCACGTGCTCCAGCGAGAATCTCAGGGAAAACTCCTCGGCGAGACGCAGTGCGGTTGATATGTCGTCGGCCCGGTGGCAGTGAATGCGCAGGGGAAGATCGCCCCGGACCACCGGGATCAGGGATTCGAGGATCATGTCAAAGTCCGGCGAGTCCCCGGCATCCTTCTTGTCCGCGTAGGCCAACGCACGGTCGAGCCATTTCCGCATCACCGCAGCGTTCCCCATGCGGGTCGCGGGGCTCTTCTTGGGACCGTACACGCGCTTCGGATTCTCCCCCAGGGCGGCCTTCATACCCGAGGGGCGGAGGACGATCATCTCGTCGATGAACACGGTCTCCCGGGACTTGGCCACCAGCTGCTCCCCGCCGATGATGTTCGCACTGCCGGGGGTCAGCTGGGATGCCGTGATGCCCGCCTCCCGGAAGAACCGAAAGGCCTTGTCCTCGGGGTTCGCACCGTCGATCGCCCGGACGTGGGGTGTAATGGGGTCGCTGCGCTCGTTACCGTCATTCCCCTCCCAACCGATGCCCTCCTCGGACAGGCCGGCGTGACAATGGGCCTCGATGATCCCCGGGGTGACGATTCGTTCCCGGGCATCGATGGTCGGGGTGTCCTCGGGCACCCGGATGTCTCCTGCCTCCAGGATCTTGCCCTCCCGGATCAATAGCCCACCCCGTCCGGGGGAGGAGGATACCGGGTGCAGTCTCGCATTGATTACGGCTAGCATATTCCTCTCCCTCCTACAGGGTCGGCCTCGTGTACACTTCGACGCCCTCGATGAATGTGGCGAGTACGGGGGACTTGAAACTGAATGGTTCCCCGGCCAGCACCAGAAAGTCCGCATCCTTGCCCTGGGATAGAGATCCCACGCGATCGTCGACCCCGATGGATTCCGCGGGACAGATGGTCAGCGCCCGCAGGGTATCCTCGAAGGACAGACCGTACTTCTGCGCAACCCCCCCGTAGGCCATGAGGTAGCGGGCATCCAGGAAGGGATGGTCGGTGACCAGGCAAACCTTCACGCCCGCCGCCGCCAGGATCGCCGCGTTCCCCTCGTGGCGGTTGGCGGTCTCCACCTTGCCCCGGCTGGAGAGCCCCGGACCCACGTGGGCGGCGATACCCCGCTCACCCAGGAAGCCGGCGATGAGATACCCGTCGGTGCAGTGCTCGATATTGTAGGCGATGCCCAGTTCTTCACAGAGGCGGACCGCCGTCACGATGTCGTCGGAGCGGTGAGCGTGGACGCGGAAGGGAATCTCGCCCTCCAACACCCTGAGGACGTTCTCCAGGCCGCGATCGGGATCCGGAGACTTGCCCTCATCTCGTTTCCGGCCGTACTCCCGGGCCCGGGCGAAGTAGTCGCGTATGAGGGCCGCGGTCCCCATCCGCGTCTTGGGGGAATCCTTGCCCGCACCGCGCTTGGGGTTCTCACCCAGGGCGCCCTTGAGGCCCGTCGGCGCCTTGAGCACCATGTCGTCGACCACCTCGCCCGCCGTCTTGGCGGCGAAGCACAGTCCGCCGATGGCGTTCCCCGAACCCGGGTGGATCTGGACCGTTGTCACGCCTCCCTCGCGGCAGCTGGCGAAACTGGTGTGATGGGGGTTCACCGAATCGATGGCATCCACGTCGGCGGTTATGGGCCCGGGGCGCTCGTTGCCGTCCTGGGACGCCTCACCTTCCCCGTCACCCCACATGCCCGCGTGGCTGTGGGCATCCACGAGCCCGGGGATGATGACCTTGCCCGAGAGGTCCACGACCTCGACCCCGTCGGGGATCGGCAGGTCACCCCCGATGCCGGCGATCTTGCCGTCCTCGACCAGAATCACGCCATCATCGATGGGGGGACCGTCCACGGGATAGATCTTGGCTCCTATGTAAGCGTGCATGGTCACACCTCTCTCTCGTAGACGATCTCACCGTCTATGATGGTCACGTCGGCGAAGGTGCCGTAATCCAGGGGATCCCCGGACCAGATCACGATGTCCGCGTCCTTGCCGGCCTCCAGGGAACCCACGCGATCCGCGACGCCCGCGTGTTCCGCGGAGGCCAGGGTGATGCAGCGGAGGGCCACATCGTAGTCCATGCCCCAGGAGACGGCGATGCCCGCCGTCAGGGGTAGGAACTGCCCCGCAACAACCGGGTGGTCGGTGGTAAAGCACATGGGGACGCCGGCCCGGATCAGGGCGATGGGCGCCCGGAAATCGCGCTCCCGGTTTTCCACCTTGGATCCGTGCTGGAGGGTGGGACCCACGGCGCAGGGCACCTGGTGCTTGGCCAGCAGCTCGGCTACGTATTGCCCCTCGGTGACGTGTTCCAGGGTGTACTTCAGCCCGAACTCCTCGGATATGCGGACCGCGGTGACGATGTCGTCGGCGCGGTGGCAGTGAATCCGCAGGGGCATCTCCCCCCGGAGCACCGGGATCATGGCTTCGTGCTTGGCGTTATAGGAGGGGGGATCGCCGCCCCCTTCGACTTTCTCCTTCTTCTCCAGGTACTCGGCCGCCGCCGTCAATGCCTCGCGCAGAAGGGCCGCCGAACCCATCCGGGTGGCGGGCGCCTTTCCCTGGCGTTTGCCGTAGGCACCCTTGGGGTTCTCGCCCAGGGCGGCCTTCATGCCCGCGGGATCCTTCATCACCATGTCATCGACGATGTCCCCCGCGCACTTGATCACCACGGCGCTACCACCCAACAGGTTCGCGCTTCCCGGCGGAACCAGGGCCGACGTGATGCCCGCCTCGCGGAATTCCCGGAAGGCGTCATCGCGCGGATTGATACCGTCGATGGCCCGCATATGCGGGGTGACGGGATCGGTGGTCTCGTTGTGGTCGGAACCCTCGGCACCGAGACCCTGTTCGCTGATCCCCACGTGGGCATGGGCCTCCACGATCCCGGGCGTCACCGTTCTCCCCGCGGCATCGATGATTCGCGTCCCATCGGGGATATCCACATCGGTCCCCAGGGCGACAATCCTGCCATCCTCCACGAGGACGGTGCCCCCGGAAATGGGGTCCCCGGACACGGGAACGATTTCTGCGTTTATGATCGCCAGCATTCGCATACCTCCTCACTCTCACTGTTGCTCACACTTCGCCGTCTTGTCGAAGTCGTCTCGACAGACTTCTCCGGGACGCCACCAACATCCTGCGGACCGGGGCATCGGTAGTTTGGTCTCGGAGCATCGGTGGAAAGGTATCCATAGTGATGAAGCGTGACGCAACATACTACGCGCAGGAGGGATTTCCTTGACTGAGAACTCGATGGACTTTGAATTGAAGGATCACACGGGCACAACGCACACCCGGGATGGACTCCGGGGGAAGCGGGTGCTCCTATCCTTCCACCCTCTGGCCTGGACGAAGGTGTGCGCCGACCACATGCTGTCCTTGGAAGCAAACTACGAGGCCCTGGCGAAGCGGGATACGGTTGCGCTGGGCGTGAGCGTGGACTCGGTTCCCTGCAAGAAAGCCTGGGCCGAGAGCCTCGGGATCGAACAAACCCCGCTGCTCTGTGATTTCTGGCCCCACGGCGAACTCGCGCAATCGTTGGAACTGTTCCTCGCCGAAGGGGGCACCTCCGAACGCGCCAACGTCATCTTGAACCAAGACTCCGAAATCATCTTCAAGAAGATCTATCCCATGTCCGAGGTACCCGACATGGGCGAGATACTGGCGTTCCTCGACGAAGAACCGGAAAGGAGGTAATGCGATGCCAGCCGAAACCGGCAAGGTGTACGAATGCGCAGTATGCGGTAATGTCGTGAAGGTCCTGGAAGGATCTTACGGCGACTTGGTATGTTGTGGTCAAAACATGGATATGCGCGACGAGTAGCGACCCACAATTTATCCTACGATGCCCGGGATTGAGTGTAACTGCCCGGGCATCGTTCCCACCTCTTCTAACCGAATCGCCCTACCCCAAATCCGAAGATAGCGCGGGCGCACCCTGAGCCGATCCCCCATGGCAAATTCCATCCGCGGGGCACATTTCTCGCCTTGCCCCGTCGGTGTATAGTGTCGATGGAAGCAGACTTGCACTGGGGGGGTAGTTGATGGACTACAAGTGGCTTGTGAAGGCCTACGGAATCCTGGTGATCGCCTCGGCGGCCCCGGTCGCCGCGTTCGCCGGTGGCCGCATCGGGCAGCTGGTCGCCGGAGGCTTGCTCCTCGCCCTCGCCACCGTCTATTTCGATCCCCTGTATCGCACCGGGGAGCGATGGGTGCCCACATACATGGAGAAGTTCCCATTGCGTACCCGCTCCAGGATGGAGGAGCGTTACCGCAATCCCACGCGCGCAATCCTCGCCCTTTGGGGCGTCCTTTGGATGTCGCGGGCGGCCACCATGCCGACGCGCATCCTTCCCATCGGCATCTCCCCCATCGTCGCAGCGACCTGGCTTCTTTGGACCCTGGCCTTCCTCTTCGCGTGGGAGTACACGCGATATCGTACGGCCACGGTGTCCTCCACCTACGAAGAATTCCAACTGCGCTTTTCACCCCTGGGGCGCTGGATAACGGTAGCATTCCTGGTCGCCAGCGTGACCACCGCAACGTACGTCGCGACGGGATGATTCCCCGATTGCGCGAAGCAATACACCCCGATCAGTGCGGATCCCCGCGAAATCATTGCGCTGAGAATCTGGCCGTCATGGAGATCGAACTCGCAGAAATTGTGCGTGCACTTTCGGATCCGGGTCCACCGCTTCACGGCGCGAGGGCGGCGCGAAGGTGTTCGAAGCCCGAACCCTCGGTCGGGCGCGAAAATGATCTACTGTCAACGCCTTCCGGAGCGCCGGGTCCCGCATCCGACCATCCCATGGAGCATGCTAGCGCCCTTCGCAACCTGCTCTCGCCACGAGCATAGGGAATCCCGGGCGCATCTGAATTTCTTTTGTCGGAAAAGGAGAGAGAACGCATGTCCTCGTGATATGGTCCGCCGCATCCCAAGGATCGCTAGCGTCACGGCCACGATGGAGCGAATGCAAACGGCCTTCCGCCGCAATCTTCCCCGCATATGGGTCACCGGGTGCATCCCAACGGTCCCTTCGTCCAGGGAAAGGACGGAGAATCCGTCGTAATCCCTTGACGGAGCCGGAGCGAGAACGGCATACTAATTAGGTAATCACCTAATCATTACGCTGGGAGGTTAATCAAATGGAGATGGAACTCACGGAAATCTTGCGGGCACTGTCGGACCCGACTCGCCTGGGCATCCTCACCTCGCTGCGCGCCGACCTCTGCGTCGGGGAAGTTGCCAAGCGCGCCGGCGTCTCGGAAGCCACGGTATCCCAACACCTGGGCATCCTGCGTAGGGCGGGATTGGTAACGGGGGAAAAACGCAGCTACTGGACGCATTACCGGGCGGATACTGCCACCATTCGGGAGATTGCCGCCCGCCTGGAGGGACTGGCGGAACTACTCGATGAACCCGATGGGGCCTGCCAAAGGGATTCCTCGGAATGTCATCCCTCCCGCACCTGTGGGCGGACTAGCTAGGATGACGAGCGCAGTACTGGATGTCCGGGATCTCACCAAGCACTACGGGGACGTGGTCGCAGTGGACGGCGTCAGTTTTCGGGTCGGTGCCGGTGAGATCTTCGGCTTCCTGGGGCCAAACGGCGCCGGGAAGACGACCACCATCAACGCCCTCACGGGCCTGGTGGATCCCACCGGGGGCGAGATCTCGGTGTTGGGTCTCGCCTATCCCGGGCACATCTCGGAGGCCCAGGGCCACATCGGCGTCGTCCCCGACGAAAGCAACCTCTATGGGGAGATGGACGGCTTCGGCAACCTCTGCTTCTGTGCCGCATTGTACGGGCTACCCCGGCGGGTGCGCGAGCCCCGCGCCCGGGAACTGCTGGATCGATTCGACCTGGCGGAGGTGGGTCGGCGCCCCTTCGCCGCCTACTCCCGGGGCATGAAGCGCAAACTCACCATCGCCGCGGCCCTGATCCATCGGCCGCAGATCCTCTTCCTGGACGAACCCACCACGGGAATCGATGTGGCCAGCGCCCGACAGATCCGGCGCCTGCTGGGAGATCTCAATGCCGACGGCGTGACGATCTTCCTGACCACCCACTACATAGAAGAGGCGGAACGACTTTGCCACCGGATCGCTTTCATCGTCGCGGGGCGCATCGTCCGGATCGATACCAAGGAGAGCCTGCTCGCCGAGGCCGACGGATCCAGTTCCCTTCTCCTGGCATTGGACGGGAACCTCGAGGAGGGCGCGCGGCTGCTGGGAGAATCCTTCCCGGACATTGCCATCGCTCGGAATCCGGAGGGTAACCTCCTGTTGACCGCCGCCGATGAACTGGAACTCCTGCCCCTCCTGCAACGGCTGAACGAAGGTGGCGTAAAAGTATACGAAGCCCGGATCGCCCGGCCCAGCCTGGAAGACGTTTTCGTGCGGGTGACGGGTATCGAGGCCCGGGAAATGAAGGCCGCCGAGGGAAGGGGACGAGGATGAAAGCTGCCATCGCCTTTTGGGCCATACTGGCCAAGGATATGCGCAATTACTACCTGAAGCCGCCCAACATCAGCTGGGGCATCATCTTCCCGGTCTCCTGGACCCTGATGTTCTTCCTGCGGTCCCGGGGAGCGCCCATGGACATCAAGGATCTCCTGCCCGGCGTGATGGCGATGTCGGTGTTGTTCGGGACCACTTCGATGCTGGCGGTAACCATCACGTTCGAGAAGCGGCACCGTTCCTTCGAGCGCCTGCTGCTGGCGCCCATCGGCCTGAACCTGCTCATGTTGGCCAAGACCTCGGGAGCCATCACCTTCGGCGTGATCAATTCCGCCGTACCCATCGTCCTGGCCAGTTTCCTGGTGGATCTATCCGGCACGACGTGGCTCACCGTCCTGCCCGCGGTGCTGTTCATAGCCATGAGCTCGACCTTCCTGGGACTGTTCATCGCGGTCTCCGTATCCGAGGTGTTCGAAGCCCAGACGTTTTCCAACTTCTTCCGTTTCCCCATGGTCTTCCTTTGCGGGCTATTCCTCCCGCTGGGGGATCTGCCGGCAGTCATCCGGCCCCTCTCCTACGTCCTCCCGCTGACGTACGGAAACGACCTGTTGCGGCACGCATTCCTCGGCGCCGGCGTCCTGAACCCGGCCGTCAGCTGGGTCATGTTGGCGTTGTTCACGGCCCTGCTATTCGCCATGAGCATACGGAATGCCAAGCGCAGCTGGATTTCCTAATCCGAAGACTGAAAGGAAGAAGGACGAATCTCGTTGCAACGATGGCGGTCCGTCACGTCCCGCGGACCGTCATCCACTCCCCCGGACCCGGCGGATCCGCCGATCCTTCGTAGCCCATTCATCCCGCCCGAAAAGCCTCTCTATTCGGAGCGATTTTGGGCCTCCACCCGATCCCCGTAGACGACCTCCAGGCGCTCGGCGCTGACGGGGGTCCCGTGACCGGGATAGAAGAGCATCACGCCGGCGTCCAGCATCCGGCGCCAGCTCCGCAGCAATCCCCGGGGATCCTCGGCGAAGGGCGGATATACCGGCCCCAGGTTGAACGGATATAGATTCATGACGGTATCGCCCACCGCGGCGCGATCCTCCCAAATCACCGAGATCGACCCTTCGGTGTGCCCCGGCGTATGCCACACCCTCGCCTTCACACCGTAACGCTGTAGGTCGAAGTCGTCATCGACCAAGAGGGGATGGGCCCAAGGGGGATCGAGGACGGGCCCATCGTACGCAATGCCGGTCATCGAGCGCATCTCGTGCAGGAAGCGATCCCTCTCCAGGGGATGTATGGCCACCCGGGCCCCGGTCAGATCCAGCAGACCCTCGAGGCTACCCAGGTGGTCGGCGTGGGAGTGGGTCAGGACGATCAGCCCGATCTCCCCGGGTTCGATGTGGGAGCGGGCCAGGTAATTGGACAAACGGGCCGTCCGTTCGCCGCTACCCGCGTCTATCAGTACCCGCCCCCGGCGATCCCCCAGCAGGTACACGATGGTTTTACCCAGATCAATGGCGTGTAGCTCCATATCGCGATCCTCCATTTGCACCGCGGCCTCATTGCCCGCGGGCTCGAGGTGAAATAGACTTGTGGTGGGCCGATACGGCCCACCACACCAGCGATCCGCGAGACCGGTGGTGCGGACTCACTCGGAACGGCGTCGAGAGGATGATCACCCTGGCAGCCATCGACAGATCGCCCATCCTGTTCGTCATCACCGGGCCCTCGGGCAGCGGCAAGGGCACCGTAATCGCTCATCTATTGGACACCTTTCCCGGTTTGCAACGGATCGTAACCTATACCACCCGGGAACCCCGGGAGGGCGAAATCGACGGCATCCACTATCGTTTCATCTCGCAGGAGAAATTCGACGACCTCCGGGATTCCGGCGACATCTTCGAGTACGAGCGGGTGTACGATGACTACTATTATGCCTCCCCCGCACGGGTACTCGAGGGCGGTGCGGATCGCATCATCGAGCTGGACTACAAGGGCCACCGGAAGTATCGTGCCCATTACCCGAACGTCGTCTCCATCTTCCTCCTGCCCCCTTCCATGGAAGCGTTGGCGGAACGAATCCAACTTCGCTCCCCGGAAAACAACATGGAGTCGCGCTTAGCCAACGCCCGGGAACAGATCGACCGGGCCGCCGAATACGATTACCTGCTGGTAAACGACTGCCTCGAGGACGCACTGTGCCGCGCCGAGGCCGTGGTCGAAGCGGAGCGGATGCGACGGGAAAAACCCACCCTGTTGGACCTATGGAACATACCCCTTCCCGATTCCACCCCGGAATCCGACGCATAGGAACGATCACCGGAGGTGCTGCGCCCGCGGCAAGGATCCCCGGCGGAGTTGGGACCGACCCCGTTCTTCGGGCAGGAAGCGTCCCCGTGAACCGGGAATATCGGGATATTCTTGCGGAAGAATTGCATCGTCGCATCGCCCGGGGAACGATCGGATCCCGGGCAACTCGAAGCGAGGAGGAATACGAGTGGATTGGGATCGCGCAGCATCACACATCGAAGAACTGATCCGGCGCACGCCCGCCGATTACGCCGAGGTTCGCCTGGAGGAATCCGAGGTCACGGCCTTTCGGTTCCGCGGACCCACGCTGGAATCCGTCCAGGAGAACGCCAGCTTCGGCGGCGCCATCCGGGTCCTGGCGGGGCGGGGCTGGGGATTCGCGTCCTTTAACTCCCTCGAGGAACTGGAAGACCGGCTCGAACGCGCTTCGGCCCTGGCCGCCCTGGCCTCGGAGCGCAGGACGCGCCCGGTCGACCTGGCCCCCGTACCCCGGGTTCGCGATCGTTTCGTTCCCGAGATCGCGGAGGACCCCCGGGACGTACCCCTGGAGGAGAAGATTCGCCGCTTCTCGGACTACAACCGGCGCATGCTGGAGTCCTCGGGCGAGATCGCCAGCTCCCAGGTCGCCTACGGGGATCGCAAGGCTCGCCTGCTCTTCGTCAACAGCGAGGGAAGCTGCATCGATCAAACCAAGCTGGACATCCAGGGTGCGTTGGTCGCCATCGCGACCCGGGGTTCGGATACCCAAATGGGTAGCGCCTACTTCGGCAGTTCCTCGGACTACGGCGTGACCCGCGGATTGGAAGAAGAGATCGACGAGGCCGTCCGGACCGCGACGGCCCTCCTGGACGCGCCCGGAGTCCCCGGCGGCCGCTACACCGTCATCGCCGCGCCCCCCATGGCCGGGGTCTTCGCCCACGAAGCCTTCGGACACCTCAGCGAAGCCGACGACCTGATGGACAACGAACGGATGCGGGAAATGATGAAACTCGGTCGCCGCTTCGGCCCCGCGCACCTGAATATCTTCGATACCGGCGATACCCCGGGATCCCGGGGTTTCCTCCGCTACGACGATGAGGGTGTAGCGGCCGGGCGCGCCGATCTCATTCGCGAGGGCGTGCTGGTGGGACGCCTGCACTCCCGGCAGTCGGCGGCGACCATGGGCGAGGCGCCCACGGGAAGCGCGCGGGCCCTCGACTACCGCCACGCCCCCATCTGCCGGATGCGCAATACGCAGATCGGTCCGGGAGAGGCGAGCACGGAGGATCTCTTCGAAGGCGTAAAGCGAGGACTGTACGTGGTCAGTCCCTACGGCGGGCAGACCGATGATGAGATGTTCACCTTCATGGCCGGGAAGGCGTATCTCGTCGAGGACGGGCGCGCGACCCAGCTGGTCCGGGACGTAACCCTGACCGGCAACGTCTTCCACACCCTGGCCAACATCGATAGGATCGGGCGCGAAGTCGGGCGCCACGAGAGCCCCGGTGGATGCGGGAAGGGCGAGCAATCCCCGCTCCCGGTGGGGCACTGGTCCCCGCACATACGCATTCAAAATGTAACCGTTGGAGGTGGTGCCGGTTGAACCGCTGGCACGATGAGGGAGAGAGAATCATCGACGCGTTGGTGGCCCGGGGACTGCAAGGCGAAGTCTACTGCCTCGGGTCCGAGCGGGAGCCGGTGCGATTCGAGGACAACGAGCTGAAGATGATGGAGTCCTCGACGCGGACGGGGTTCGGCCTCCGCCTGTTCGAAGAGGGGCGCATCGGCTTCGCCGCGGCGACGGGGGGGGGCTCCGCCGACCTGGTGGAGAAGGCCCGGGCTGTCGCCCGCTTCGGATCTGCAGCCGATTACGAACTCCCCGGGCCGAATGAATATCCCGAGGTGGATACCTTCGATCCGAGAATCGAGAAGCTGGCCGCCGGCGACATGTTGGAAACCGGTCAGCGGCTGGTGGACGACATCCTTGCCTTCGAACCGGACGCCCAGGTCGGGGCGACGGTATCCCGGAGCGTAGGGACGGTGCGCATCCTGAACACCCGGGGACTGGACCTCCTGCACTCCGGTACGGGACACGGGGTCGGATGCCAGGCAACCGTCGTCGGGGAAGAGGGACTCCTGCACACCGGCGAATTCGCCGGCGGGCACCACATGGTCGAGGACGTCGAGGGTATCCTCGATTCCGTACTGTGGCAGCTGGAGGCCGCCTCCCGGATCGCCGAAATGCCCGACGGGACGTACCCCGTGCTCTTTGCCCCCACCAGCCTCGGCGATGTACTCCGTCCGTTCCTGGCGTGCGCCGACGGCGATGCGGTATCCCGGGGCATATCCCCCTGGCGGGATCGGATGGGCGAGGACCTGGTGGATCCGCGGTTCTCCCTCATCGACGACGGGTTGCTCCCCGAGGGAGCCAGCACCGCGCCCTGGGATGATGAAGGCACACCCTCCCAGCGCACGCCCATATTGGAGGAGGGAACGCTACGGAACTACCTCCTGGATCTCAAGTCGGCCGCGAGGCTCGGACGGTGCCCCACGGGGAACGGATTCCGCGGGGGCAGCGGTGCGGCCCCGAGCATATCGTCCAGCAACCTGGTCGTCGAAGCCGGGGACACGCCCCTCGAGGACATGGTGCGCTCGATGGACGATGGTCTCCTCGTGCTATCCCTGATGGGCGCCTGGGGCGCCAACCCCTACGGCGGCCGCGTCAGCGGCAACGTAAACCTGGGCTTCCGCGTATCCCGGGGAGAGATACTGGGGCGCGTGAAGGACTGCATGATCTACGTGGACGTCTTCGAGGGCCTGAAGGATCGGCTGGTAGCTCTATCCCGGGAAAGGGAGCGGCGGCACTCGACCCTATTCCCCCACGTGCTCCTGGAGGGGGTAAGCATCTCCGCGGGCGGGTGATCAAGGGGGATGACGAAGAGGGGTAAATCCATCGGGCGGCTGCCAAATGGGTAGAGTGATGGAACCCCGTTACCAATTCTGCGTCCCGGGTATATAGTAGAGGGCGATGGGAAACCAACTGTCTACGGCTTCTCGTCGAGAACGCTGAACGCACTGGAGGGATTGGATGCAACGGTTCGCCATCGCGGTCTCATTGATCGTTTTGTTGGCCCTGGCCGTCTTCGTCTTCGGCGGAACGGGACTACACAGCCTCTTCGCCGGCACACCGGAGGTCGAAGAGCCCGAGGAGGAAGCTCTACCGGAGCCCGAGCCGGAGGTCGAAGAGGAACCGGAGCCGGAACCCGAGCCCGAGCCGGAACCAGAACCGGAACCGGACCTGCGCACGGTACTCCTGGCATCGGCCGGGGACATCACCGCTCATCTCACGCAGATCGGCCAGGCCCACGTGGGCGACGGACAGTATGACTTCCACCCGAGTTTCGAGGCCATCGCGCCGCATCTCCGTCGCGCCGATCTCGCCGTGGGCAACTTCGAGACCTGCCAGGCGGGACCGGAGATCCGTTTCCTCGGCTACCAGGGCTACACCGGGTACCCCTGTTTCAATGCCCCGGTCGAACTGGGTGAAGCCGTCGCGGGAGCCGGAATCGACCTGGTATCCTTCGCCCACAACCACTCCCTGGATCGCGGCCTTTCGGGCTTGAAGAATACCCTGGAAAATCTCCGCGCCACGGGGCTCATTCCCTTCGGCGCCCACATGGACGAAGAGGAGAAGGATGAACCCATCATCGTCGAGGTGGACGGGGTGAACATTGCCTTCCTCTCCTGGACTTTCAGCACCAACGCCATTCCCGTGCCCGAGGGCCACGAATACGCGGTGAACTACATCGAGAATTTTCATACCGTGGAGCCCATCATCGAGGAGATGGATCGGGCCCGGGAGGCCGGGGCCGACCTCGTGGCTATATCCATGCACTGGGGCAACATGTACGTCAGTGAACCGCAACCCCACACTCGACAGGTCGCCGAGGAGCTGGCCGCCGCCGGGGCCGACCTCATCCTGGGGGGCCACCCCCACGCCATACAGCCCATGGAGTGGTTTTTCAACGAAGACGAAGCGGGGAACCAACGTCCCTCCCTGGTCATCTATTCCATGGGCAACTTCCTCTCGAATCAGCATTACCCCGCCAACCCCACGGACCTGGTGGAGTACGGTGTGCTGCTTTACGTCGAGATCACCAAGGACATGGATGAGGGGAAGACCTGGATCAGCGACGTGGACTACGAGATCACCTGGGTCCAGCGAAGCCACCGCCACCGCATCATACCCCTGTCGGAGGCCCTGGACGGTGACCCGGCGGTGTACGATTTGGACGCCGCCACGGTAACCAAACTGACCGACGGGTACCACCGCATGGTGGAGATCCTGGAGAAATATGGTTTTTCGGAGGACTCGCCACTACGGGATAGAGACTGATCCCGGGAATCCCCGGACACAAACGGGGGATGCCGGCCGCACCCGCACCGACATCCCCGCGAAGCACAATCCTCGCCCGCATCGATGATTCCCTACTCGAAAACGCCCTCGTCCGCCAGGTCCGCCATGGCGGCATCGAAGGCCTCTAGGGCCGTCTCGATATCCGCCTCGGTATGCGCGGCGGAGACGAAGCCCGTGGGCCCCATGAAATCGATACCCCGATTAATCGTTGCCCGACGGAAGGGGACCAGGGCCGGACCCATACCCCCGATGAGCCGCGTGGGATCGTATCCCACCAATTCCGAGGGATCTGACACCCTGGGTATATCCACCCCGGCGGCGATGTGCAGGATGGAAGATCCTCCGTACACGCACCCCGGTATGCCGCGCTTCTCCAATATGTCGTTCATGCCCTCGCGAAAGCGGTGGGCCAGCGCATCGCAGTATTGCCCGACCGACCCGTCCTCGATGCGCTCCAGGCAATTTAAACCGGCGGCGGCACTCACCGGGTTCGCGTTGAACGTCCCCGGGTGCGCCACCCGGGAATACCGGTCGCGGCTGGGATCCCCGCTGAATTCCAGGGGGTTCATGACGTTACGCCGCGCCACCACCGCCCCGCCCGGCAGGCCTCCCGCGACGATCTTTCCCAGGGCGGTGATGTCCGCGGTGACGCCCAGGGCGCGTGCCGCTCCCCCGGGGGACACCCGGAATCCCGTCACGACCTCGTCAAAGATCAGTAAGACACCCCGCTGCGCGGTGAGATCCCGGACCTGCCGCACGAATTCGGGATCCATGGGCGCCTTGCCCTGGGTACCACCCGTGGGTTCCATGATCACCGCGGCAATATCCTCGCGATCCAGCACGGCCCGCACCGCTTCGATCTCGCCCGCCCGCATTGCCACGGCCAGGGATTGCAGATCCGCGGGCATCCCGGTAGATGTCGGCAGGGAGAAGGGAGGCTTGTTGCCGGACATCATGTAGTCGTGCCATCCGTGGAAGTGCCCGTGAAATCGAATGACCTTCTCGCATCCCGTGTAGGTGCGGGCCAACCGAAGCGCCAACATGGTGGCCTCGGTCCCCGAGGAGGTAAATCGAACCTTGTCGGCCCCCGGGACCAGTTCCTTGACCTTCTCCGCCCACCGGATCTCGAGTTCATGGCTCGCCCCGTAGTGGGTCCCGAGATCCAACTGCTCTTTGACGGAAGCGATGACATCGTGGTCCAGGTGGCCCAGGATCAAGGCCCCGTGCCCCAGTACGAAGTCGATCAACTCATTGTCGTCCACATCCCATTTTCGCGCCTCCTGGGCCCGATCTACGTAAATGGGAAACGGTGTCATGCGCCGGTTGTCGTGGGTCAGGCCGGACGGGAGGGCTTCACACGCCCTGGCATAGAGCTCTTCGCTGGTTGGATGTCTCCGCACGTATTCTTCCGTTATTTGCGACATCATATTCCTCCTCCGGGACTCCCCGTAGACCTACTATCTTCCCCGGTGGGCTCCGGGTATCCTCCAGGGAATGCGATGCCCCCGGGGAAGCGCCCCGATCGTAGAAGGCCGAAACCCCGGGAAGCGACTTCTCGATCACCCGCGGATCCGTCGGGTGGGGGTGCAGCCAGTTCTTCTAGGCCTCGTCCCCGTCGGCCGACCCCGCCACCATGTCGGCGAAGGTCTCCTCGTCGATCACGGCAACGTCCAGCTCCCGGGCCCGCTCCAGCTTCGAACCGCCCCCGGGCCCCGCCACCAGGAAGTCCGTCTCCCCGGACACCGAAGAGGTGACCCGGGCACCCAGGGACTCCGCGAGGCGGGCGGCCTCGGTCCGGCTCCACCGTTCCAGCCTCCCGGTGAAGACTAAGGTCCGGCCGGAAAGCGGTGCGACATCTCCTTGTGTCGCGGGACCCTCGGGATCGATGCCGATGCGACGGAATGTCTCCAGTGCCTCCAGGTTCTCGGGATCCGAAAAGAAGGCTACCACGCTCCGCGCGACCTCCGGGCCGATCCCGTCCACCTCCAGGAGGTCTTCTTCCCGGGCGTCCCGCAGCGCCCGAATGGATGGGAAGTGGGCCGCCAGGACCCGGGCCAGGTGCTCCCCGACCAGTGGGATTCCGAGGGCCACCAGGAAGCGGGGCAGTCCCACCTCCTTGCTCTCCTCCAGGGCGCGCAGCAGATTCTCCGCGGATTTCTCTCCCATTCGCTCCAGGCCCATCCAGTCCGCCCGGCTCAGGCGGTAGAGATCCGTGGCGGAGCCCACCAGACCGGCGTCTATCAACTGCTCGACGGTCTTATCCCCCAGCCCGTCGATATCCATGGCCGACTTGGAGGCGAAGTGCTTCACGCGCTCCTTCAGCTGAGCGGGACAGGTGAGCGACGCACAGCGATCATCCTTGCCATCCTCGGAGAATACCACCGAAGAACCACATACCGGGCAGTTTCCAGGCATCTCGAAGGGCACTTCTTCCCCCGTACGTCGTTCCGGAAAGGAGCGGACCACGTAGGGTATGACGTCCCCCGCCCGTTCCACCAGCACGTGATCTCCAACCCGTATATCCTTGCGCTCCACCTCGCCGCGGTTGTGCAGGGAGGCGCGCCGTACCGTCGCCCCGCCGATCTCGACGGGATCCAGGATGGCCAGGGGGGTAAGCCGACCAGTTCGGCCGATCTGCACGATGATGTCCCGCACCCGCGACACCGCGCCCCGTGCGGGGAACTTCAAGGCGACGGCCCACCGGGGATCGCGGCTGCGCGTCCCGAGCATGGGCCAGTAGTCGAGGCGATCCACCTTGACCACCATGCCGTCCAACTCCAGGTCGGCCTCGTCCCGGCCCTCCAGCATCTCGCCGTAATACTCCATCAATGCCTCGGCGGAGGAACACAAACGCTTCGGTTCGTCCCGCGAACGCAATTGCCAGGCGGGCAGGAAGCGGTGGAGGACATCCCACTGGCGACGGGGCGAGATCCCCGGGGACTCCACCAGCTGGTAGACGACGATGCGCAGGGGTCGGGTGGCGGTAATCCTGGGATCCAGCTGCCGAAGGGAGCCCGCAGCGGCATTTCGCGGGTTGGCGAAGGGCGCCTCGCCGGCCTCCTCTCGCCGACGATTCAGGGCGGCGAAATCCGAGCGGGCCATGTACACTTCGCCTCGGACCACCAGCCGC
>PWSR01000023.1 GCA_003563985.1 Clostridia bacterium | reverse complement strand
GTATACGGGCCCGGCCTCGCCCTGGGCCTCCTGAAGAGAAAGCTGGATGAACAGGGGCTGCGTCTCCCCGCGGGGTCCAGGACGATCGTACCCCGGGAGAAGATCCAGACGAAGGACTTCGAAGTGGAAACCTTCCGGGTCAGCCACAGCATCGCTGACGCCATGGGCTTCGCGGTTACCACGCCGGCGGGACTCATGGTTCACTCCGGTGACTTCAAGTTCGATCAGACCCCCGCAGACGGGGAGGTTACGGATACCCATACCCTCTCGTCCCTGGGCGAGCGCGGCGTGCGCTGCCTCATCTGCGACAGTACCAATGCCGAGATGGAGGGTTACACCGGGAGCGAACGCCTGGTGGGGGAGCGCCTGGTGGAGTTGTTCCGCGATGCACCGGGTCGAATCATGGTGGCGACCTTCGCCTCCAATATCCCGCGGTTGCAGCAGGTGATCAACGTTGCCCAGCGCTTCGGACGACGGGTGGCGGTGATGGGACGCAGCATGGAGAATAGCGTCGAAGTGGCCCTGGAGCTGGGATATCTGGAGGCTCCCGAGGGAGTCCTGGTCGACATCAATACGGCGCGGAGCGTTCCGGACGAAGACATTGCCATCATCAGCACCGGGACGCAGGGCGAGCCCATGAGTGCCCTGACCCGGATGTCCCGCGGGGACGACCGGAGGATCAAGATTAAAGAGGGGGATACCGTGGTCATCGCGGCGAACCCCGTCCCGGGGAACGAAAAGCTGGTTTATCGCACGGTGGATAATCTCTGCCGGCTGGGTGCGAAGGTAGTCTACGGTGCGCGATCCGGTGTGCACGTATCCGGCCACGCCAGTCGCGAGGAGATCAAGCTGATGACGAACCTCACCCAACCCGAGTTCGCGATGCCCGTTCACGGCGAATATCGTCATATGAGGGCCTTTGCCGATCTCGCGCGGATGCTGGGCTACCCGGACGATCGGATCCTGATGGTGCAAAATGGCGACATGGTGGAGTTCGGTCCCCGGGGTGTCAACATTTCAGGTCCCGTCGGAAACCGGGAGATGTTGGTCGACGGACTCGGGATCGGGGACGTCGGACGGATGGTTCTCAAGGATCGGGAACAGCTTTCCCAGCACGGGGTAGTCACCGTGGTCGTGGCCGTGGAAGAAAGAACCGGCAAGGTTCTCTCCGGGCCCGAAATCACGACCCGCGGCTTCGTATACGTCCGCGAATCCGAGGAACTCCTGGAAGAAACTCGCAAGGCGGTCTGCAACTGGTTGAGTCGCTCCGACAACCTATTGAAGGATCCGGAGCAGGCCAAGCGAAACCTGCGCAACAGCTTGCGCAGTTTCATATACGAAAAGCTGCAGCGTCGCCCGATGATCGTCCCCATCATACTGGAGGTACCGGGGACGGACGGAGGCAAGAGGTCCGGATAATCGGCGGTCGCCGGGTGTTTATCCTACCCCATCTGCGTAGCACGCAGCGGATGGGGTAGGGGATTCGGGGACGGAGTGTGGCCATCGAGAAGGGGGCATCGTGGAAGTATTCCTGCTCGTTCTCCTGGGCATCGTCCAGGGAGTCACCGAATTCATACCCGTGAGTAGCTCGGGTCACCTGGTGCTGTTTCAACATATTGCCGGCCTGGAGTATCCCGGGATCACCCTCGAGGTGGCAGTGCACGGCGGCACACTGGTGGCCGTGTTGGCATACTACGGAAGAGATGCCCTGGGCGTCCTGGTGGGGTTCCTCGCCGGCCTTCGGGATCTCCTCTGGAAGAAGCGCCCTTCCCGTGACGTCTTCATGGCGCGCGATTTCCACCTGGGATTGACCCTGTTTTGTGCCACCCTAGTAACTTCCGTCCTGGCATATCTCCTCCGGGATGTGGTCGTGGGTACTTTCACCAGGCTCCCCGTGATCGCCGCGGCGTGGATTTTCACCGGCGCCCTCCTCTGGTCGGCGCGGGGCCGGAATCCCGAGGGGACGCTGATGCCCGTGGGCTTCGCCCTCCTGATGGGGCTCGCCCAGGCCCTGGCCATCTTGCCCGGGGTTTCCCGATCGGGGATCACCATCGTCGCGGCGCTCTTCCTGGGCCTATCGCGCCGCGAAGCGGCTCGTTTCTCCTTCCTGCTCAGCATTCCCGTGATCGGTGGAGCGCTTCTACTGGATTTCCCGCAGGCGCGCGCCCTGTTGGAGGCGGGGGCCGGTCCGGGTATGATCGCGGGGGTTATCGCCGCGGCGGCCTCCGGTTACGTGGCCTTGCGCCTGGTAATCGGGAAGGTGGTCAAGGGAGAACTCCACCATTTTTCCCCGTATCTGTGGGTCCTGGGTGGTTCCGTGCTGATCGTCACCGTCGGGCTGGCCCCGGGGTGAAGGAAACCGTGGGGCATCGTTGAAGCTGGCTGAAAACCGAACCCGGTTCGCCGGGAGGGGAGGTTGTGGGGATCGTGAAATACGAATTGATCTTGAAATCCGCCCGCGTAGTCGATCCGACCAACGAAATCGACGAGGTATTGGACCTGGGCATTGCCGACGGGAAGATCGTCGAGGTCGGCGAAGATCTGCCGGCCGTGGATGCCCGGGAACTCGTCGACCTGGAGGGGCTCACGGCAATCCCTGGGGTCATCGACACCCACGTACATATCCGCGGTCCCGCCCATCGCATGATGGCCCGGGCCGGCGTCTGTACCGCGTTGGACATGGCCGACGGGGGGGATGTGCTCCGCGCGCTGCCGGAGCTGGGCGCGGGACTGAACGTCGCTGCGCTGCAGACTATGCCCGCCTATGAAGGGCCGGCTCCCGGACGCGAGGAGGGCATGAAACACATCGAGAAAGCCCTCGAGGAAGGATCCATCGGGATCAAGTTGATCGGTGGACACAGCCCCTCCAGTCCCGCCGCGACGGAACGGTTCATCGCCCTGGCCAACGAGGCGCGTTCCTACGTCGCCTTCCACGTCGGGAGTACCGAGACCGGGAGTCACCTCCGGGGACTCCTGGAAGCCGTGGAACTGGCCGGGGAGAACTGCTTGCACGTGGCCCACGTGAACAGCTATCTCCGGGGGATCACCGGCGATCCCGCCGCGGAGGCCCTGGAGGGTCTCGGGGCGATGGCCGGAAAGGATAATCTGGTATCCGAGTCCTACCTTTCGGTCATCAACGGGACCGGAGGGGCCATCGGGGATGACGGCTTACCCACGAGCCACGTCACCCGCAACTGTCTCAAGATGAGGGGCTATACCCCCGATCGCGATGGGCTGGAGCGGGCTATCGCCGATGGATATGGATTGGTGCAGGTCCTCGAAGGCGGGCACACGGTATTGGTCACCGGTTCGGAAGGGGTGGCGGTCTGGAAGGATCGCGGCACCGATGTCTCGATGAGTTTCCCGGTGAACAAGCCGGAAGCCAGCTTCCTGTGCGCCACGCGCAAGGACGACCGCGACCAATTCGTCGTGGATGCCATCAGTACCGACGGAGGTGGGATCCCCAGGAACGTCGCCGTAGAATACGGTCTCTCGTTGGTTCGATACGGGGCCCTGACGATGGGTGAGTTCGTCCACAAGACTTCGCGCGCCGGCGCCCTGATGCTCGGGTTGAAGGACAAGGGACATCTCGGCGTCTCCGCCGATGCCGACCTTACCATCATCGACGAAGAGGTCGGTCGGGCGGTGATGACCGTCGTCGGCGGACGCATCGTGATGGCGCACGGCATCGTCTACGGGACCGGTGGAACGATCATCACGACGCCCAAGGGTGAGCGAGCGGCCCGGGAAGTCGGAGCCGGAGTCGTCGTGGTGGAGCCGGAAGATTTCCTGTTGTTCAACAAGTCGAAGACTAGCTTATAGATCGCAATCCACGGATCTCAGGGGGATATGGATGGCTGCTGCATCGCGTAAGAAGGCGGAGAGCTCCAGGAAGAAGAAAAAGGGTCGTTCTTCGTGGAAAGTCGATCGAGGGGTGAGGACGGAGATCCAGGGTTTGGTCACGCTGGCCCTGAGTGCCCTCCTCGTTCTGGCGCTCTATCATCCCTCGCCGGGTTTCGTCGGGAACTTGATGCGTTTGCTCCTGACCGCACTGTTGGGGCGAGCCGCGTGGACGATTCCCCTGCTTGTGACCATGGCGGGGGTGGCATGGGTCGGTAAGATACCCGGTCCCAGCGTCGTACCCCGTATGGTGGGTCTCGCCCTCGGTGGCTTGGCGGCTGCGGCCTTCTACCAAGCGGGTATGCGGGCACTGCCTCCCTTCAGCCTCGATGCGTTGCGGGCCGGCGGAGGCTACCTGGGCGCGGGCATGACCTGGATGCTAACCTCCGCCTTCGGACCCCTGGGACGCACGGTGGTCCTCCTGGCGTGTTCCGTGGTGGCTGCCCTGCTGGTGGTGAATGTCCCCGGTACGCGGGTGGGTACGACGGTGGTCCGGGGCGCGGGAGGATTCATTGCAGGCGTGGTTTCGGGCGTGCGGGGATTTCTCGTCGACGAAGACGAGGACGAGCCGACGCGAGATGCGCCTCCCCAGGAGGTGGCCATCCACTCGTACCCGGAGGACTCGGATCCGCCGGAGGCCGCCGAGGCCCTTGGAGCCGAGGGGAACGGATCGGCGAAGGACCCCCCGATCGTGACCGCCCGGGGACGTGGGTCCGAGGAACCCAAGCCCGGGGATACCGAATCCCCCCCCGCGGGCGATCGCCCCGGGAGGAAGGACGATCTACCCGTGGGAGCCGATGTCGGGCGTGCCGGTGTGGAGAGCCCCTACGTCCTCCCGACTCCAACCCTTCTCAGTGGAGGTGGAACGTCGCGCGCCCTAGGCGACTCGGCCCGCACCGAGCTGAATCGCAAGGCGCGCCTCCTCGAGAGCACATTGCGAGATTTTGGCATCAAGGCCCGGGTCCTGGAGATCAGCCACGGCCCGGCGGTCACCCGCTTCGATATGCATCCCGGTCCCGGGGTCAAGGTATCCCAGATCGTATCCCTGGCGGACGATATCGCCCTGAGCATGGCGACGACCGGGGTCCGCGTGGTAGCACCGGTCCCGGGTAAGTCGGCGGTGGGCATCGAGGTGCCCAACCGCCAGGTGGCATCGGTTTCCCTGCGGGAGATCGTGGAGAGCCGCGAGTTTCGCAAGGCCGAAAGCCTGCTCAGTATCGCCCTGGGCGCCGACATCACCGGGCGTCCCCTCATCGTGAACCTCGAGGACTTGCTCCACGTTCTCATCGCCGGGGCCACGGGTTCCGGCAAGAGCATATCCATCCGCTGTGTCATCGCCAGCCTCCTGTTTCGCGCTCGGCCGGACCAGGTGAAACTCCTGCTCATCGATCCCAAGGTCGTCGAGTTCATGACCTACGACGGTCTGCCGCATCTGCTGACACCCGTGGTTACCGACGCCAAGAAGGCGGCCGGTTGCCTCACTTGGGCCGTCAAGGAGATGGAGCGAAGGTATCGCCACTTCGCCGAGCGGGGCGTGCGAGATCTTCCATCGTACAATCGGCGTGCCGTGGAGCGCGGGGAGGCACAAATCCCCCGGATCGTCATCATCATCGATGAGTTGGCGGACCTGATGATGGTGGCCCGGGTCGACGTGGAGGACGCGATCCAACGACTCGCCCAGATGGCCCGTGCCGCCGGCATACACCTGGTCGTGGCCACCCAGCGGCCCTCGGTGGACGTGATCACCGGGGTGATCAAGGCGAACATCCCCTCGCGGATCGCCTTTGCCGTATCCTCCTCGGCGGACTCCCGGACGATACTCGATGCCGGGGGCGCCGAGAAACTACTGGGCCACGGTGATATGCTCTTTTCACCGGTAGGTCGCGACCGCGCCATTCGCGCCCAGGGTAGCTTCCTGTCCGACGAGGACCTGGAAACCCTGCTGGACTACGCCCGGCAACAGGGCGATCCGGAATACCGCGAAGAGGTCATGGAGGCCGCGGAGACGGAGTCGACTTCGTCGGAGAGTGGAGATGAGAGCGATCCCAAGCTCGAGGAGGCCATCGTCGTCGTCATGGAAGCGGGGGAAGCCTCCGTGTCCATGTTGCAGCGCCGATTGCGCGTGGGATACACGCGGGCGGGTCGCCTGATGGATACCATGGAGAACATGGGGGTCGTGGGCCCCTACCAGGGCTCCAAGGCCCGGGAAGTCCTCATGAGTCGCTCTCGCTACCTGGCGCAGCGGGGCGAAACGGAGGACGAGGAGGTGGATGAATCGTGAACCATACGGCGCGATACCTCGCGCGGGCCGGACTCATCGCAGCCCTCTACGTCGTCCTGGTGTACGCGTTCCGGCCGATCAGTTTCGGCCCCGGCCAGATTCGCGTGGCCGAGGCCCTGGCCGTGCTCCCCCTCTTCGAAGCGGCGGCGGTTCCCGGATTGTTCCTGGGATGCCTGTTCGCAAATCTCCTGGGGGGACTGGGCCCATGGGATGTGGTCGGGGGGAGCCTGATCACCCTGTTGGCCGCCTATCTCACGAATCGATCCTCGCGATTTGCCATCGGGATCGTACCGCCCATCGCCCTCAATGCCCTGGGAGTCAGCGCCTACCTGTCGTTTCTCAGCGGGATCCCGTACTCGATCTTGGTGGGCCAGATCTTGTTCGGACAGACGGTGGCGGTGGCGGGTTTGGGCGGGTTGCTCCACGCCCTGATGGCCCGCTTGGCACCGCGGTTGAATCTCAAGAAGACGTACTGATCCATAAATTTCGGTCCCGCCCCCGGGCGGTCCGGACGGGAGATGGGAGCCGTTGCCCTCCACGTGGAGTCGATGGGCGAGGAAAATGCTGGGGGATCCCAAGGGAGACCTCCTGGTTCTCTTCGCCGCCGCTTTCCTGATGCAGTTGGCCCTGGGCCTGCAGCGCACCACCTTCAATAATTTTTCCAACGATATCCTCGGCATATTGCCCTCCGGAATCGGGCTCGCGGGATCCGTCCGCGAGATCCCGGGACTGTTCACCGTCTTCGTGGTCGCGGCGGTGGCCTATCTCCGGCAGTCGGTGATCGTGGGCCTGTGCGGCCTGGTCATCGCAGTGGGATTGTTCGCCCACGGCCTGTCCACGGATATCTCGGGATTGCTGATCGCCGTGGTAATCATGTCCGTGGGCTTCCACACCCTGGGGCCGGTCCAGTCCACCATGGTACTCTCCCTGGCGCGCCGGGGGGAGAAGGGCAGACGGATGGGGCAGTTCTCCGCCGCCCAGGCCGGCGCCGCGTTGCTGGCGGTTTTCCTGGTGTACATCCTGGCGGAGTTCTTCTCCGGGGTAGTGTACTACCGCGTGATCTTCTGGGGCGCCGCCATCCTGGCCGTGGCCGGGGGAACGCTCATACTTCGGCGGGCGAGTACCGGGGAGAAGCCGACGATACGGCCACAGCGATTCGTGTACCGCCGGCAATACATGTCCTTTTACGTCCTGCGGCTACTCACCGCATCGCAGCGGCACATATTCTTCACCTTTGCCGTGTTCCTGATGGTGCGGGAGTACGGTATGAACGTACAGACGACGGCGGTTCTCATGGGCGTCAGCAATGCCCTCGGGCTCTACGTCCGCCCCGCCATCGGGCGCGTCGTCGACCGGTTTGGTACCCGGACGGCCATCCGGTGGGGCTACAGCGTGGCCACCTGTACCGCCCTGGTCTATGCCTTCGTCCCCGTGCTCTGGATCCTCTATCTCGCCTATTGCATCGATGCCCTCATCGCATCGTTGGAAGTGGCCATAAGCGTTCACCTGGACGATATCGCCGAGGACGTGCACATGGCACCGACCCTGGCCCTCGGCAGCACCATCAACCACATCCTGGGCTTGATCGTCCCCATCGTCGGCGGGATACTGTGGGATGCGATCAATTTCCAGGCCACCTTCATCATGGGGGCATCCATCACATTGCTCGTCGTATTGTACACGCGATTCATGCCGGCTCGAAGCGGTCTGCAGCCGGCGGCAACCGACTGAAGGGATTTCGAGGGGGTATACGATGTCTGGCGCGCACCGAATTCTTTCCACCTTTTCCATTGCAGCCTACGATCCCGAAGTTCGAGCGTGGGGCGTGGCGGTCCAATCCCGCTTCCTGGCCTCGGGTTGGATCGTGCCCTGGGCCCGCGCGGAGGTGGGGGCCGTGGCAACGCAGGCTCGGGCCAATCCCACCTTTGGGCCCCGGGGCCTGGAACTCATGGCGCGGGGGCGCTCGGCTACCGATACCCTGGAGGAATTGCTCTCTGAGGACTCCTCCATCGAGGGGCGCCAGGTCGGCCTGGTGGATCGATCCGGCGAAGCCGCAGCATTTACCGGGCCGGCGTGCAACACCTGGGCCGGTCATCGGGTCGGTGAAGGCTCCACCTGCCAGGGGAATATTCTCGCCGGCCCCGGCGTCGTAGAAGAGATGCACCGGTATCACGGTACCTCTCGCGGCCAGCTGGCCGATCGACTGGTCGAGGCATTGCGCGCGGGACAGGAGGCCGGGGGAGATCGTCGCGGCCAGCAGTCTGCGGCGGTACTGGTGGTCCAGGAGGGAGAGGGTTACGGGGGGTTCGACGATCGCTATGTGGACCTGCGCGTCGACGACGCCACCGAGCCCATCGAAGAACTACATCGAATCCTCCAGCGATTCAAGATCACCTTCCACAAGACCACCCGCTTCGACGTCGTTCCCTGGGGGCCGGAGCGGGAGCAGGCCGCCGTGGACATCCTCTCCCGGTCCGGGTCCGTGGGGGCGGGGGATATCCCCCGTTCGCGGCGGGAACTGCAGGGGGTTCTCTTCGAGGTGTCCCGGCGGCGGGGCATTGCGGATCCCGAGTTGGACTCGGGAATCGACGGCAGGCTTTGGCGACTGTTGGGGGAGATGAGATGAGGGACCCCCGGAGGTATCGGTGGATCGCCCTGGACCTGGATGATACCCTGCTGGGTCCGGACCGGATCGTGGGTCCCCGGGCGCGTCGCGCCGTGCAATTGGTCCAGGATAGCGGCGGGCTGGCCGTCCTGGCGACGGGACGCCCGTATGCCTCGGCGGAGGCCTTCGCCCGGCACCTGGGGTTGACCGGGCCGGTGATCGCCAATTCGGGGGCGGTGATCGGAAGGCCGGGGGGTTCGCTGATCCGGGCATTATTCCTCGATCCGGATCTGGTACAGTTCGCCCTGGAAGATGCCGTCGCGAGGGACCTGGTCGCCTACTTGTACACGAGGTATCGGACCACGGCGACGCGCGAACACGCCGACACCGCGCGGTATGCGCGTATCCTGGAGGTACCCATCTCCGTCGACGACCGGCCCGACGTGCGAGGGGTGTACGCCGTCTGTCTGCGCATTCCCCCGGAGGACGGCGATCAAATCGAGGCCGAACTCCGGGGCCAGTTCGGTTCCCGGGCCATCGTCCTGCGAAGCCTGCCTTCCCTCATCGAGATCCTCCCCCCGGGGGCCACGAAGGGAGAGGCCCTCAAGTACCTGGCCGGATTGTGCGATCTCTCCATGGGGCAGCTGGTGGCAGTGGGAGATGGCGCCGGGGACCTGGATATGCTGGAGGCGGCGGGTTTGGGTGTATTGGTCGCCAATGCCCCCGAGGCGCTTTGGCGGCGAGCGGATGCCGTCACCGAGGAGCCCTACGATCGCGGGGTCCTGGAGCTGGTTCGACGACTCTTTGGCGGGGGGCCGGGTGAGTAGAGATGGTCCTTCGCCGCATCGGGCGCGCCCTCTTTGGAACCGTTGAACCCCGGCTGCTGTTCATTTGCGTGCTATCAACGGTCCATTTCGTCGGGGCCACCATGCCGAGGCTGCTCATTCCGCTGCACCTGGCGGACATGGGGACATCCCCGGAACTGACGGGACTCGTGGTCTCGACCTACGCCCTCTTCCCGCTGTTTATCGCCCTGCCCGGCGGCGTGCTCATCGATCGCCTGGGTTCGCGGACCACAATCTTGTCGGGATGCGCCCTGGGGGTGATCTCGGCGTACCTGCTGGTCCGATTCCCGTCCATTCCGACGGTGACCGCCGCCACGATTCTCGCCGGGGTCGCCAACATCCTGGTAGTAGTCGCCGGCCAATCGTACGTAGCCGCCATCGGATCCGCCGGGAGTCGTGCCAACGACTTCGCGGTCTTCGGATTCGCCACCGCGGCGGGCCAACTGTTGGGACCGCTCCTGGGTGGGGCGATCTCCACCGCCCTCGGGCGCAGCGTCGCCTTCGGCGGGGTCGGCGTTAGCGCCGTACTCGCCGCGCTCATTACCCTGCGGCTGCCCCCGGGCGGGGAACGGACCCGGGGTGCGCGGGAAGCCACCGGTGAATCCGAGGGGGTGCGGGAGCTGGCCGCCATGGCCCGGAACCTGCTGCGGGGTCCCCGGGCGCAGATGTCGATCCTCATCAGCGGATGCGCCCTGGGCGCCTTCTCCATCAATACCAGTTTCTACCCCGTGTTCCTGCAATCCATAGGATACTCCGACGGCGTTATCGGTGCCCTCGGATCCGTGCGGCAGATGTCCGCCCTGGTGGTCAGGCCCGCCCTCGGTTACCTGGTCGCTGCCTTCGGCTCCAAGGGCACGGTGCAGCGGGTGTTGCTGGTGGGTGCGGTGGCCATCGGGGCGACGCCCTTCTTCGTGGGCTGGCTCCCCCTGGCTATCCTCGCCGGCCTCGGGGGAACCACCACGGCCCTCACCCAGCCGATCAGCATGATAATGATGGCCGATGGCGCCGACGAAGAGCACCGGGGCCTCGCCATGGGACTTCGCCTCACCGGGAATCGCGTGGTGCAATTCATCGGTCCGGTGTTGCTGGGGATGCTGGTGGGGTATCTCGGCATCGCCTGGAGTTTCTACGGATCCGCCCTGATTCTCCTGGTGGGCGCGGCGTTCCTCTACTGGAAATACGGCGAAGTGGGGGAGGT
>PWSR01000119.1 GCA_003563985.1 Clostridia bacterium | reverse complement strand
TCCACTCCGCACGCTCTTCGGTCCACGGCGCTCGAGGCGGACTACGCTGACCGTACGGCCCCCTCCTCCCGGTGGGCGGAGTGCGGTCAG
The DNA here is from genome assembly GCA_003563985.1 of Clostridia bacterium. Taxonomy (GTDB): domain Bacteria; phylum Bacillota; class Sulfobacillia; order SLMV01; family SLMV01; genus CSSED11-154. The sequence goes on along the minus strand of PWSR01000119.1, from coordinate 2,726 downwards.
AGTTCGCGGAAGGGTACGCTCCCAGTTAGCCTGGCGTCGGAAGGAGCGATAGTCCTACTTGGAAAAATCGCCCAATGCCTCGGCCGCCATCATCGGCCACCCGGGTCCGAAAAGCCCCGTAACCCCGGGAATCACCCCGGGGGGTGATGACGTGTTCCCGCGTCTCTCGTATTCTTTGCCAAGATAATCCGGGACTGTGGCCCCGAAATGATCGCGATGGACCGTGCCGCGGTTCCCGGCGGATTCCGAGGAAGATGCTTTCAGCCCGGCGGTCGCTAGTGGCCCCAGGGCCGATTGGAGGATTCTATGACGTTCAAGGTGAGCCGGATACTGGTGGTACTGACCCTGGTCGTGGTGTTGGCGGTAGGTTGCGGTGGCGGAGACGGCTCGGAAAACGGGGAACCAACCGGACCCGGGGGCAGTTCCCCGTCTGAAGCGACGGCATCGACGCCCGAGGGGCCGAGCGTGACGGATGCAGGGAACGGTGCCGCGGTGGACACCGACAGTCTGCGCGCTGCCATCGATGAGGTCCACGGTGCCTTGGGTAGTGGGGGCGCGCCCCGCCTTCCCGTGGGGTTTATGACCAGCGAAGTGGTGGACAGTATTCCCGTAGACGTGGTGGACAGTTTCAACGTGGGAGTAGAACAGGTATTCGCCTGGATCGTCTACGACGGCCTGGATTCCGGGGAAATGGAAGCCGAACTCCGAATCCCCCGATCGCTGTCCGAGGATCAACTGATCGCCAACCTTAGAGTGGAAGTCTCCGGGGGACACGGCTGGACCGCCTTCGAGTTCACGGGGCCCGAAGGCGGTTGGGCTGCGGGGAACTACGAAGCCGTGATCAGCGCCGATGGCGTGGAGTACGTGATCGAGTTCATCATGAACTTTCACCCCACCCACGGTTCGGCCCTGGCCGACGCCGACGGGCGCGTCCAACTGCCCGGTGCGGCCTCCATGCCCGGGGCGGTTTCCGGCAACTGGCAGGTGGCCGATGTGGCGGTACCCGACGACGGCTTCAGCGGTCTGCTGGTGGATTCCGGCCGCTGCCTGGCCTTCAACTACCGAGGAGCCCTGGCGGTATCCGATGATGGTGCATCCTGGGAAGCCGTGAGCCATCCCTTCGAGGTCGCACCTACCCGTTTCGGTGTCGCCAACGGTCGATTCTTCGGCTTCACCGCTTCCCGCCCCAACCAGTACGTTTCCGGGGATGGAACGGCGTGGACGCGTTTTGAGATGGGATCCCACGATCCCCTGGTGAACATCTTCTATACCCACGACGGGTACCTGGGGTCGAGCGAACGAAGTATCATGATGCACTCCGAGGATGGTATCGACTGGCAGCGTTACGGGTACGAGGAAGAGAGCTACACCAGCCTCAGGAACGTGTATCTCAAAGAGGTCAACCGATACTTCTATCACGATGGAAGACACTGGTTCGTCAAGGAAGACGGCATCGAGTCGGGAACGGTGTTGCACGATCCCGACAACTGGATACCCTTTGGCGAGGACGAAACCCGCATAGCGAGCTCGCGGCTCATCATCAATGGGGACACCGTCATATTCTGGCGCCACGGGACCAAGAACCTTTGGGAATTTACCGGGAACGGGTTTGTACCCATCGATACGGACCTGGGCGGTGATGTGCTGTCCACGATTGTTCCTCGGGACGGGGGTTACGTGGGTGTGCGCGGGGATGGTGCCGTGCTACAGTCTGCGGATGCCGTCGACTGGCACGTCGTAACCGAGGCACCCGAGACGGGTGAGTCCCCGGGGGCCTCGGCGGTCGTGGGAGATCGGCTCGTCGTCATCTTCGGTGGCGCCCTGTATAGCACGCCCCTCAACTGAGTCGTTCGCGACTGCAGCCATTGCGCGTCCCTCTGCGATGCGCCTTCCGCGATCCCGAGAACCGGGAGCGGGCACCTCGGGTACACGGGGCCCGCTTCCCGGTCTCCACGTCCCGTGCACGTCCCCGCAGAGATCGCACCTCCCGGTTTCACACCGAAGACCGTAAGTCCCTTGCGGCACGGAGGGATCGCGTCCATCGCGAAGTCGTGGGTCCCATCGCCAGCGCAGTGAACGCCGCTGCATTCCCCATTCGAATTCAGTCGTGCGTCCCCCCCGTGCCGGGGAGTTTCATCCTTTCGATCAATCCCCGGTGTAACGTTCGGGAGCCACGCTCGCGAAAGACGGTGGGTGCGAAGAAGGTTGGCGTGGGGCCGAGGACCATGCGTACTTTGACGAAGATATCCGGAATACCAAACGCCGGAGTGCTCCTCGATCGACCCCCAAGGGAGTGATCTCCGGGGACCCGGGTCGGTCGCGCCCGGCCGAATGGGTGGTTCCTAGTTCTGGCCTGCGCGTTTACCCTCTACCGAGAGAGCCGGTACCGGTGGATGTCGGCCGGGCATTCGGCGGACGGGCTACCCTTGCCTACTCGAATCGAAGCGTTGGGGGTTGTCGCTCCTTCCGGATGGGTAAAACGCACACGAGAACCGTTAGGATAAGGGATTCGCAGAGGGATTTAGCACGAGGGGATGCTCTTGCTCGTCATCCGGGTGGCGGGGGTTGGGGAGCCCGCGTCGACGCAATCTATGGAACGGGCGGCGCGGATCGTGTCATCGAGGGGACGGGCTCTCGGGCTCGTCTTCTCGCTGGGTCCGTGGACGGGTCGTAGGATTCCGAACTCGATACTTGCGAGCTCTCCGGACCACAGGGTAGGGAAGCAC
>PWSR01000029.1 GCA_003563985.1 Clostridia bacterium | reverse complement strand
GCGGACATGACCCGGGATGAACTCCGGGAGGATATAGCGCGCCACCTGACGGTAGAGATGTTCCTGGAATCACACGCGGAGGAAGTCCTGGAGGCAGAGGGTATCGACGTCTCGGAGGAAGACCTTCGGGCCATGTACGATCACCTGGAGGAGCAGGGTCAGGCCGACGGTACGTTCGAGGAGATGCGGCCCGCCCTTCGGCAGAGCCTCCTGCAACAGGAAAGGCAGCAGATTGTCGCGCGCCTGAGCCAGGAACTTCGCGAGGATGCGAATATCGAGATCCACCAGTAGGGATCGATCGCGAATCGTTCCCCGGCCCGGGGTTCGGCAGGCCGGTCCCGCGGTGGGTTCGGGACGCTCGCCTTTCCGATACGCGAGAACGACAACGGGGAGTCCGGTTCCATCCGCCGGGCTCCCCGCGTTGTGAATGGATCGCGCCCTACTTGCCCTTCTTTTTTATCTTGGCCCAGGTGTCCTTGAGCGGAACGATGCGGTTGAATGTGAGCCGATTCCCCGGGGCATCCTCGGGGTCGAGGTAGAAATACCCTTTGCGCATGAACTGCAAGCGGTCACCGGCACCGGTATCGGCAATTGCCGGCTCGGCGGGTACGCCCGACAATAATTCCAGGGAGTCCGGGTTGATGCTGGCCGTGAAATCTCCGTCGCCTTCGTCTTCGGGACTCTCTTCGAGAAAGAGGGTGTCGTAGAGACGCACATCGATTGCAACGGCGTGACGCGCCGACACCCAATGGGCGACGCCGCGGATCTTCCGGCCGCTGGTGTCGTTTCCGCTCTGGGTCGCCGGATCGTAGGTGCACCGCAGCTCCACCACGCTGCCCTCCGCGTCCTTGATGACTTCTTCGCACTTGATGGCGTAGGCGCCCTTCAGGCGGATCTCCTCCCCGGGGGAGAGGCGATGGAATTTCTTCGGCGGATCTTCCATGAAATCTTCCCGCTCGATGAAAATCTCTCCTCCGAAGGGGACCTGCCGCGTCCCGGCGCTCTCGTCCCTCGGTATGTTTTCGAGCGTCACCCGCTCTTCCCGATCCTCGGGCCAGTTGGTGATGCTGACCTTCAGGGGATCGAGTACCACCATCCTTCTCTCGGCCTTGTCCTCGAGGTCATTTCGAATACAGAATTTGAACATGGTCAGGTCGACGAGGCTATCCGATCGCGCGACCCCGACGCGCTCCTGGAAATCGGCGATGGCTTCCGGGGTGATGCCCCGTCGCCGCATACCGGAGATGGTGGGCATCCGGGGATCGTCCCATCCCTCGACGTGTCCATCCGTCACCAGCCGGCGCAGCTTGCGCTTACTGAGTACCATGTGGGTCATGTTCAGGCGGGCGAATTCCGTTTGCCGGGACCGGCACCTGGTGGCATCGGGCATCAGCTCCACCGCGTTATCTACGATCCAATCGTACAGGGGACGGTGGTCGCTGTACTCGATGGAGCACAGGGAATGGGTGATGCCCTCCAAAGCGTCCGTGAAGGGATGATCAAAATCGTACATCGGGTAGATGCACCACGCATCGCCGGTGCGATGGTGGGTGGCGTGGAGGATCCGGTACAGAACGGGGTCGCGCATGTTCAGGTTGCCCGAGGCCATATCGATCCGGGCGCGCAGGACCCGGGCCCCGTCGGGGAACTCTCCTTCCCGCATGCGTTCGAAAAGATCCAGGTTCTCTTCCACCGATCGATCACGATACGGGCTCTCCCGGCCGGGTTCGGTTAGCGTACCCCGGTATTCTCGAATTTCCTCGGGACCCAGGTCGCAAACGTATGCCCGCCCCGCCTCGATGAGGCGTCTTGCGAACTCGTACTTCGTGTCGAAGGAATCTGAGCTGAAGAACAGGCGATCCTCCCAGTCGACGCCCAACCAACTCAAGTCCGCGATGATGGAGTCGACGAACTCCTCTTCTTCGGCCACCGGATTGGTATCGTCGAAGCGCAGGTTGAACTTTCCGTCGAAGGCCAAGGCCAGGTTGTAATTCAGCAGCGCGGCCTTGGCGTGGCCGATATGCAGGTATCCATTGGGTTCCGGCGGGAAGCGGGTGTGGACGCGCCCGTCGTTCTCACCCCGTTCGACGTCCTCGAGGATCATGTTGTAGATGAAATTGGATGGTGTTTCGGCTTCGTTGCTCATGCTTGCACCGTCTCTCCCTAGTGCGCCTTGAGCCGGCGCTGGAATCCCCGTGCCACCGTGTCCGGCCCGATCGGACGAATCCGACCCCGACGCGCGACACGTCAAACGAGAAACACAAACTTACCCTTAATGCTAACCAAAAGAGCCTTGGAATGCACGCCAAGGGGCGTCGCCACGGCCCACATTTTCGGTCCGGAGTGGGCGTTGGGAAGTGTGAAGCATTGCCGATGACGACGGGGGCCGCTGCGATTTGTCCTATGTCCGGGGAGATAGCCGATGGTGTCTTTGCGGTCATCGCCGGGGAACCTCCTCGGCGTTCCGTCGTCGACAGTGAGGCAGGGGCGTTGAAGGATCCCGGTGGCTTGTATCTGCCGCCCTGGAAGATGTGAAGTCGGCGAGATGGCGTGGGAGAATGGAGTGGATTCCTCGATGAAGCGAAGACTCTTGGTGGTCCTGGTTCTTCTGATCTCAGTAACCATCGCGGGTTGTGGCCCGGCGGGGTCACGGCTGTTATCCGAACCCCTGGATGCCGAAGAAGTTACCGGTATCCTCGTCGTACTGGCCATGGGAAATCCCGAATACGGTGCCGATTCCAAGATGATCGAGGAGCGCGGGGAGATCGATGCCCTGGTGGCGTCGCTCAACGGTGCATCCATCGGCGCGCGGGTAAACGATATGGACCT
>PWSR01000207.1 GCA_003563985.1 Clostridia bacterium | reverse complement strand
GAACAACGGCATCAGGAAGTTCATCCCCTGGATCGCCACCAGGTGGACCCCTCCGCAGAACATGCCCGACATGAATACGCGGTTGCGCAGGAGGTCCGGGTCGATGACCGGCTTCTCGTGCTCCCCTTCCATGCGCCAGAACACCGGCAGGGTGACCAGTGCTGCCGTCAACATCGCCAGTATCAGGGGATCCATCCACCCGCGATCGGGCCCACTGACGATGCCGGTGATAAGTAGGGTGATCATGAATGCCAGCATGATCGTCCCGCGGAAGTCGAAAGCGCCCTTGTACTGGTCCAATTCTTCCTCGCCCCGCACGATGAAGATGATGCTGGCGAGACTGATCAACAGGAAGATGACGTTCACGAAGAAGACGTAGCGCCACCCCAGGAACTGGACGATGATCCCACCGATGGTCGGTCCCGCCACCGAGCCCAGGGAGACGCCCATGGCCCAGATCCCCATGGCCTTGCCCCGGTTCTCCGGCGGGAACAGTCCCGTACCGATGGTCAGGGCGTTGGGAAAGATCGCCGCCCCGCCGACGCCTTGCAACAGCCGGAAGGAAATCAGGGATACCATGTTCCAGGATAGCCCGCTCATGATCGAGCCCAATCCGAACAGCGTCAGGCCCGCCAACAGGATCTTCCGTCGCCCGTAACGGTCTCCCAGCTGCCCGAAGACCGGGAGAAGGATGGCATAGGAGATCTGGTAGCTGTTGTGGATCCAGGTCAGGTCCGCGTACCGGAGCAGGAAGGCTTCCTGGATGTAGGGCGCCGCAATGCGGACCATGCTGGTACTCAAGACCGTGGCGAAGGCAGACGTGGCCAGGGCGATCAGACTGATGTATTGCTTGGTTCGGTTCATGAGCTCGGCGCTCCCAAAAGGAATTCTAAGCGCGTCAACGCGATCGCATCATAAACAACATGAAACCGGAAAGGACGCGGCCGGTCAAGTTGACGTGAGATCCGCGGGATGAATTAGGTTAGTTTCTCCTCCCGCGAGGTACAGTAGGAGTAAGAAGGAGGTTGGATTCGATGGTCAAAGTATACTCTCTTAGCACCTGTCCTTGGTGCAAGAAGATGAAGCGGTTCCTAGACGAAGAGGGAATCGATTTCGAATCGGTCGACGTCGACCTGGCCGGAGAGGATGAAAAGAACCAGGCGTTCAGCGAGATGAACGAGCTCGGTGTATCGCCCGCCTTTCCCATTACCGTGGTCGAAGATGAGGTCGTGCAGGGGTACGACCCGGATAAGGTTCGCAAGCTGGTGGAGGAAAGTAATGGATAGAATCCTGTGTCCGGTGTGCCAGGTGAAGTTTGTGCCCCGGGAAGAACTCGCCCCGGATGGTGAGCTAATCTGCCCCGTGTGTGGGGCGCGATTGCAGGTCAAGGAACTCGAGCCCGAGGTTGTGTTGGAGCGTTTTCCCGAGGAACCCGAGGTGGAGATCAACGATCGGATCGATCGATTCGCCGATCTGCGGGGCTTCGTCTTCAACGAGAACCGCGAGCTGGTGGTCGAGGGACTGCTGGACAAGGAGAAGATGTTCGGGGACTTCTACTGTCCGTGTCGCCTGGAGAACGTGCCGGAGAACGTATGTCCGTGCCTCGACACCCGCTCTGGTGCAGTCAAGAGGAATGGCCGCTGTCTTTGCGGACTGTTTTGGTTACCCGAGGTCGTCGAGGACGACTGACCGGTCGCGGAATCCGACCATCAACCATCCCGTCCCCCGGGGTGGATACCGGGAGCGTCGGAGACGATCAGCCTCCCTTCGGCGCTCCCGGTTCGCATGGGGTCCACGATCCCGCGACGTAGATTGGCACGATCCCCTGGGTCGAACCGTCCGCCCCGTACTGCGGCGCCCCCGATTCGATCGGAATCCCCCACGATGTTAGTCGACAAATGCGAGATGCCCGCTCCCCGGAGAAGTGTGTCGAGGGATAATGGCCCCCGGGTCACCCGTTCCACCCGGACGTCGCGCTTCCCCTGTCGAACCGCGAAGTCCGGGGTAGAGCCCTGCCTCTTTGGAAGGGGTGAGAGGGTTCCGTGGTGAAAGTAACGATGTCGAGAGGTGGGAGGGAATCTACTATGAGAGCCTTTCTGTTGAATGGAAGCCCGCGGACCGATGGAAGCACGAGTTCACTCCTGGACAACCTGGAATCACGATTGGTCGCACGCGAGTTCGAAGTGGAACAATTCCGCGCCATGGACCTGTTGGCGGATGTGGAGACGCCCTTTTGCACGCATTGCACAAGCGATTGCCAGGGCGCCTGTTATCGGGATACCGCCGTGGAGGACTTCTTCCAGCGGTTGCCCGGTGCCGACTGCCTGGTGGCCGCATCGCCGGTATACTTCGGTACCGTGTCCGCCCAGTTGAAGGCCCTCTGGGACTTCGGCCGGAAGACCCGGACCGAACGGGGTCTCCTCTACACCGTGGGGGCCGCCCTGGCGGTGGGCGGTGGGCGCTTCGGCGGCCAGGAGACCACCATCCGGGCCATCCACGACATGATGTCCATCCAGGGCATGATCATCGCCGGCGACTCCAGCAACAGCGGAATCGGTCACCAGGGCGTCGCGGCCCAGGATCCGGCGTCCGAGGATGCCAACGCCGAGAAGCGCCTCCGCATCCTGGCCGAGGCCCTGTCTGACGTATCCGAGGCCACCCGGGATTTGCGACAGAGCGCTCGCAAGGAATAGAGGGGAAGGGGAATGCAATATGTACGACCTGGTATTCAAGAATGTAATCGTAGTTGACGGAACCGGCGCCAAGCGCTTCGACGGCGAGGTCGCGGTGGTAGGCGATGAGATCGCCGCCATCGGCGTGGACCTCGGGGAAGGGAAACGCACCATCGACGG
>PWSR01000103.1 GCA_003563985.1 Clostridia bacterium | reverse complement strand
GCGAGGAGCCGGGGGGTGAAGTGCAAGCCCGCCGTGGGTGCCGCGGCGGAGCCCGGTTCGTTGGCGTATACCGTCTGGTAGCCCGACACGTCCTCGGGGGGGCGGAGGATGTACGGCGGCAACGGGAGTTCCCCCAGCGCCTCCAGGTCCTCGATGGAAACATCGCCCTCGACTTCGAATTCGAATACCCCGTCGCCCTCGTCCGAGAGGACGCGCAGGGTGGGGCATCCCGGCGCAAGGCGGGAAAGACGGCACCCGGCTTCCCGGGATGCCAGGGAGCGATACACTCCCGGGGCGGGAATCCGGATCCGGGTGCCCCGGTGGATGCGACGGGCCGGGCGGATGGTGGCGCGGGCCCGGGCGCCGTCCACCTCCAGGAGAAGGATTTCGGCGGTACCACCCCCGGGCAGGCGAAAGCCGCGCAACCGGGCGCGGCGCACCTCCGTCCGATTGAGCACCAGGCAATCCCCGGGTCGGAGCAGGCGGTCCAGGGCTGAGAAGACCGTGTGACCCATCCCCCGGGGGCTCCCGGGGGACGACGCGGGATCCAGGGTCAGCAAGCGGGACGAGTCCCGCGGGGTGACGGGTTCCTGGGCGATGTCGCACTCGGGCAAGTAATAATCGTAATGGGAAGAATCGAATCGCTCTCTCGACATTACCGTCCCTTACCGAGACCCGGGGGTGCAAACGTCCCGTCGGGCCTCCGCTCCCATCCCGGCGGCGCGAATTCCGGCCCACTCCGGGGGGAATCCTCGTCCTCTTCTTCACCGGGCCCGGCCTCCCCGTCATCCCCGGCGGGTACACCGGTGGGTGGACCCTCTCCCTCGCCCGGGATCTCGATGGGGGGACCGGGCTTGTCTGCCTCGGAATCCCGACCGGGCGGAACGATGGGGGGACCCGGCGTCTCCCCCGCCTCGATTTGCCGGTTCATGGCGGCGACCACCGTTTCCGCGGCCCCGGCTTCATCCAGGGCTTCCCGGGCCCTCTGCCCCATGGCCTCCGCGTCCATGCCCGGGGATTGGGCAGCGAGCTCGGCGCCGAGCAAATGGAGCGCATACCGCCCCGGGGACAGGTGCTGCTCCCGGGCCCGCGCCCGGAACTCCGGATCCCCGATTTCCAACAGTTGCATCCCCTCGGCGACCTGGAAGGCTTCCAGGCGGCGACCCAGCTCTTCCATCACCGCCGGCTGTTCATCCCGCATATCCGCCTCCACGACGGCCGGCACCAGGGTCAGGAGCACACCCTCCCCACCCGGCCAGTAGTCCATCCGCTCTCCGGCGACCCGCATCAGCGTTCGCACCACGTCGGCGGCTCCCCCACCGGAGTCCAGATCGACTTTCTGCAGGATCTCACCCGACAGCGGGTCGAATCCCACGGCGCCCACGACGGTGCCGTCCCGATCCAGGGCCAGCTCCCAGCTGGGATTGATATCCACGCCGAGGTAGGCCCAGGCGATGCCGTCCCCGGTTCCCGGGGCGGGCACGCTCACCAGCATCACGATCAGTGCCACCGCCGCGGCCACCAGCGCAACGGCACCCCATACCGAGGGCTGGCGTAGCGAAATTTCCTCCCCGATGGCGGGATCCGCTCCGCGCAGGTGCACGCTTCGGAACTCCCCCTCGGGGGTCAAGATGACCGCTCGATCGCCCTGGCGTTCCAGCACGATCCCTCGTAGGATCTTCCCCGGCCTCATCAATTCGCTTCCCCCTCATCAAGCCCCACGTACTCCCGCATGAACGGGAAATCCCCCGACAAGATCGTGGCCACGGCAATGATGTATCGTCGATGCCGCTCCAGGGTCTTCCGGGCCACGGATCCGTCCTCCATCTTCGCCAGGGGCAGGCGCCCCGTACGACGCAATTCCTCCATCTGCTCCTCGCACCGCACCAGTGCGGTGGCCACTCGAAAACATCGCTCGCGGGCGTCCCGGCGCGTGGGCGAAACCCGGGCCAGGTCGGCGAAGGTAAAGCCCGAGCGCCGGAGCACCGCCTCCAACCGGGAGATCTCGTCCCCCAGCATCTCCCCCTCGGCCCGCTCATCCTCAGCGCGCAGGGCCCCGACGATGTCGGGGGTGGGCGCCCGGGTCTCTTCCCCCTCCACGCTGCTCAGGGGGATCTCCTCGGCAAATCGGCCGGACCGCCTGAGTTCATCGATCACGCGCCGCCGGATCACCATCTCGGCGAAGGAAAGAAATCCTCCACCGGATAGCCGGTCCTCGCCGCACGCATCGATGGCTTCGTTGAGACCCATCCATGCCACGGAGGCGAAGTCGTCCCCGGGGTGGACGTAGCGTCCCACGGTGCGACGCGCCGCCGCCCGGGCGAAGGGGGCGTATTCCGCGAGAAAATCCTCGCGCGCCTGCGGGTCCCCGGCTCGAGCCCGTTGCAGGCGACGTTGCAGGTGATCGTCCACGGCATCGTCCTCCGGTTCACCATAGTATATCGAAAGCAAGTCACCGGAAATGGGGGCAACTCAGCGACGAAACAGAAAATGCCATACCAGGCTCAAGGCCAAACTGATCAAGATCCCCGTGGTCAGGGGAACGTACAGGGTGAAACCCGGTCGGCGGATGTAGATATCTCCCGGCAGATTGCCCAGGGGCAGACCGCGGCCCGACAGGTAAAAGATGCCGCCGAGGAGGAACAGCAACCCCCCGAGAATCATCAGGCCGCGGCCGAGGTCACCCGGGCCCATCGACTTCCTCGTCCCCGAATAGCGCCACCTGGTCCTGGGGATCCCGGCGCGGTGCCGGCAATCCCAGGTGCTCGTAGGTAAAGCGGGTGGCCATGCGTCCCCGCTGGGTTCGCTGCAGGAGGCCCCGCTGTATGAGGAAGGGTTCGTAGACCTCTTCGAGGGTCTGGGCTTCCTCGCTCAGGGCGGCGGCCAGAGTCTCCACCCCGACGGGCCCGCCATCGTAGGCGTCCACGATGACCCGCAACAGGCGATGGTCGTTCCGATCCAGGCCCAGATCGTCGATCTCCAGGAGATCGAGGCCGCCGCGGGCCACGTCCCGGGTGATGCGCCCATCGGCCTTCACCTGGGCGTAGTCCCGGAGCCGCCGCAACAGGCGGTTCGCGATGCGCGGGGTACCGCGGGATCGCCGCGCCAGCTCCCGGGCGGAATCGGGTTCGATGGGGACCTCCAGGATCCGGGCGGTGCGGTGAACGATGCGGGTGAGCTCTTCCTCGTCGTAATATTCCAGGCGGAGCACCACCCCGAAGCGATCCCGCAGGGGCGACGTGAGGGAACCCGCGCGCGTGGTGGCACCCACCAGGGTGAAGGGCGGGAGGTCCAATCGCAGGGAGCGGGCCGAGGGGCCCTTCCCGATGACGATGTCCAGGGCGAAGTCCTCCATGGCCGGATAGAGTACCTCCTCCACCGTGCGGTGGAGCCGGTGGATTTCATCGATGAAGAGGACGTCCCCGGAGCCCAGGTTGGTGAGGATGGCCGCCAGGTCCCCGGGGCGCTCCACCGCCGGGCCCGAGGTCATCCGTATGCCCACGCCCAGCTCGTGGGCGATGATGTGGGCCAGGGTGGTCTTACCGAGGCCCGGGGGACCGTAGAGGAGCACGTGGTCCAGGGGCTCGCCGCGACCCCGGGCGGCCTGTATGTAGATTGCGAGCCGTTCCCGCACGCTGCGTTGCCCGACGAATTCGTCGAGGCTGGTGGGACGCAGGGTCATCTCGAGCAGGTCTTCACCGGCCAAATCCGGATCCAGGATGAAATCTTCTTCGCGGTTCAACGGCTTCCCCCCTCAGCGCCCAGCAGGCCCAAGCATCGTCGGACCAGTTCCTCGACCCCGGCGGATTCCCCGGATCGGAGGGCGCGGCCCACGGCTTCTACCGCCTCGGATCGGCCGAAACCCAGGGCGCCCAGGGCCTCGACGGCCTCGGAGGCCGTCCCCCCGCCCCCGCCCGCGGCGGGCAGGTCGAGGACATCCTCCACGCGGTCCCCCAGCTCCAGTATCAGCCGCTCGGCGGTCTTCTTGCCCACCCCCGGGGAGCGGGACAGGGCCGTTGCGTCCCCGGTGGCCAGGGCGCGGCGCACCCCATCGGCGTCCAGGGTATCCAGGATCGCCATGGCCATCCTGGGACCGACACCGCTCACCCCCAGGAGCAGATCGAAGGTGGATAGGTCCGCGCGGGTGGCAAATCCGTACAGATCCAGGGCCTCTTCTTTGACGTGGGTGTGAACGAAGAGCACCACCTCGTCCCCGGCGTACCCGATGCGGGAGGAACCGCGGACGCCGAGCTTCACCGAATACCCCACGCCGCCGACGTCTACGATCACCCCATCGGTCATGACTTCGTCCAATTGTCCCCGGAGCTTTCCGATCAACGTCCGTCCCCCACTCGTTGGTCCCAGCCGCGGCGGTTCAGGGCACAGACGGCCACCGCCGCCGCATCGGCGGCGTCGTCGGGCGTCGGCATCGACTCCATGGAGAAAAGGGATTGGACCATCAGCTGAACCTGTCGCTTGGATGCATTTCCGTGCCCGGTCACCGCGGCCTTGACCTCGGGGGGCGAATACTCGAGGACCGACAGGCCCCGTTCCCCGGCGGCGAGAATGACGACGCCGCGGGCCTGTCCCACGGTCATCGCGGATCCCACGTTGCGACTGAAGAACACTTTCTCAACGGCCACGGCCCCGGGACGATACCGCTCCATGAGCTCCGATATCCCCCGGTAGATGTCCACCAGGCGCCGTTCCATGGGGGACGATGCCGCCGTGCGGAGGACGCCGAGTGCGTGCATGGTGAGACGGCTGCCCTCCTCGCCGACCACGGCGTAACCCGTGGTGGCGGTGCCCGGATCTACACCCAGAATGAGCAAGTGGACCCCTCAATCCCCGAACATTTCGACCAGCTCGTCGCTAACCTCGAAGTTACTGTAGACCTCCTGGACATCCTCGTGGTCCTCCAGCGCATCCAGGAATTGGAGCAGTCGCTCCGCATCCCTGCCCTCGACCTCGACTCGGTTGTCCGTATCGTAAACCAGGGCCGAGGACTGCACATCGAACCCGTCGGCGATCAGTGCCGAGCGCACCGTCTCCAGGTCGGCGGGGGGTACCAGGATCACGTACCCGTCGTCGACGGCCTCCAGGTCCTCCGCCCCGGCCTCGGCGGCGGCGAGGAACAATTCGTCCTCGTCCAGTTCGTCTCCCCCCCGGATGGTGAGCCGCCCTTTTCGCGTGAACATCCAGGCGACGCACCCCGATTGGCCCAGGTTGCCGCCGTACTTCGAAAAGAGGTGCCGGATCTCCGCGGCGGTGCGGTTCCGGTTGTCGCTCAAGATCTCCAGGAGCAGCGCCGTCCCACCGGGACCGTAGCCCTCGTATTCGAATTGCTCATAGATCATCCCGTCGAGTTCCCCGGTGCCCCGCTTTACGGCGCGATCGATGTTCTCGTTGGGAACACCCATGGCCTTGGCTTCATCGATGACGATTCGCAGGACCGAGTTGGCCTCGGGGTCGCCACCGCCCTCCCGGGCGGCCACGGAAATCTTCTTGGCCATCTTGGAGAAAATGGCACCCTTCTTGGCGTCCTGCCGGGCCTTCCGGTGTTTTCTGTTTGCCCATTGTGAATGTCCGGCCACCGCATCTCCCCCCTTCAGCTGGCAACACCCCCGTAGGCGTACCGGGGGTGGCCTCGAAATCCTATTTTACCACAGGTGCCCGCGGACCTGCACCGAAGGCGCGATCAACGGTCTTCGACGCAGACCGGCACGGCCCCCTCGCCCAGGGTGAAGGGCGGCATGGGGGGCATCGTACGCTTGTGTTCCGTCTTCCGGTGCATCTCGGCGATCCGCTCGGCCACCTCGGGACTGGAGGACCCCCGAAGCAGGTGGGCATCGATTTCCTCGTAGGTGAATCCCAGTTCTCCCTCGTCGGTCTGGCCGGGCCAGAGTCCGGCCGAGGGCGGCCGATCGATAATGCGCTGGGGAACCCCCAGGTACTCCGCCACCTTGAACACCTGGGCCTTGGTCAACCGGCCCAGGGGCAGCAGATCCGAGGCACCATCCCCGTACTTGGTGAAATAACCCAGGTGGATCTCGGCGCGGTTGCCGGTACCCACTACCAGCCGATTCTCCAGGGCGGCCAGGTAATAAAGGGTTGCCATGCGAAGCCTCGGTTTCAGGTTGGCCCGGGCCAGCTCCTCCCGCTCGGGGTCATCGCTTCGCGGCAACGCCTGCTGCATGGCGTCGAAACTACTGTCGAGAACGATCATCGTGTGGTCGATACCCATCTCCCGGGCGACGTAGCGGGCGTCTTCGGCATCTTCAACCAGGGAGTGGCACGGCATGATCACGCCCAGGGACGATTCCGGAAAGGCGCGGCGGCATAGTTCTCCCGCCACCGCCGAATCCAGGCCGCCGCTGAGTCCGTACACCGTACCCTCGCAGCCGGCGCCCCGGACCTGTTCCCCGATCCACTTTACCGTCCGGCGCGTCCAGCGCTCCAGGTGTCGGGGCCGTTGATCCACTGCCCGCTCCTCCGCCTTCCGCCTGATCTCCTCCGATGGATTCCTACTCACCACTTCAACCTCCCTTTGCCGGGCTGAGCGCATTCTCCACGTTCTTTTCTACCGTTGAGTATGTCATACCCCGAACCCCCGGACCACGGGAACCGGGGGAAGCATCGTGCCGGATCCCGCGCTAACCGCCCAGCCTGCAGAAGCGCCGGCGTCCAACCCGGAGCACGGCGCCGGGGGTGGGTACGATCCGGGCCCGGGGATCCTCGACGCGTTCCCCGTCCAGGGAAACGGCCCCCTGCTCCACCAGGCGTCGCGCCTCGCTGTTGCTGGAGGCGAATCCGGCCTCCGAGATCAGGCCCACGATCCACACGGTGCCGTCCTCGTCCAGCAGGTCGGCGCAATCCACCTCGGGCATGTCCTCGGGCAACTCCCCGCTGGAGAAGACTTTCCGGAAGGAGGCCGCCGCCCCCCGGGCGGCCTCTTCGCCCCAGTAGCCGCCCACGATGGCCACGCCGAGTTCTTCCTTCACGTCCCGCGGGTTGACCTCCCCCGCCGCCAGGGCGTCTTCGATGCGGGCGATCTCCGCGGGCTCCGTATCGGTGAGAAGTCGGAAGTAGCGGGGCATCAACTGGTCGGGCAGGGACATCACCTTGCCGAACATCTGCTCGGGTTCCTCGGTGATTCCGATGTAGTTCCCGAGGCTCTTGCTCATCTTGCGGACCCCGTCGGTCCCCTCGATGATGGGCATCAGCATGGCGATCTCCGGCTCCACGTCGTAGGCGCGCTGGATCGTCCGGGCCATGACCAGGTTGAACTTCTGGTCCGTCCCCCCTAGTTCCACGTCGGCCTCCAGGGCCACGGAGTCATACCCCTGCATGAGGGGGTAGAAGAACTCGTGGACGTAGATGGGACGGTCGGAGCCGTGTCGTTCGGCGAAGTCGTTTCGCTCCAGCATCCGGGCCACGGTGATGTGGGAGGCCAATTCGATGACGTCCTCGAACTTCATGACACCCAGCCAGCGGGAATTGAAATCCATGGTGGTCTTGTCGGGATCGAGGATCTTGAAGATCTGCTCCTGGTAGGTCCTGGCGTTTTGGACGACCTCGGCCTCGGTCAGCTGCCGCCGCGTCTCCGAGACCCCGGAGGGATCCCCGATTCGCCCGGTGAAATCACCGATCAAGCAGATGACCCGATGACCCAGGTCCTGGAACTGCCGGAGCTTGCGCAGGACGACCGCGTGCCCGAGGTGAATATCCGGGGCCGAGGGATCGAGGCCCAGCTTGATGCGGAGGGGGCGATCCTCCGCCACGGAGGCTCGCAACTTGTCCAGGAACTCTTCCTCGCCCACGACCTCTTCGGTGTTCCCAACCAGGATGTCGAATTGCCGCCTGGCCTCGCGTTCGATGGCCTCTTTGTCCACGATCCGCCCACCTCTTCCAAAAAAATAACCGCCCCCATTCAGGGACGGGTTCGCCGCGGTACCACCCTGCTTGCCCCCGTGGGGGCCGCTCGATGCCCGATAACGGAGGCTCCGCTCCGCCTATTTCCCGACTTCCGGGGTTCGACGAGAGGGCTCGGGGATGTATTGCCTCGGATCGCACGGAACCGCTCTCAGCCACCGCGGCCTCTCTGTACCGTCCCGAACCGGGCGCGTCCCGTCACAGCCGGTCACGCAAGTCTTCGATCGCCGCGATTATACAACGGGGCGGGAAAACCCGCAATCGCGGCGCAGCGGCGGCCGGCCGATCAGGCCTCCACGGCGTCCCGGGTCAGGTTGACGAAGGCGACGATCAGTCCCCTCTCGGTCATCTCCACGCAGCTGACCGAGGCGTTGTCGATGGCCAGGCGCCACTTGTCTCCCAGGGGTACCCCCAGCACCCAGGCCAAGACGGAGCGTATGGTTCCGCCGTGGCTGACCACCGCGGAACAGGATCCGGGCCCGGCCTGCATCACCGCGGTCAACCCGGCGACGCCACGATCTCGCAGTTCTTCGTCCGACTCGCCCGCGGGTCGCGGGGTGGTCCCGGGTGCGCGATGTAGGCGGGCGCGGAACTCGGGATGCCTCTCCTCGACTTCCCCCCAGGTCAGTCCCTCCAGACGGCCCACGTCCACCTCCACCCAGCGGGGATCGGTCCGGACCTCGAGGCCCAGGGCCCGCCCCAGGGGCTCCGCGGTCTGCCGGGCCCGTGCCAGGGGGCTGGACCAGAGGGCGGTGGGGCCCAGTTTCCCCAGGAGGCCGGGAAGACCGTCGGCCTGGGCCCGGCCCAGGTCGTCCAGGGGGAGATCGGCGCGGCCCATCAGGCGCCCGGTGCGGTTCCACTCGGTGCGTCCGTGACGAATCAAGAGAACCCGGGTTCCGGGTTCGGCGGGTATCTTCATGGCATCCTCCTCAATCCATCGCGTCCCCGCGGGACCGGTATATCCGGCCGGGGGGTATCTCCACCAGGCTCAGGTAGCCACCATAGGCCACCCCGGTGTCGATACCGATCTTGTCTTGGCCCACGTAAACCTCCGTGGAACCGTCGATATTGAGCGTGGGCGTGTGACCGAACACGACGGTTTTTCCCCGGTATCCGGCGATGAAATCCTCGCGGATCCACAGCAGGTCTCGCTCGGACTGCTCCTCGGGGGCCACCCCGGGCAGGAGACCGCCGTGGACGAAGACGTATTCCTCGGTTTCGTGGTAGGTGGGCAAACCCTCCAGGAAGGCAGCGTCCCGGGCGAGATCCCCGGGGTCATGGCGATAATCATCGAGGGTGGTTCCGCCGCCGTTGGCCAGGTAGCGCGCCGCCGATATACTCCCGCGGAGGTAGTCGGCCAGCATCTGCTCGTGGTTCCCCCGGAGGGCCACCACGCCGGGACAGCGGAGCAGGACGCGTAGTTCGGACACCACCGCCCGGGGCGACGGACCGCGATCCACGTAGTCCCCCAGGAGGATCAGCGCGTCGGATCCGGGGCGCCAGGCGGCGTCCCGCAAGACGTTCCGAAACGCCTGCACGTGACCGTGGATATCGGAGCAACTGAGGATCCGGTGATCTTCGCACACGGGACATCCCCCCTACCGGACGCGTATCGCCGTCATGAGGCCTTCGGGCTCTTCCCAGGTGAAATCCGGGCGGACGCCCTCGAAGTCGGGACACCGGTCCGTTCCCCACCGGGCCCAGCCCGTGTAGGTGCCGGCACGGTGACCGGACAGGATGTCCGCGGCGGAGTCCCCGATCATGATCGAGCGCGCCGCGGAGCGATCCAGGCGGGCCAACGCCCGCATGACCGGCTCCCGGGAGGGCTTCGTCTCCCGCACCTCGTCGGCGGTCACCACCACGGGGAAGTAGTCGGAGAGCTCGGCCTCCTCCAGGTGGTCCCAGGCGGAATCACTGCCCTTCGCCGTCACCACGGCCAGGCCGCATCCCGCTTCCCATAGGTAGTCGAGGATGTCCCGGACGCCGGGAAAGGGGGCGGTGGGGCCCAGGGCCGCGTAATAGCGCCGGTAATAGTCCACGAGCCGCGGGGCCTCGTCCTCATCGTACGCGCACATGATGTCCCACAGCGGCACACCGGTATACCGGGCGACTTCGTCCTCGTCGGGATCGATCCCCAGGCAATCCCGGAGGGTCGCGCGCAGGGACTGGCGAATACGGCTCGCGGAGTCCACCAGGGTGCCGTCCAGGTCAAAGAGATACGTGTCCACGAGGGACGGGATTCGGTGTCCACCTTCTTCGATCACGGGCATTCCTCCTTCGGCAAATCGTAACACGTCAGCCCCGGTGGACCAAGCCGGGCGGCGGGCAAAAGGAGAGATCCGTACCGCCCAGCGGCGATCCGGATCTCGAGGCTTCCGGGGGAGGACGATCTCAGGAGCCGAACCGCTTCACCGCGATCCCGGCCTCTTCCAACATGCCGTCGGAGACCGAATCCTCGTACTCGCGTCGATAGACGATACGGCGGATCCCGGCATTGATCAAGAGTTTCGTGCAGATGAGGCAGGGCTTATCCGTGCAGTAGAGGGTGGAATCGCTGACCCGGACCCCGTGGTAGGCAGCCTGGGCGATGGCGTTCATCTCGGCGTGACTGGTCCGGACGCAGTGCCCGTCCCGCATGAGACACCCGGCATCGGTACAGTGCGCGAGGCCCCGCGGCGCGCCATTGTATCCCGTACTCAGGATCTGCTTCTCCCGCACCAGGACGGCCCCGACGGCCCGGCGCGGGCAGGTAGAGCGGGTCGCCACGACGTCGGCTATGTTCAAGAAGTACTGGTCCCAGGAAGGACGGGTATCCTCCACACCCCTCCCCGGGTAATCCTTGGATTCGGACATCATACCTCCTCGATTTCCACGCTTCCCATTACGCTCCTGGCCTGTATTCTCAAGGTCTTCGAGCCGTCTCCGGCGGTACGTTCCATGCGCCCGGACGCCACCACGCCTCCGTCTTCCTGGCCCAGGAAGGTAAATCCTCCCAGCACCGCGGACCCCTCGCCGACGATGGACACATCCCGGGGCACCTTGATCTCGATGGAGCCCATGAT
>PWSR01000073.1 GCA_003563985.1 Clostridia bacterium | reverse complement strand
TTACGCGCGCTGCGTCGATATCAGCACCCGCGCCGCGCTCCGGGAAATGATTCTTCCCGGCCTCGTGGCGGTACTCGCTCCGGTGGTCATCGGCCTGTGGTTGGGTGCCGAGGCCCTGGGCGGCCTGCTGGCGGGATCCCTCGTTTCGGGTGTGGCCCTGGCGATCATGATGACTTCCGGTGGTGCTTCCTGGGATAACGCCAAGAAATATATTGAGTCCGGTGCGCTGGGTGGCAAGGGTACGCCGACCCATGCGGCGGCCGTCGTCGGGGATACGGTGGGCGACCCCTTCAAGGACACGGCGGGTCCGGCCCTGAATATCCTCATCAAGCTGATGGCAGTCGTGGCCCTGGTCCTCGGCCCCATCTTCGTCGGTTGAAACGCATAACCCGCGGGTAGAATCCCCGCCGTTCGATGTACCCACCCCCGGCTGCACGTACGGGGGTGGGTACATCGCCGTTGCATCGACATGGCGAACCCCCCGTTCCCCGCATCCCATCCCCACCTGCTGAGTCCATCGCGATCGAAGATACAAGGATTCTTCCTCGCGGCGAGGCGTGATCGCGCGCCCCTCGGATCGCACCGGGCCCTTGGGAATCATTCGCTATTGCCAGAAGTGCCCGCACCGGTTCATTGGCGGATCGAGGGTGCCCGTCCGCGCGATGGAGAAACATTCCGCGGAGCGCCTCCGGGCGGCGGGAGTTCGGTTCGAGCATGAGGGTTGTCCCTGCCCAGCATTCCTAACGATCCGGAGGGGAAGGGATGGCTGTATCGCCCATCGGCGATTACTCGCGATCCGGTAGGCTGAAGTAGGCAACCCCGGAGCGGGCGATCTGGAACCCGAAGGCGGAGCCGATGCAGGCGTACAACGTGGCGGAGGGGCCGAACAGTTCGATCATCATTACCGCTGCGGCGATGGGTACATTGGATATCGCGGCCAGGGCAGCTGCCATTCCCACGACGGATGCGCCCGGGATGGAGATCCCGGCGATACTTGCGACGCCGTTTCCCACGAAGGTGCCGATCACCAGCGCCGGTCCGATCACACCGCCGCTGCCCCCGGTGCCCACCGTGGCGGCGGTGCCCAGGACCTTTCCGAAGGCGAGCCCAATTCCGCGCAGGCCGACGGGATCGGCTCCGGCGTAGGATGCCAGGGACTCGGTTACACCCCATCCGAGCATTTCCGTTCCCACCAGGAGGGCCAGGAGACCCGTGAAAGCCGCACCCAGTATCACGGTCAGCGATCTGGGTGCAAAACCCCTCTGCAATCTGTGCAGTCCCACCATCATCTTGGTCAGGGCGAGGCCGGCGGCCCCCGCGATTAGGGCGGTTAGCACGAGGGCGCCCACTGCGAGCAGGTCGGGGACGGGGAGGGGGCCCGGGGCTGTTGGTTGTGCTCCCGTGAACCATCGAAAGAACAGGGTCCCCGAAGCGCCCGCCATGATTGCCGGGGGGAGCTCGCGATAGTCGATGGCGGCGCGATCCAGGATTTCCACCGACAGGATCCCGGCGGCCAAGGGAGCGCCGAGGACGGCCCCGAGGACGGCGGCGGCGCCCACGATCCGGGTCGTGCGGATGTCACGTTCGTCGAGGTGCCCCCCCGGGGCGAAGAGGGGGTCGATGATCCAATGGATGCCCGCTCCAATGTGCAGCGAAGGTCCCGCCAGGCCACCGCTGCCCCCGGACCCTACGGTTAGGGCTGTCGCACCGATTTTCAGCAAGGAAAGCAGGGGGTTGGACACGGGAGGCTTGGGGCCAATATGAAGAGAACCTATGTAGGCATCACTGCCGGTCCCGGCGATGACCGGGTGATAGCGGATCAGGATCGCGACGAAGGTGGCCCCCAGCACAGGAGCGGCGTAGGGACCCAGGATCCCGGGAACCACCTGCCCCACGGTTCGCACCGATACCAATAGGAGCCAGGCCATACCGGCACCTACCGGGCCCGCTATCGATACCATGATGAACCAGCGGAACAATCGATCCACGGCTGGGCTCCCCTTCCCGGGATGGGATGACGAAGTAATGATAGTGCATAAGCGCTGCCCGATTCCAGCGGGGAATGGCAGATTCCGGTACCGGAATTTCCTCCACTCCCGGGTGCGGAACGGACAAATCCCGGGTGACAGCGGCCTCGAAACCGAGGAGATGAGGCCTCGGTAGCGAAGAAGAATAGACTGGAATAGATATGCTTCAATTGTGCGGTGGACGCGCGATATTTCGCAGTGGAGGTGTTATCCGTTGAAAGCCGATGTATTGATACGTGGTGGAACGGTGGTCACGGGCCAGGGTACCCAGGATGTCGATGTAGTCGTGTCCGGGGGCAAGGTCCGCGCATGGGTATTGCCGGACGGGACGGAGGATGTGCACGCCGACGAGGTAATCGATGCGTCGGGCAAATACATACTGCCCGGGGTCGTCGATCCGCACGTGCATTTCAACGAACCGGGCAAGGATGAACGCGAGGATTTTGCCAGCGGTAGCCGCGCTGCGGCCGCCGGCGGGGTGACGACGGTGGTCGAGATGCCCAATTCGCTGCCGCCGTGTCACTCCCGGGAGATCCTCGAGAGAAGGATCGAACTGGCCGAGGAGAAGATGATGGTGGACTTCGCCTTCTACGGCGCGGCCGGGGGCAGCAACCTGGATTCCATCGGCGGGTTGGCCGACGGGGGCGTGATCGGCTACAAGACGTTTCTGACCAAACCGACCCCGGAGCGGGCCGCGGAATTCGAAGGCCTCAACGCCGATGGGCCGGGAGAACTTTGGGATGTGTTCCGCGCCGTATCGGAGACGGGCTTGATATCCGCGGTTCACGCGGAGAGCAGCCCCATGATCCGCAGGTTCCAGGATCGCTTGGTGGCCGAGGGCCGGGGTGATTTCATGGCCTATGCCGAGAGTCGGCCCGAGATCGTCGAGTTGGAGGCGACGGCGAGCGTGCTCGAACTGGCCCGATCCAGCGGATGTCGCGTCCAGCTCTGTCACGTGAGTAGCCCGCGGGCGGTGGAACTGGCTTCCCTCTACAAAGAAGAGGGTGTACCCATCACCGTAGAGAGTTGTCCCCACTACTTGACCTTCGACGAAGGGGCGCTGGCGGAGGTGGGTCCCTACGCCAAGATCGCACCCCCCCTTCGCAGCGCAACCCACGTCCAAAGGCTATGGGATCTATTGTTGGCCGGGGAGATCGACATCCTCGGATCGGACCATGCACCCTACCTTCTCGAAGAAAAGGAAGCCGGGCTCGAGAACATCTTTCGAGCGGCCTCGGGGGTTGCCTGCATCGAGTTGATCCTCCCCCTTATGCTGACCCACGTCGGCGAGGGTCGCTTGGGACTGGAGGACTTGGCGCTGCTGATGGCAGAAAACCCGGCGCGCATTCTCGGGCTGTATCCGCGCAAGGGCTCCCTTTCCCCGGGGTTCGACGCTGACCTCGTCATCGTCGATATGGATGCGGAGATGGAAGTGAACTCGCAGGAGATGCACACGAACGGGCGCGCCGCCGCCCGGCTTTTCGATGGGATGCAACTGCGGGGACTGCCGGTATTGACCATGGTTCGCGGGCGCACCGTAATGGCGAATGGAGAAGTGACGGGGCAACGCGGATGGGGTGCCTACCAGCGTCCCGAATAGGATTTTTTCTCGTTCACTCCTCGGGCAACTTTGCCCGCAACAGCGCCAGGAGGATGGCTGGGGTGGCGAGGAAGAGCACAGCGGCTCCCAGGAGGATGGGTTCCGAATCGAACCAGGCAAAGGGAATGGGGCCGCTGCCGGCCCACTCGGCGAGGTCGTCGGATAGGCGCAGGGCCAAGAGGAACAGGATGGGTACGCAGAAGAGACCCATGACCGCACCGAATAAGGTGGCGATGAGGCGATCGGACTTGCGTCGAGCGAATTGTATCAGGTCCGTCACCGGCCTGAGGGCTAACAACCCGAGGGCGGTAATTACGCCTACGACCAGGATGGCGATGATGACGCGCTGGAGATTCTCCAATCCGGGGCCTCCTCAATCAGGGCGTTCACCAAAGTAAAGGGGATAACCCGACTCTTCCCAGGCGCGGATGCCTCCCGTGAGACTGTAGGATCGCTCGAATCCCGCTTGCCGGAGCAGGCGGGCGGCGGTGAGGCTCCGCACCCCCGACCGGCAATATACCACGATGGGTACGGAGTCCTCCAGTTCGGGAAAGGAATCGATGGCGGGGGCCCGGGACTGCAGATCCGCAAGGGGTATCCAGATGGCTCCGGGGATGCTCGATTCGTCGACCTCCGCCTCGGTCCTGGCATCGAGGAGCTGTATCCGGTTGTCCTCCAACAGGTTGGCGACGATGGATACCTCGAGTTCTTCGACATCCAGGGGGAGATCGCCGCGCGGGGTTTCGGGATCCCCTCCCGAGGGGATCCCAATGGAATAAGCGAAGGCGAGGGATACCACTGCCAATGACACGAGAACGATCGTGCGGCGTCGGTTGGCCATTGGTGTCCCCCCTCGATATTGCGTCCGGGTCGCCGATACGGTGCGACTGTTTCTCTAGTCTACCTCGCCCGGACGGTGAGCGAAACGTATTTCGATCGAAGTGGTAAGTCGGGAGGGGTTGGAAATGACCATCGAGCGAGTGGGAAGTCGCGAGAAATTGGTGAGCGTATTGCGTGGACTCGGCATCACCAAGGGACCGGTCTGGATCAAGGTGAATTGGACTTCCCCCCACATCGGGATGTACACGTCCCCGGCAGTTCTCGAGGATGTGCTCTCGGCGCTGCCGAGGCCGGTGGTTCTGCTGGAGGGTCACAGCGTGGGGAGGTTGCAGGTCAAGATCGCCGACCTGCCCGAGGATGAAGAGGGAATCCGGGGAGCCGTGCGCGATGGAGACCGGGCTTTCCTGGAGGACACGGGTATGCAGAGAATCCTGGCGATGCCGGGAGTCGGTTACGTCAATGCGACGGAGTCCGTGTGGGCGGGAGACGTTGCGCCGGCGGGGGATGTGGCCACCGGGGTGGAGAGTCGGTTCGGACCCCTGGTCTTCGAGGAACTCGCGGCGGTAATTCCCAGGAGTCTCTACGATGCTCGGCCCGACGTTACGCTGATCAATCTGGCCCGGATGAAGGTGCCCAAGGAAGACGACGGGGATTGGAGTCTTGCACTAAAGAATATGTTCGGATTGATCCCGGATCCGTATCGGATTCGATATCATCGCGAGGGATTGGCCGAGGCCATTTTTGACATCAATCGCGTCTATCGCTCCGCCTTTGACGTGGTGGACATCGTCGAAGGATTCGAATCCGTGGTGGTCTACTCGGGGAACGGGGAGCACAAGGCTCCCTGGGGCCGCTATGATCTCGAGGAAAATGCGGGTCTGCTGGCCTTCGGCCGGGAACCGGTCGCCTTGGAACTGGAGATTGCCCGTCACTTTGGGCGGGATCTACGGGAACGCCGGCTCATACAGCTGGCTACGGAGGTCTTCTAGGGTTACACCGCGGCCGGGGGCAAAGGGCCCGGTGGAAGTACGAATCGCCCGGAATAAATGCGCGAGGGCGCGGTGGGATTTCTGTCGCGCCCTCGGATCGAGTCGCGGCAGCACCCGATCTTCGAATTCCGCCGCGTCGCGTACCCGTGGTTTACCCGCGGCGTCGACGAATACGTCCAGAGCCAGGTCGGTGTAACTCAAGGTCATTTGCCCGCCGATCATTTCGATCTCCGGCGGAGTGCAGAGATCGCAGTACCATCCGACGAGATGTCCCCGGCGGTCCATCAAACGGATTACCCCGTACCACATATTCCGGTAGAAATATTCGAGGACGGGATCGCCGGCGCGCATCGCAAAACCGTCGAAATCTCCGTCATGGGTCCATCGGGCTCCCAGGAGAGTATAGTCCCGGTTTCCGCCGACGATACGGGCGGGGTACGATATGCGGATCGTCCCATCGGGGGAGCGCTTCCGCATCGTCACCACCTGGCCAACCCGAGGTCGGGCGGGATGTCCTGCGCGCATCATGGGTGACTTCCTTTCGAGCTGCACTTGGGCGGTTTGGCACGCATCGTCGCGGATCAGGCGGTGCGCAGATCCTTCCGCGCTCGCCCGGACACGCCGGCGCGTAGCAGGCTGGCCGAGTTGATCACCGCCAATATGGTTACACCCACGTCCGCGAATACCGCCGCCCAGATTCCGGTTAATCCCAGGACCGCCAGGGTCAGGAAGACTGCCTTCAATCCCAGGGCGCCCGCGGTGTTCTGCAGCACCCGCTTTCGGGTCAGCCGGGCAATCCGCAGGGCCGTCGGTATCCGCTCCAGGCGATCCTCCATGATCACCAGGTCGGCGGCTTCCAGTGCGGCGTCGGAGCCCAAACCACCCAGGGCGACTCCGACGTCGGCCGCGGCCAGGACGGGGGCATCGTTGATGCCGTCGCCGGCGAATAATACGGGTTCGTTACTACCTCGCCGGAGATTCTCCACGTGGGTTACCTTGTCCTCGGGGAGTAGTCCCCAGAAGTAGTCCTCGATTCCCAGGGACTTCGCCAATTTCGCCGTCGGCTGTTCCACGTCTCCGGTGAGGAGGACGATCCGTTCGATCCCCATTGCCCTCAGGTCTGCCAGGGTCGCGCGCGACTCGGCGCGCGCTGTCTCCCCCAGGACGATCTTTCCCGCAAGGCTACCATCGACCGCCACGAAGACTTCGGTGTTCCCACCGGAACGCACCGCGATCCCCTCGGCCTCCATCAAGCGCGGATTTCCGACGGCGATCCGGTGGTCCCGCAGGTGCAAGAGGATTCCCCTGCCGGGGATCTCCTCCAAAGCGCCCGAGTCGTTGACCCGGTTCGGTGCAGAGCGGAGGATCGCCTCCGCGATGGGATGATTCGAGCGGGATTCCGCCCGCGCAGCCAGTTCCAGGATATCGTCCTCGGTGAACCCTTCCTCGGTTTCGATGCCCCGGATCGCGAATCGCCCATCGGTCAGGGTGCCCGTTTTATCCATGGCCACGGTGCGCACGAAGACCAGGGAATCCAACACGTCGGCGCCCTTTACGAGTATTCCGTTCCGCGATGCTAGGCCGATGCCGGCGAAGTAGCCCAGGGGCACGGAAACCACCAGGGCGCAGGGGCAGGATATGACCAGGAGTACCAGGGCCCGGTAGATCCACGTAGAGAATGTCTGCTCCGCGATCAGCAGTGGTGGCAATATCGCCACTGCCCCCGCGACCGCGACGACGCCGGGGGTATACCACCGGGCAAAACGCGTGAGGAATCGCTCCACCGGGGCGCGCCGTTCCACGGCATTCTGGACGAGATCTAGTATGCGTGCCACGGCCGACTGATCGTGTCCCCGGATGACGCGGACCTGGAGAGCACCCCCTCCGTTGATCGAGCCGGCGTGAACCTCGTCGCCGATGGTCGCCGGACGGGGATTGGATTCACCGGTGAGGGCGGAGGTGTCCAGGGACGTTTCGCCGGAAGTGATCACACCGTCCAGGGGTATGCGTTCGCCGGGATACACTGCGATGAGATCTCCCGGCGACACGTCCTCGACGGCGACCACTTTGTCCACGCCATCTCGCAAGAGATGGGCGCTCTCCGGCCGGAGTGCCATCAGGGAGGTGATTGCAGATCGAGACTTGCCCACCGCGGCGGCCTGCAGGGTTTCTCCGACGGAAAAGAATACCATCACCGCGGCGGCCTCGGGGTATTCGCCCAGGGCCAGGGCACCCACCGTAGCCAGCGTCATCAATACGTTTTCGTCGAAAACGTGTTTCTGTCCGATACCACGCAGCGCGGCCGCGATCACCGGATACCCCGCCAGGGCAAAGGCGAGGAGGAAGAGGGCCGTCCCCCACGCCGCGGGGAGGGCCGTCACCAGGCGGGGTAGCCAGCCCGCGGCAAAGGCCAGGACAGCGAGACCGACGCGGAGGTGATGCCGACGAAAAACCCCGGCATCGCCGTTCCGCTCTGGTCCCCGATCTTCGGGGCACCGAATCCGCACCCCGGGCTCGATGCGAGCGATGACCTGGCGGGCCCGCTCGATATGCTGCTCGGGGACTCGAATCGTCGCGGTGGGGAAGTTAACACGCACCTCGTTCCGACCCAATTCTTTGTTCAGGGCATCTTCTATCTTCTGGGCACAGACCGGGCAGTCCAGGCCCTCCAGTTCGCAGTGCATCCTTTCACCCCCAATCGACGCCATCGTAGGCCTTTTCCTCCCGAACGACAAGATATCGATCCATGGACTCTCGCTTCGGGTTCCGGGAGGATTTTCCGTAGTAATACCGAATAGTACCGTTAGTAGAACGAATTGTGACGGCTTCAGTATATGATTCATCGAGTAAACCCTCTAATCGACAGAGATCGCCGCGCCAGTGCCCCGGTCGGACCTGCCAAGGATTCGCTCCACCAAGCGTCCCGGACGTCCTCGTCGATACCGTCAGTCGTTGGAGCCATCGTTTTCTCGAGACGGAGTACGCTCGGATGATCGGGGAGAGCCGTCGCTACCCCCGGGCTCCGAGGCCACGAGGCAATCGCGTGCAAGGGGAGGTATACTCGATGATGAATCGGCGCATGTTGATGATACTGATGGCGATCGCAATGAGTCTCCTGCTCCTAACCTTGATGGGTTGCGGAACCCCCGCTACCCCCGAGCAACCGGAGGAACCCGCCGCGCCCACGGAGGCGGAGGAGGAAGAGGAAGAGGAGACGGAGGAGGAAGAGGCCCCCGGGTCGCTGGTGATCGCCCTGGGACGCGAGTTTACCATCTTGGATCCGCACAAGAGTTCTTCCGCCGGAGACATCAGCGGGTTGTTTGCCATCTTTGATCGATTGGTGTCGGTGGATGGGAACGGTGAGCTGGCTCCGCTGTTGGCGACGGAATGGTCCGTCTCCGCGGATGGACTGGTGACCACCTTCCAGCTTCGCGACGATGTAGTCTTCCACGATGGCACGCCCTTTGATGCCGAAGCAGTCAAGTTCAACTTTGATCGGATCATGGACCCGGAAACGGAATCCCAGGCCGCCAGGTTCAACATGGGACCCTACGTCGAGACGCGCGTCGTCGATGACTACACCGTCGAGGTGGTACACGAGACCCCCTACGGTCCCTTCCTCCGCCAACTGCCGCACTACGGAATGGGTATGGTATCTCCCACGGCAGTCGAGGAATTGGGGTTTGATATAGGTCAGAAACCCGTCGGCACCGGTCCCTACAAGTTCGAGGAGTGGGTCGGTGGATCCCACGTGGACCTCAGCAAGAATGAGGACTACGCCTGGGGGCCCGACTTCCTGCAACCCCAGGGTTACTACGATGAAATCCGATTCCGCTTCATCGAGGAGAACAGCACCCGGGCCGCGGCGTTGGAGAGAAACGAGGTCGACGTCGCCGCGGGGCTGGCGGCCAACGACTGGATCCGGCTGCGCGACTCGGGCAACTTCGATGTCCACGTCTTCAATCGCATCGGGATGCCGCCCCCGGGCCTGTTCATCAATGTGGCGCGGGAACCCACGGATGATGTGCGCGTTCGCCGGGCACTGATCCACGGGGTGGACAGCCAGATCGTCCGGGACGTGGTCTACGAGGGCGTTCCCGTGCCCTCGGGCGGCGTGTTGTCATCTCACGCCTGGGCCTACAATCCCGAGGCGGGTGAAATGTACGACTACGATCCCGCCAAGGCCGCCGAACTGCTGGAAGAGGCCGGCTGGAAGATGGCAACCGATTTTCGAGCAAAGGATGACGTTCCCCTCAAGATCAATTATCTCACCCTGCCGGGTGCTCGACCGGTGGCGGAAGTCATCGAACCGATGTTACGGGATCTCGGCTTCGCCGAGGTCGAGATCTGGGCCCTGGACAACCCGATGCAGCAAAACACCGCCCAGGAAGGTGAGCACAACCTGGTGTGGACGCAATGGGGCGGCACCGATCCATCGGCACTGATCGGCCGCTACGGATCCGAGAACATCGGCACCGGTTGGAACTTCTGCCACTACTCCAATCCGGAGGTCGATGAGTTGTTCCTGAGGGGAGAGTCGGAGACCGATCTGGCCGAACGGGAGGCCATATACAAGGAAATCCAGTGGATACTCATGGAAGATGCCACCATCCTCCCGTTGAACCAATTCACGTTACTATGGGCTTTCCGCCCCGGCATCAAGGGGCTCGAACCCCACGAACCCACCGGGTTCATGGGTTATGTAGCCAATCTCCACGAGTAGAGAACCGGACCGGCCCCCGGGATGCGGTGCAATGATCCCGGGGGCCATTCCCGTCGCAAATTCCGGGGCAGACTTCCATGAGATAAGGCAGTCCATTTCGCAGTGGACCGCTGAAATGCTGGGCTCCAAGGGTTGGGATCGTGCGGTGGTGGGATTCCCCCTTGCCATTGCACCCCCGGATCCGAGGTGCCAGACTTTCCTCGACGGTCCCGTCGGGATGGATGTCGGGATACCGCGTCGCGGGTCCCGAAGGAACTCGAAGCGGGGGAAGATTACGCTGGGTACGACCGCAAAGTGACACACTTCCCATTGGGTGGGACGCCTCCCCGAGTGGATCAAGTGATACGAAGAACCCCTCGAGACTTCCCGGTGGTTTCCAGGATTCTCAGGCCCCTTCCCCGGCCGATATCCGCCGTGGTGTCCGCGTATTGACCCCGGGGAGAAGTGGAATAGTGTACTGTCCGTAGGGAGAACCCGCCCGATTGCCTCCTCTGCATCTCAATCGATCGCATTCCCCGGATTGTAGTTGGGTTGCGGGCGATCGGATGATATCTTGGTAGAGGTATGGGCTCCGATTCTCTCTCCCCCGGGTTTGCCGGGATTACGAAGATTCGTCCCACCGAAGACTGAGAAAGGGTGACCACATTGGCCAGAAGGACCCCATTTACCCTGGCTACGAGGGCAGTTCCCCGCCTGGCGCTTAGGCCGGAGAACACGGCCCTGATCGTCCAGGACATGCAAGGATATTTCACGGATCCCGATCGTGGGCTCGGCCGCACGGCCAGCGAACGGGGAATATCCCGGGAGTTCAACTCCTATTTC
>PWSR01000158.1 GCA_003563985.1 Clostridia bacterium | reverse complement strand
GCCGCCAGCATGGAAGCAGAGAGCAGGGACCGAAGGCGCAATTTCCGGACGTCGATGCCCAGGTGCGCCGCCGTTTCATCCCCGAACAACATGGCGTTGAGCTGTTTGGCGTAAATCAGCAGGGGAACCATCCCCAGGACGAAGAAGGGCAGTACGTTCCAAACCTTCGTCCACGTGGCGCCGCCGAGTCCTCCCATGGTCCAGTAGATTACGGCGCGCAATTCGCGGCCACTCAGGAAAATCAGCAAGGACACCACACCGGATAGGGCGGAACTCACCGCCACCCCCACCAACAGCAGGGTGGTGACCGGGGCCCGCCCATCGGTGCGGGCCAGCAAATAGACCAGCATTACCGTCAGGGTGGCGCCGATGAAGGCCGCCACGGGCACGAAAGTGCCCCCGAGGCCCAGGCGCGCGCCGAAGACCATCACCCCCGCCGCCCCCACGGCGGCTCCCGAGGATACACCGATTATGAAGGGATCCGCCATGGGATTCTGAAACAATCCCTGGTAGGTGGCCCCGGCGGCCGCCAGGGCCGCTCCGGTCAACCCGGCGAGGATTACCCTCGGAAGGCGGAGGTCCAGTATGATGGTCATCTGGCTCGTACTCCAGGGCCCCACGCCCGATCCGGGCCACATCCGGTTCCAAAGCATTCCGCCGATATCGGAGATGGGAATGGAGACCGAGCCCCCGTACAGGGCGACGCCCACTGCCAGCGCCGTCAGGCACAGCAGGGTTATAACGATCGGGCCCAGTCTCCTACCCCCCACGCCTACGCCTCCTCACGGGTCACTCGAACAGATCGGGGTGGAGGATTCGCGCCAGGGCGTCGAGTCCTTCCACGATCCGGGGACTGGGGTGCGTGACGACCTCCACGTCGACCATGTGGTACTCGCCCGTTTCTACGGCGTGAATTCCGCCCCATCCGGCGCGATTCCCCCGATCCAACGCATCCACAGTGTCTTCGAAGGTGGTAACTATGATCTCGGGGTCCCGATCCACCAGGGTCTCCAGGCTGAACTCAACCCAGTCACCGTCGACATCCTCGGAGATCAGACGCCCCCCCGCGGTTCGAACGAGGAACCCGATGAAGGTATCCGGACCCGTCGTCATCAGGGGATCGGGCCAAACCTCGAAGAACACCGTCGGTCGATCGGATTCGGGTATATCTGCAACCATCGAGGCAACCCGTTCCACCTCCGCCCGCATATCCGCCACCACCGATGCGGCGATGTCCGGGACATTCATGATGTCCCCGGTTAGCAGGATCGTATCGTAGATATCATCGAAATCGGCCGGCTGCAGCACCACGGCCTGGATATTCAATTCCTCCAGTCGCGCTACGAACTCGTCGGTCCCCCCGATGCTGAAGACCAAGTCGGGCTCGAGATCGGTTATGACCTCGTAATTCGGATTCACCACGCCTCCGATGTTCGGCACGTCCTCGAGTCCGTCGGGGGGCCAAGTACTAAAATCGTCGACGGCCACCACGCGATCCCCGACCCCCAGGGAAAAGAGTATTTCCGTGTTGCTGGGGGCAAAGGATATGACGCGCTGCGGTTCCTCTGGAATCACGACGGTTCGCCCGGCGTCGTCGGTGATCTCCAGTGGGTACGTAATGCCTCCGGGTTCGGGAGCTGCATCCTCCTGGGGAGCCTCTTGTGGAACGTCCTCGGGGGGAGATTCGGCGGGAGCGCACCCACCGAACGCCATCAGGATAATCAACAACGCCAGCAACAAACCCCATCTGCGCCTCATCACGAACATCACCATACCTTCCGTGGCATCAATCGAGGGCAGCCAGGGTTCCGAACAAAAAAGACCCATCTCCTCGAGGAGATGGGTTTGAGGTCGGAATCGGTACGAATTCACCGTCCCTCTCCTCGGAAGGATCGGCAAATCCCATCGGGCAGGTCTCCTGGCTTCCATCCTCGCAGATGGTCACAGTGGCGGGACCGCGTCAGACTTGCGCCACGTCCATGGCGCGCACTGAACTTCCCTATTCTCCGCCGGCAAAACTGAACCGACGGCACCCGAAGGGCTACCCTAAGTTGTCGCGGTAATTATAGCCCAGCGCACCATCCTCCGCAACTGTCTCGCCCGAGTACCTTCTCGGCGTGGAGTCGTGATGCGGCACACGGCGGGTCTCCGCGGGCAACGGCACTGCCTCGAATTCCTTGACATGAAGAGGGGCCAAGATTAAAATTGGGGCGAATCCGATCATAGGATGGGCAAGCATCTGCCCAGGGTAAGGAGGGAACTGCTATCAAACCCTTTATCGAACAAGAAATGTGCATCGGAGACGGCATCTGTGAAACCATTTGCCCCGAGGTTTTCGAACTCCGGGACGACGGACTGGCCTACGTGATCAACGAGAGCCCGTCGGAGGACCTGCGCGCCTCGATCGAGGAGGCCATGGAGGCCTGCCCCACCGAGTGCATCCACCTCGAAGAGTAGATTTTCTCACATAGCGCAATCGAAAGGGGCATTCGAATCGGATGCCCCCTTTATTTCCGCCCCCGGTTCTTCTAGAGAACTCGTTCCAAGCGATCGGTATCCGACAGACCGGGAATGCGCCCCCGCTTGGCCACGGCCTCTCCCCCGACTTCCTTGATGTCCATCGTCATATCGATGGCGGGCGCCGAGGCTATGTAACTGCCCACTCCAAAGCCATCCGCACCGGCTTCGGATAGTGCCGTGATCCGCGCGGGGTCCAGTCCTCCGGAGCAGAAGATCTTGACCCACTCGAATCCCGACATATCGAGGCGGGCCCGAACCTCCCGGACCAACTCCGGGGTCACGCGTCCCCGCTCCGAGGGCGTATCGAGGCGAACCGCATCGAGATCCTCCCCCAGGGCCTCGGCCACCCGCAGGGATTCCTCCGCCTCGTCTTTGAACGTATCAACCAGGATCGTACGCGATTCGCCCTCCGGCATGATCGCATGGTAGGTCTTAGCGATGGTAACCGTGTCGCCGGCGATCAGGATGGCGGCGTGGGGTACCGTGCCCACGGGCATGACACCGGCCTGGCGCGCCGCCAGGATGCAGCTGCAGCCATCCATCCCACCCACGAGGGATGCCCGCTCCATGACCGGAGCGACGGCGGGGTGCAGGTGACGGGCCCCGAAGCAAATCGCCAACTTGTCCCCGGCCGCCACCTTTACCTCCCGGGCCCGGGTAGCCCATCCGCTGGATGAGGCCAGCAGACCCAACAGCGGGGTCTCCGTGATTCCAAATCCTCCGTAGCTGCCCCGAATTCGCAGCACAACCTCTTTCGCATCGAACTCGCTTCCATCGGGCAGGGCCCAGGCTTCATCCACGCGGCCACGCAATAACCGTATGGATTCATCCATGCCGCACAAGAGTCCGGGGCGATTGGCGAAGATCTCCGCCGTGACTCGCGTTTCCTCCAACCCGAGGTGTTGAAGCATCTCGAGGCTCTTCACGAAATATATGTCTGTCGTGTACCCGGCCAAAATCTCGGCGTGCTCCGCCGAGCCAAAGGGACGTCCTGGATCCACTTCCAGAGCCTTCACCGACTCGAGGGATCGAAGGTCCTCGAGGCTTCTCCTGCCTTGATTGCGGTTATCCACCGACTTCTCCTCGCTCTCCGTAACTGGGTTTGCCCGGATCAGCCTTGCCCGCATCGGGGACGGGCACTCCGACTCAATTCCTCGACCTCGCATCGCTCCAGGTATCGCCATCGTCCTCGGCCCAGATCCCCCAGGTACACCGGTCCGAAGGCGATCCGAACCAACTCCTCGACGGGATGCCCCACCGTGGCCATGAGCCGTCGAATCTCCCGGTAGCGACCTTCCCGGAGGACGATCTTCCACCGCGTGCACCCCGGTGCTCCGTTCACCATCCGCTCCATGGTCCGGACGCGGGCGATTCCATCGGCCAGGGGTATACCCGAGCGAATATCCTCTACGATTCCCTCGCCGGGTTCACCCCGGACGGTAACCCGGTAGACGCGATCGATTCCCCCGCTGGGATGTTCCAATCGAGACGCCCAGGCTCCGTCGTCGGTCAAGAGCAATAGCCCGGAGGTAGCGTAATCGAGGCGACCGACGGGAAAGAGTCGGGGCCGCATCGGCACCAAATCGGCCACCGTGCGGCGTCCCCCGGGATCATCTGCCGTGGTCAAGAACCCCGCGGGCTTGTGCAGCGCTATGTAGGTTCGCTCTCGGGGCGTACGGATTTCCCGACCGTCGAACGTCACCGTCTCGTCCCCGCGCAGCCGGTGTCCGGGCCGATCCACGACCCGTCCATCCACCCGCACGCGACCGGAAACCACCAGGTCGCGGGCCTTTCTCCGGGATGCCAACCCGGCATCGGACAAGAACGCGTCGAGCCTCAAGGCATTACCTCCCGTGCCGTCCTACTCGAACTCCACGATCATCTCCACCTCGACGGCGGCACCCTTCGGAAGGGCGGACACTCCGACGGCGGCCCGCGCGTGGGCTCCCGCTTCGCCGAATATCTCACCCAGCAGTTCCGAGGTTCCATTGATGACCGCCGGGTGCCCGGTGAACTCGGGGGTGGAACTGACGAACCCGGTGACCTTGACGATCCTGCGGACGCGCGACAGATCGCCCAGGTGGCTCTTGATGACACCGAGGCAGTTGAGGCAGCTGATTCGAGCGGCCTCGTACCCCTGCTCTTCCGTCAAATCCTTGCCGACCTGGCCCACGTGATTCAGTTCGCCTTTGACCGTGGGGAGCTGCCCGGATGTGTACAGGAGATTGCCGGTGACCGCACCCGGCACGTAGGCGGCCAGGGGTGCGGGAACCTCGGGTACGCTGTAACCTAAACTTTCGAGTTTTTCCTCGGGGGACATCGGTAAAACCCCTTTCAAGTCATGATACGGGCTGCGACGACTTCAATCCAATTCTAACACCTTCACCCCCACCCGGCGACAGGCCGATCATTCCAGCGGCGTAGCCCGCAGCAACCACGACGAAACCCAGCGATCCCGGGGGCCACGCAAACACGCGATCGGCCGGAGCCCGGGAGGGCACTCCGGCCGAGGGGCAAACGACGATCCCTACCCCTAGAGGTGTGTATCCAACTGGGACTGCAGTTGCTCCTTGGAGGCAAATCCAACCATGCGGGAGACAGCATCCCCGTCTTTGAACAGGATCAGCGTCGGAATACTCATGACACCCAAACCGGCGGCAATGTTCTGGTTTTCATCCACGTTCAACTTTGCCACCCGAAGCCGATCCTCGTTCTCGGTGGCGATCTTCTCCACCACGGGAGCGATCATCCGGCAGGGGGCGCACCACTCTGCCCAGAAATCCACCAGTACCGGTAGCTCCGATTCGATCACCTCGGTTTGGAAGGTATCGTCGGTTACATCGATAATATTTGCACCCATACGTTACGTCATCTCCTCTCCGGCGAAGTCGCCATTCTCGATCCGGGGGTTCCATCCAGCGACGGCCCCTCCGAACCGGTAACGACCCGCCGCCATCTTCATTGCATCGCATTCGTTGGCCACGTTGCACCAAATCTTTGCCGTCCTACCACCGTCTAAGGCGCAAGGAAGTCGTCGCCGTCGACACCGCACCGGAAACGGGGGCCCGCCGACCTTCCTTGTCTCCCGGCAGGGGAGAATTTACCCCAAATTCGCGGGGAATAACCCCGATCGCGGCCCATCTTTTCGAACCGGCTATCGCGATGTCGGTCCATCGAACGGGAACCGAATCGCCCAATCGCCGGCGGATTTCATTCGCCGGCCCCCTCATCCTCCGGCGTCCCCGCCGATAGAGGGGGCAGGTGCTCCAGGTCTTCGAGGCCGAACTGCTGCAGGAAGCGTTCCGTCGTACCGTATAATTTCGGCCGGCCGGGAACTTCCTTGCGGCCGACGGAGGCGATGAGACCCTCGGCCTCCAGCCGTCGCACCAGGTGGGCACTTCCGACCCCGCGGAATTCATCTACCTCCGGACGGGTGATCGGTTGGCGATAGGCGATCAGCGCCAGGGCCTCCATGGCGGCCGGGGACAGGGTTTCCTCCGCCGGTTCCAGGAAGTGTTCCACCACCTCAGCGTACTCTTCCCGGGTCCGCACTTGAACCTTTCCACCGGGCCGGAGGAGTCGGATTCCACTCCCCGGACCCCTGTAGCGGTCCTCGAGCTGCTCCAACAGGAACTCCACCCGGCCTTCATCCAGTCCCAGGGCCTCGGAGAGGGCCTCGGGGGCCAGGGGTTCGGGAGCGGCGAACAAGCACGCCTCCAGGGCACCCATCATGTAGAGATCGTGATCATTCAGGAGCATCACTTTCCTCTCCCTCGACGGCGAATACCTGGATGTCCCCGAAGCGGTCTCGCTGGGCCACCGTAACCTCGCCGCTTCGGATCAGTTCCAGGAGGGCAATGAAGGTACCCACGAAGAGGCTTCGGCCGCCACCGCGGGGAAACAGATCGGCGAAATTGACCCGCCCCCTGGCGGTCTTCATGATGCCCCGGATGCGGCGGGCACAATCCGTGACGCTGACCCGGTCCCGCGGGATGGTCTCGATTTCCTCTTCCGCTTCCCGGGATAACAATCGTTCCAGGGCGCCGACGAGCTCCCCCAGGTCGGCCCCATCGATGTCGGCCAACACCCGCTCCCACTCCGCGATCTCCGGGGGGATTCTCGGGTGAGTCCGACGCATCTCCTCGGCCTTTCGATCCAATTCCCGGGCCACTTCCCGGTACCGGCTGAATTCCATGAGATGGCGGAACAGTTCTTCGGATCGTTCTTCTTCCTCGGCCTCGGGGCTACGATCCTCGGCTTCCTCGGGCACCAGGCCTGCACTCTTCTTATCCACGAGGTCCGCCAGGAGACGGACGAGTTCGGCCTCTTCCTCGATATCCGGGGGATCGGGACTCTCGGTGAATTCGGTCACGCGCCGCACCCAGGGGAGTAGTTCCAGGGCCGCGATCCGCTCGCGATAGGCCGGCCGATCCCGGCGACGCTCGGCGTCCAGCGCCTCCAGTTGGGCCCGAAGGCTCTCGGATAGCCGGTGGAATTCCTCGCGGTCGGGGACGTGCGGTTCTCGATTCATCAGATTATCACCAGGGAAACCAGGGAGAAGATCCAGCCCTGCATGGCATTCGCCACCGGGAAGAGGACCCGCGGAATGATGCGGAAGACGAGCAGCAAT
Source organism: Clostridia bacterium (assembly GCA_003563985.1). Classification (GTDB taxonomy): domain Bacteria; phylum Bacillota; class Sulfobacillia; order SLMV01; family SLMV01; genus CSSED11-154. The sequence goes on along the minus strand of PWSR01000158.1, from coordinate 4,085 downwards.
ATCAGCAACATCCAGCCGTATTGATCCAACTGCTGCATCGCGTGCCAAAGTCCCGACCCGTACGGAGCCAGGGACTTGGCGATGTGCGATCCGTCCAGTGGTGGAATGGGGAGGAGGTTGAACAATCCCAGCCAGAGGTTATACATCAAGAAGTAGTAGAGAATCGTGGCCACCGTGGCGCCCAGGAAGCGAAACTGCAAGAAGATGTAGGAGGCGATCACGGCGGCGATAAAATTGCTCATGGGCCCCGCCAGGCCCGTCAGCAGCATGCCGCGACGTCGATCGCTGAAATACATTACGTTGATCGGCACGGGCTTCGCCCATCCGAAGCGGAACATGATCAGCATAAGCGTCCCGATGGGGTCGAGGTGCACCAACGGATTGAGGGATAGACGACCGGCGGCACGGGGCGTCGGATCCCCGAGGGCGTCCGCCATGTACCCGTGGGCCAGTTCGTGGATCATGATGGCCGCCAACAATCCGGGTATACTGATCAACATACTCATCGGGTTCAGAATCCCCACCTCCAGGGTCGGGCGATGGCACTTCGAGCCACCGGGAGAGAAGTTGCCTCGCATCGAACTTCCCGGCCGGGCCATTCACCAAGGAAAATAGTAACACCGCGCGGGCAACCCTTCAACCGACACCAACCCCGCCCGGTCGATCGATCCGCCCACCGTCGCGCAGAGCCCGGTTCGATCCGGGGGTGGGAGCCCCGGCCGCGATACCGCCACCGAAGCGTCAGGCCCTGGGATGCGCATCCCGGTAGACGTCGCGCAGGTGTCCCCCGGTGAGGTGGGTATAGATCTGCGTGGTGGCAATGTCCGCGTGTCCCAGGAGTTCCTGTACCGAGCGCAAGTCCGCACCGTTCTCCAGGAGGTGCGTGGCGAAGGAATGTCGGAGTACGTGGGGCGTCAGTTTCTTGGTGATCCCGGTGGCCACCGCCCGCCGGCGCACGATCTTCCATATCCCCTGGCGCGTCAGTCGTCCACCGCGATGATTCAAGAACAGGGCCATTTCCCGGGCGCGGCGGGCGAGCCTGGGTCGGGCGAGTTCCAGGTATCGCTCGAGGGCCTGTGCCGCGATGGCACCCAGGGGAACGATCCGCTCCCGATTCCCCTTGCCGATGCAGCGGACTTGCCTTCGGACCGGGTGAACACTGTCGTGGTCGAGGTTCACCAGCTCCGATACGCGGATTCCCGTGGCGTAGAGTAACTCGAGGATGGCCTGATCCCGGAGATCCCGGGGTTCGGCGGTGGCGGGCTCCGAAAGAAGGGCCATCGCCTCCTCGGGGGTCAGGACCGAGGGGAGCCTGTGGGTCGGCTTCGGTGCCTCCACGTCCCGGGCGGCGTTGCGCTTTAGATCGTCGATGCCGACGAGGTAGTTCAAGAAGCCCCGCAGCGCCGCCAGGCGACGGGCCACGGTGGTAGACGCCAGCCCGCGGCTCCTCAGGTGGACGACGTACGAGCCCACGGATACCCGGTCGACGTCCCGGAGCCGTTCGAGCCGAGTCCGTGCGTCGTCATCCCCCAGGTAGGCGAGGAAATCCTCGAGATCGCGACGATATGCCAGCAACGTATTGGGTGCCAGTCCCCGTTCGACGCCGATGTAATCCAGGTATTCTTCGATGGGATCCCGGGGCACGTTACTCCATCCCTCCGGTCAATGATCGCGACGGGCGGCGGCCCGGTCCGTCGTCTCCGAGGCGGATGGATCCGCCGGATCCCCCGGGCGCAAAGCGAGGACGCGACGCCCGGGGGATGGATGTTGTCGTCAGAGGACTTCGTCGATGTCCGTGTAGGGCAGGTCGTGGGCCAGGGCCACGCCCTCGTACACGATGTGTCCATCCAGTACGTTGACTCCCGGGACCAGGGAGGGATCTTCGGCGATGGCGCGCCGCCATCCCTTGGACGCCAGCGCCCGCGTGTAGGGAAGGGTCGCATTGGTCAGTCCGATGGTAGAGGTCCGGGGAACCGCACCCGGCATGTTGGCCACCGAATAGTGGACGACGTCGTGCATCACGTACGTCGGGTTCGCGTGGGTGGTAACTCGATCGATGGTCTCCACGGACCCACCCTGATCGATGGCCACGTCGACGATCACCGAACCGGCCGGCATGCCCTGTACCATCGCCTCGGTGACCAGCTTGGGCGCCTTCGCCCCGGGCACCAGAACCGCACCGATGAGGAGATCGACGTCCTCCAATTCCTCCGCCAGGGTGTACGGATTATTCATGCGGGTCTCGATTCGACCGGCGAAGATATCATCCAGGTACCGAAGGCGACCGGCGTCGATGTCGAAGATCACGACGCGGGCACCGAGGCCGACGGCCATCTTGGCCGCATTGGTACCCACCACGCCACCGCCGATTATGACTACCTTCGCGGGGGTCACGCCGGGGATACCGCCCAAGAGGACGCCGCCGCCGCCATTGTGCTTCTCCAGCACCTGGGCGCCCACCTGCGTGGCCATTCTACCGGCGACTTCACTCATGGGGGTGAGCAGCGGCAGGCTGCCGTCCGGCAATTCCACGGTCTCGTAGGCGATGGATACGACGTTCTTGTCCATCAATACCCGGGTAAGCTGCTCCTCGGCGGCCAGGTGAAGATAGGTAAACAACAGGTGATCGGGACGGAAGAGATCGTACTCCGGTGGCAGGGGCTCTTTGACTTTTACGATCATCTCGGCGGTTCCAAAGACCTCCCCGGGAGTGTCCAGGATCTCGGCTCCGGCCCCGCGGTAGGCGTCGTCGGAGAAGCCACTGCCCTCCCCCGCACTCGTCTCCACGAAGACCTCGTGACCATCCCCCACCAGGGTAGCGATGCCGGCGGGCGTCATGGACACGCGGTGTTCATTGCTCTTGATTTCCTTCGGGACTCCGATTTTCATAAGTGAACGGTCTCCCCTCTCCTGAATATACTATGTAAGGCGTAAATCGTTTCCAGTCGTCCCAATGATATCACCTGGTGCCCGGGGCCAAAAGAGATCCACCACCCGATGTTACCTCTCCCCGGGAGACGATTCCGACGCCAAGAGCGCCACGGCGGCCAGACTCTTGGCGTCCCCGACGTGGTGAAGGGCATCGCGGGAAATCCATTTCGTGCGAATATCCTCGCCCGGGTCCATCGAGGGTCGAACCTCCAGCGGCGTCAACCCGCGCGCCAGGTACAAGAAGACCCTCTCGTCGGTGAAGCCCGGGGAACTGTAAAAGGTACCCAGGTGGCGCATGCTGCGGGCCCGATACCCGGTCTCCTCGGCCAGCTCCCGGGCGGCGCACTCGCGGGGATCCTCGCCGCCCTCGACGCGTCCCGCCGGGATCTCCCAGGTAACCTCGTCGACGGCGGGTCTGTCCTGGGAAACCACCAGCACGGAGTCCGCGTCATCCAGGGCGATGACGGCGGCGACGTCGCCCATGCGGACCACCTCCCAGTCGCGACCCTCCGCGGACAGGATGTCTACGCGTACCAGTCTTCCCTCGAAAACCCTCCGGCTCGACTCCAAGAACAACCTCCCATCATCGATTCACGGCAAGATGCGGCCCCGGGGGTGGTGCGCATCCGCCGGGGCCAAAACGATCTTTGGAATCCGATACTTCGCATCCGCACGGGGTCTCCACCGGACTAGTAGAAGCGGGGGCCATCGGTGCGCCCATCACCACCGAACCCTGTCGTCGACCCCTTCGACTGTCCGGTTCCGTCCAGGGTATTCAAGACTGCCGTGACGGCGGCGCGCCCTCGATCCTCGTCGACCACGAGGGCAGCGCCCGCGTGCGTCGCCGGACCCCCGGGTCCCCTGCCCATGCCGACTGTGCAAACGACCACCTCCCCGGGGGACATGCGCACCACTTCAATGTCCTCCAACTGCGCGGAGATCTCGCCATTGAAGGCCGCATTGAGGGCGGCCACGGTCGCCAGGGCAAACACCCGCGGGTTATCACTCCGGGTATTCCCGGCGACGGCGGAACCCTCGATGGTGCCGCCGTTACCGTCCCGGAGGATCAAGGTGACCTCCAACTTCGCTTCATCCAACTTGTTGACGGTGCGGAGGGAGTCCAGGTGTAGACGTTGTGCCGATTGCTGCGCCGG
>PWSR01000209.1 GCA_003563985.1 Clostridia bacterium | reverse complement strand
TTCGAGATCTTCGATCTTCCCCCGGTGGATTAGACTCACTACTGCGTAGAATGCTAAAGCCGAGAGCGCAGCAATCAAGACCGCCGGAAGCAGCTTCAGGGGCCCAAGGGCCAGCCCCATCACCGCCACCAGCTTCACATCTCCCATCCCCATCCCCGCTCCCCCCGTGAGCAGAAGCATGGCGAGGAACACTCCACCCCCGATTAGCATGCCCAGGAGCGCGGAACCCAGTGGCGGGGACATATGGTGCCCGGCAACCGCTAGGGCCAACGCCATAATGCCTACCGGATAGGTTAGGCTATTGGGCACGATGGCGTGGGTAAAATCGATGAAGAAGACGGATAAGACGAATACCACGTACACGCCCGAGATCACCAGCGCCCCTATATCGGCACCGAAGCGCATATATGCCGACAGCATCAGCAACGCACCGAGGGCCTCCACGATGGGATAGCGCACCGGAATGCCGACGCCACAGTATCGGCATCGCGCCCGCAACACCAGGTAGCTCAGCACCGGCACCAGGTCCAGGACCCCGAGCTCCGTACCGCAATCCGGACAATGGCTCCGTCCCGTGATGGTTTCCGACCGGGGCAACCGGGCAATCAATACATTGGTGAAGCTTCCGAGCACGCTGCCGAAGAGCAGGGTAAACACGATGTAGATTGTATGCAAACGGGCCGCCTCCCAGGGATTTCGGATCTGAGAACACTATTCCCCCGGGGATCCCGGCTTTCCTCCCCGAATTGCCGTGGAGGTTATGAAGGAACAGTCGGAGAACTTATTGAATATCCTTAAACCAGTGTATACACACTATCAACCGGCGCCAACGATAACCATCGCCGCTGCAACGGGAGGATCAAATGGTGGACAGGGAAAACGAACGACCCAGGGCCCGCAATCGCCAGCCCCGCGACTTCTTGGGCGAGGCATTGATCAAGCGGGGCGTCATCACCGAGGAACAGCTCCGGGAAGCCCTGGCGAATCAAGGATTCCGCAAGAATGAGCGCGGACTCCTGGGCAAGATTCTCATCGACATGGGCTATTGTACCGAAGCAGACATCGCAGGCATACTGGCCACCCAGGCGGGCGTCGAACTGATAAGCCTCGAGGAGATGAGTCCCGACCCCGCGGCCATGTCCACGGTGACCCCCGAGGATGCACGTCGATACAACGCGCTCCCCATCGCCTTCCGGGAAGATCGCCTGGTCGTCGCCATGAAACACCCCAACGACATCCTGGCCCTGGACGACCTCCGGATCTTGACCGGGTTCGACATCGAGCCCGTGGTCGTCGTGGACAACGAGTTGGAGGCTTCCATTCGCCGCTACTCCCACGAGACCGTGGGCGTGGAACAGGCGGAAGAAGAGGAACTCGATACCTCCGGGGATATCGATCCCATGGAAGAGGCCTCGGAACGACCCGCCGTGCAGCTGGCCAACATGATTTTATCCCAGGCCGTCTCCTCCAAGGCCAGCGATGTGCACATCGAGATGCACGAAGCCTATCTTCGGATCCGGTTCCGCATCGACGGCGTACTCCACGACATCATGAACCCACCGAGGAGGATGCACGCGTCCCTGGTGTCCCGGATCAAGGTCATGTCCGGGATGGACATCGCCGAACGAAGGGTTCCCCAGGACGGCCGCATGACCCTGCGCATCGAGGGCAGCATCATCGACGTTCGCGTTGCCTCCCTTCCGGCCACCTTCGGGGAGCGCCTGACCCTCCGCCTCCTGGATCGTTCCGAACGCCTCATCACCCTGGAGGAACTGGGTGTCGTCCCCTCGGTACTCAAGAAGTATCGCGAATCCGTGGACCTGCCGTACGGGTTCATACTCGTCACCGGACCCACCGGCAGTGGGAAGAGCACCACGCTGTACGCCAGCCTGGCCACGGTGGACCGGGCGGAGAAGAACGTCATCACCGTCGAGGACCCGGTGGAGCGGCGCATGGAGGAGATCAGCCAGATCCAGATCAACCCCCGCGCCGGTCTCACCTTCGCCTCGGGATTGCGTTCCATACTCCGCTGCGACCCCGACATCATCATGGTCGGCGAGATCCGGGACGCCGAGACCGCCCGGATCGCCATCGAGTCCGCCTTGACGGGGCACCTGGTCTTTGCGACCCTGCACACCAACGATGCCTCCGGCGCCGTCAGCCGCCTCACCGAGATGAACGTCGAACCCTATCTCACCGCCTCGTCTCTGGCCTGCGTCCTGGCCCAGCGCCTGGCGCGGGTCCTCTGTCCCCACTGCAAGGAGGAGCACTATCTCGATCGCGCGCACGCCGAGAAGATACCGGGCTTTCCCCTGGAGGCGGACGAAGAGAAGATCCGGATCTATCGTCCCAAGCCCGGGGGATGCCTCCGCTGTGCCAGTACCGGGTACAGTGGCCGCATCGGGATATACGAACTCCTTCCCATAACCGAAGAGATTCAGCGAATGACCCTCGATCGCCGCTCCGCCGGGGAGATCCGCCGGAAGGCCATAGAAGAGGGTATGATAACCCTGCGAGAAGATGGATTGGCCAAAGTCCGCGAGGGCATGACGTCCCTAGAGGAAGTGATGAGGGTGGTGCTTTGATGGAAATTAACGAGATTCTGCGCACGACCGTGGAGATGAATGGATCGGACTTACACCTCGCCCCGGGTTTGCCACCCATGGTTCGGCAATACGGTGAACTCATCGCCCTGGAATCCCAGCCCATCGTGGAGATCGACGACATGGACAATTTGTTGGCCCCCCTGTTGAATGAGCAGCGCCGCGAAGATCTGGCGACGAACATGGAACTGGACTTCTCCTACTCCATCCCGGGCGTGAGTCGGTTCCGCGGGAACATCATGCGGCAGCGAGGCAGCCTGGGCGCCGTGTTCCGGGTGGTCCCCTGGGAAATCCCCGTGTTTTCCGACCTGGGGCTCCCCAAGGTCATCGAGGACTTCGCCATGCTGCCCCGGGGTCTCGTGCTGCTCACCGGCCCTACCGGGAGCGGGAAGACCACGACCCTGGCCGCCCTTATCGGGAAGATTAACCAGGAACGTCGGGTCAACATTATCACCATCGAGGATCCCATCGAGTTCCTTCACGTGCACGGGAACTCCATCATCAAGCAGCGGGAACTGGGGACGGACACGTCATCTTTCCCGGTAGCATTGCGCCACGCCCTGCGTCACGATCCCGACGTCATCCTCATCGGTGAGATGCGGGACCGCGACAGCATCGCCATCGCCCTGACGGCGGCGGAGACCGGCCACCTGGTCCTCTCGACCCTGCACACCCAGACTGCGGCCCTGGCCGTCAACCGGATCATCGATATCTTCCCCGACGCCATGCGAGGCCAGATCCGGGAACAATTGGCCGGCAGTCTCCAGGCCATCGTCGCCCAGCAGATCCTTCCGAAACTCAGCGGTGACGGTCGCGTCGTGGCGGCCGAGGTCCTGATCAACAGTTCCGGCGTCCGGAACCTCATCCGAGAGGGCAAGGAACACCAGCTGTACAGCATGATGCAGACCGGGCGTTCCGTCGGCATGCAAACCATGGACTACGCCCTGGCGCAGCTGGTACTCAGGGGCGTCATTTCCCGCTCCACGGCCTTCGCCCACTGCGTGGACCGGGCGGAACTGGAGAGGTCGCTGATGGGTTGAGCCGCGGGAGGTTGATCTTTTGACCACCGGGAACGGACGACGGGGTATCTCACTGCGGGGCCTGTTTACTCCGGAGCGCCTGGTAGTGCTCCTTTCGGTGGCTGTCATCCTGGTCGTCTTCTGGCCCCGGGTGACGGATTCGGTCTACGCCCTTCGAAGCCAGCACGCCATCGACGCCGCGGAGAAGATCTTCGCGGCCGTCGAGCGCCTGGAGGATGAAAGCGAGGAACCCGTGGTGTCGGCGGGGGAGGAGTTGCAGTTTTTCGCGCCGGACATCCCCGATTTCCTCGCCCTGGGCCCCGATCCCGAGGGCCCGGTCCTCGGGGACTTCCTGGAGGAGGGCGATCTCTTCACCGTCACCCAGATCAACTGGTACGGCGCGGGAGATGATGACTACGTGCTGGTGGTCGATTTCCGGGGGGCCTATGGACGATATCGGCGGTGCGAGATCCGGCCCGAGGGCCCCGAATGGGTCGGGCGGTGAAGGCCTTCCCGTCTCCGGTGGCGGGTGGATCTCCGCGCGGATTGTTGCTCGAGGGGATTCCCGGTAGCGGGAAGAGTACGATCTTCGCGGCCCTGCGATCCGCGCGCCGCGTGGCCGCCCGCGATGAGCCCTCACGCTTCTTCCTCTCCGAGCACCTGACCCAGCGGGTACTGGAGCGCGCGCATCGTTCCGGGTCCTTGAACCCGGCGGACCACCGGGAACACCTGGGACGCCTGGTGGGGGATATCCGGGCCCACCGCGATGCCCTCGCCGACCGGGGATTCGCCGGCGGCGGGAAGACGGGTATCCTCTACGCCATGGAACGCTTCCACCTGACCCATGCCATCTACTATCCCCACCTATCCTGGGACCACGTCGAGGGAATCGACCGGGACCTGGGTGAGCTGGGCTGTCGCCTCTGCTTGCTCACCGCCGACGCCGCGGACCTACGGCGGCGCCTGCTGCGCCCCCGTTGGCCGGGCTGGCTCGCGTACATCCAGGGCTACGGGTCCAACCCCGGGGAGATCGTCGCCCACTACCGATCGCAACAGGAAGAATACATCGCATTGCTGGAACGCAGTTGCCTGCCGCACCTCATCGTCGATACCAGCCGACTCGGCCGCGATGCGGCCCTGCGCCGGATCCTGGACTTCTGGATTTCCGAGCACCCCGAGGGATTGATGTGACCCCGGCGAAGGAATAGAGGTCGATTGGTGGATACATGTCAACGGATTCATTTGAACCAGAGCATTGGGAGGGAGCATACGTTGGACAAATCAGCGCTTAAGGACAGGATCGTGGAAATCGTGGACCGGGGGGCCGAGGAACTGTGGGAGGCCGCCCTGGAGATGCACGCCAACCCGGAACTCGGGCACCAGGAGTACCGGGCGGCGGAACTCCTATCGGGGATGCTGGAATCCGCCGGCTTCGAAGTGGCACGCAAGGTGGCCGGCATGGAGACCAGTTTCCTGGCGGAGAAGAGTTTCGGGGAGGGCGAGGGGTATACCATCGCCATCCTCGCCGAGTACGACGCCCTGCCGGGCATGGGCCACGCCTGCGGGCACAACATCATCGGAGCCTCCGGGGTCGGCGCCGGCATCGCCCTGTTGCCGGTCCTGGATGACCTGGCCGCGGCCGGATTCTCCGGCAAACTCCTCGTCATGGGTGCCCCCGCCGAGGAGGGCGCGGTGGACGACGCCGGTGGGAAGGTTCTCATGGTCGAAGCCGGGCTCTTCGAGGACGTGGACTGCGCCATGATGATCCATCCCTCGGCCATCAACGGGATCGGGGGACGCAGCCTGGCCCGGGAGGCCATGGAGATCACCTATCACGGCAAGTCCTCCCACGCCGCCGCTTCGCCGGAGCGGGGCCGCAACGCCCTGGACGCCGCCATCCAGACCTTCAACGGATGGAATGCGCTGCGCCAGCACGTCACCGAGGACGTGCGCATCCACGGGATCATCACCGAGGGCGGGCAATCGCCGAACATCGTTCCCTCCATCTCGCGGATCCGGATGTACGCCCGGGCCGCCGAGGTCGACTACCTCGACGAAGTGGTCGGGCGGGTCAAGGATTGCGCCGAGGGCGGGGCGCGGGCCGCCGGTTGTACCGTGGAGTTCCGCAATACCGCCAATCGGTACGCCAACATGAAGCCGAACCTCTCCCTGGCGGGCTCCTACGCTGAGAACTTCCGCCTGCTGGGGGAGACGATCGATGAGACCCTCCGCGGCGGCGGATCCACGGACATGGGGAACGTGAGCCAGGTCGTCCCGTCCATCCATCCCTACGTTGCCATCGTGCCGCCGTCGATTGCCGGCCACAGCATCGAGTTCGGCGAGGCCGCGGCGTCCGACGAGGGCCGGAAGGCGATGCTACTGGGCGCCAAGGCCCTGGCCATGACCGCCGTGGATTGCTTCACCGACTCGGAGTTGCAGGCGCAAATGGCCAAGGAATTCAAGGAGACCTGAGGATCGCGGGGAGGGGAGAGATCCCCTCCCCGTCCCATCACCGGACCAGTATGGTGGTCAGGTCGGAACGCTCCCAACCGTCCCCCCCGTCCGGATCACCGTCGTCTCCATCCCCCGGATCTCCTCCGGGATCATCATCTTCGTCGGACCCCGCGTCGATTTCCAGGGTGAGCTGCACCCGCCGTTCCACGGGCCCGAAATCGGCGATGACCTCCATCTCGTGGACCCCGACCGCCAACCCCAGTTCGCTCCCGGAGGTATCCAGGCGCCAATCGACCGGATCCCAGGGTTCCCCGCCGCCCAGGGGCTGCAGGGACTCGGTCCCGTTCCCCGTGGCCAGGCGGACCCCCAGGGGGGATCCCGTCGTGGTCGCTTCCACCCGGAGGGATTCTTCGGGATCGACGATCCCCGGTTCCAGGGCGGCCTCCAGGGTGCGATGAACCAGCTCCACGGGAACCCGGACGGCCCCGAATACGTTGCCCCTTCGATCCTCGGCCCATCCACCGACGAAATAGCGTCCCGGGGTCACCGGATCGCCTTCATCGTCGTACCCATCCCACGTCACGGCGTGGGGATCCCCGTCGGCGGGAGTCGTCGTCGGCAGGTGCCGGTAGATGGAGCCCGACCGATCCTCGATGGTTACGTGCCATCGGACGTTGCTGGCATTCCGCAGCCCGGTGGCTTCGATGCCCAGCTCCTCTCGGTGGCCGTCGCCGTCGGGGAAGAACCGCTCGTGTTCCGGGTGCAGGCGCATCAGGCACGACCGGTACAGGATCGTGGCCCCCTCGGCCCGGGTGATCTCGTTCCCCAGCCGTAGCGTCTCGTCGTCGTAGCCGATGACCAGGCCGAGATCTACCGCCGCCGCGGCCTCCGGCCGATCCCCCGGGGCGATGACGCCTGCATCGGAGAAGTCCGCCAGGATGTCGTCGATCTCCGCCGGCGACAGGCCGACCGCGTAATCGTCCAGGCCGAGCGCCGACAGGATAGTCGACACCGAGTACATGCGCGTCACGGTTTCCCCGGGTCGGATGGATCCGCCCGGCGGGGCGATCTCCCACGCCTCCGCCGCCGCCCGTATTTCCGCGTACACCGGCTTCCCGTACAGGAGGTATCCCGGCGGCAGGTCCGGCCACGGCGACGGGACGCTCGGGTCCGGCGCCTTGTCGAAGACCCGGGACATCATGAGCAGCAATTGCCCCCGGGACATGGCGTGGTCGGGCCGAAAATCGTATCCGTAGGTCCAATCCCACCCCGGGCCCATGATCGGGAAGGGGTACCCATCCGTTACACCCTCCTCCCACAATGTCAGGACGTAGGGCCGGCTCCAGTGCGTCGCCAGGTCGTAGTACCAGCTGTCCGACGCCGCGGGGGCCTCGTCCCCCGGAATCACCGCCGCCCACGCCGGTCCCGCTCCAGCCAGCGCCATCCACAGCGCCACGGCGACGACGACGGGGGCGCGGGGGAAACGGGTGTTCTCTTCTGCTCGCATCGCGTCGCATCACCTCCCTTCCCGCCGGGTATCCCGGAGTCTAGCAAGGGGAATTGGTAAAGTCAACCATGGAAAGTATTGACAATTCGCGCCGGGCCGTGTCATCCTGTGGGCCCGGAGGTGATGAACCATTTGGATACCAAGACGACGATTGATGGGCGCCCTGCTATTGGGTGCCGCAGTGTCCCTGGGCTGTCTCCTATACCTGGTGATGTCCTCCGCCGAAGCCCCGGTGGTAGTGGCCGGGGTCGACATTGAGCCCCACGAGCGCATCGGCTCCGACATGCTGGAGCGGAGGATGCTGCCGGAGGGGGCCGCGCATCCCGCGGCCATCTCGGAGGTCGAGATGGGGGCGGGACGCTACAGCCGGCGGTCCATACCCGCCGGAACCCAGGTGCTCGGGGTGGACCTGGTGGATCCGGGCGACACCACCGCGGGGATCCCCTGGGGCCTGGAAGGGACGGAGCGAGCCGTGGCGGTCCCGGCTCGTCCCGAGGGGGCAGTGGGTGGAACCCTGCGCCCGGGCCATCGGGTGGACGTCATCCACTTCGCGGAGCCCTCGGTGCACGGGGCCGCCGTGGCCCGTATCTTGCTGGAACGAATTCGGGTCGAAGATGTTCGGGACGCCTCGGGCGCGCCGTGGAGCCCGGGCGATCCCAATCCGCCGGAGACGGCGATATTGGCGGTGGATTCCCGCGGCGCCGAGGCCCTCTCCTACGCCATGGCTACCGGGACGCTGTTTCTGGCCACGGTACCCTACGACGCGGAGCCAGGTTTCCCGGGTCCCGGCGCCGGGGGTGGCAATCTCTACGACTACGTGGGGAGGGAGGGATCATCGTGGACGACCGAAGACAATCCCTGAACGGCGCGGGGAACCGATCCACTCCACCGGCGACCCTGGTGACCCGCGACTTCGGCCTGGCCGGTCAACTGCAGAGCGCCGGCATGGCCGACATCGCCCGCGTGGTGGCGGAAGCCGAAGGCGAGCTGCGCCCGACGCGACCCGGGGAAATTCTACTGCTGGATGCCGCCTCCCTCCAGGGGCCGATATCCCCGGCGGCCTCCGAGCTTTGGACCGGGGCCTTCGACCTGGTCGTTTACCTGCGCCGGGGGAACGTGGAGCCGCCCGAACTCCCCCGGGGTATCGTGGTGGCCGACCCCGGCGGTCGGTCCGGCGCCCGGGAGGGGCAGGTGATCCCCGGGGAAGCGGGGGGTCCCCCGGTAGAAGATGGAGGGGTCGCGGCTCGACCGAAGGTGGTGGCCCTGTTCAATCCCAAGGGCGGGGTGGGGAAGACCACCCTCGCCATCGCCCTGGCCCACCGGATCCTCCACCGCTTGGGCCTGAAGACCGGCCTCGTGGACCTGGACGTCGGCGGGGGCGACCTGGGCTACTACCTGGGGGCCATCGATGTCCCCACCCTGATGGACGCCGCCGCCTACGGGGAGGACATCACGGCGGATCTGCTGCGCGAGTTCGTCACGCGGCACAGCAGTGGCCTGGAGGTGCTCCCCGCTCCCGGGCGCCCCGAGCTGGTGGAATTGGCCGTTCGCGAGGGGATCCGGCCCACCCTCCGTTGCCTGGAGCGCCTGTACGATGTACTGGTGGTGGATACGCCCTCCGAGGGCCCCTCGGAGCTGGCGCGGATGATGCTGGAGGATGCGCACCTGCTGGTCTGTCCCCTCTCGCCCGATCCCGTTTCCTATCGACGGCTGCAGAACGTGCTGCAAACCCACCCGCGGGAGCGCGGGGCCCGGGCGATCCTCAATCGGTATGCCCCCGGCTCTCCCCTCAGCGAGGGGGACGTGCCCTCCGTGCTGGGTATGCCCTGCCTGGCCCGCGTACCCGATCTCGGGCCGACGGTGGCGGCCGCCGCCGTCCGGGGACGGACACCCCTGAGCGCGGAACCCGATTCCCCCCTCGGGACCGCGATGGACGCGGTGATCCGGGACATGTACGGGGCGGTGCCACCGGAGGACGGGGGAATTCCCCGGTGGAGGCGTTGGAAGAATCGCTTGTTGGCGAAGGGAGCTGAACTGCTCGATGGATGAAAGAGAAACGATGCCGGCGGCCGATGCATCCCCCGGGTCGATTGCCTATCCCCGGACGCGCGCGGCCCCCGAGCTGCTGCGGGAAGTGCAGGATCGCGTGCTCCGGTCCCACCAGCCCTTGCTGGAGCAGGCCCGCGGGGACGAGCGCGCCCGGGAACAGTTCTATCGGTTGGTCGGGACGTTGATCGCCGAGTCCGGAGCGGCGGGCGAGGTGGACCTGGACCGCCGCGAGGTCCGGGCCGCGGCGCAGAACCTCCTGGGATTCGGACCGATCACGGACCTTCTGGCGGACGATTCCGTCACCGAGATCATGGTTAACGGCCCCCACCGCATCTGGGTGGAGCGCTCCGGGCGCCTGGAGGAGACGGAACTTGTATTTGCAGACCCGGAGCAGTTGATGAACCTCCTGGAGCGCGTCTTCGGGGATCTCGGGCGGCGCATTGACCTGGCCCACCCCTGGGCCGACGGCCGCCTCCCCGACGGATCGCGGGTGCACGCCGTCCTTCCGCCCCTGGCGGTGGATGGCCCGTACCTGACCATTCGCAAGTTCAGCCGGGAGATGTTCGAACTCGAAGAGCTGATCCGCCGCGACACCTTGAATCGCCGGGTGGCCCAGTCCCTGGTCTCCGCGGTGGGCCGCCGGGAAAATCTCCTGATTTCCGGCGCGGCGGGGACGGGCAAGACGACCCTGATGAACGCCCTCTCCCGGGGGATCTCCGCCGGGGAGCGGGTGGTCACCATCGAGGATTCGACGGAACTGCAGCTGCAGCATCCCCACTGGCTGCGGATGGAGACCCGGTTGCCCAATCCCGACGGCGGCGGCGAGGTCACCATGCGCGATCTCGTCCGCAATGCCCTCCGTATGCGACCCGACCGGATCATCGTCGGGGAGGTCCGTGGCAAGGAGGCCTTCGAACTCCTGGTGGCCCTGACCACGGGGCACGCCGGCGCCATGGCCACCATCCACGCCTCGGGGGCGGGGCAGGCGCTCACCCGGATGATGCACCTGATCCAGATGGCGGACTCGGGGATTCCCTTCGACGCCGTCGCCGAGCAGGTCCACGACGTCATCGACCTGGTGGTCCACCTGGTTCGCGATGACCAGGGAAACCGGCGCGTCGGCGAGATCCGGCGGATCGATCCCGAGCCCCCGGGGAGGCGGTTGCGATGAGGGCCGCGGAACTGGCCATGGTCCCGGCCGTCGGCCTGCTGGTCGCCGCCCTGTCCCTCGCGGTGTCCACCCGACCGGCCCCGGGCCTCTTCGGACGAAGGATCGCCATCCGAATCGCGGGCTGGCGCGACCACTGGTCCACCCGGCGTCGTCGTGCCCGGGTGCGGCGCATGGCGGCGGACATGGAAGGGTCCCTCCCCGCGCTGCGTCGCCGGGCCCGGGCCGGCAAGACACCCCTGGAATTGGTCCGCGCCGGGGCAGAGGAAGCCCACGGACCGGTCCTCCGGGAGGAGTTGCGGCGGGTGCTCGGGGACTACTCCGTGGGGGTGTCCCTCGGGTCCGCCCTGCGGGCATCCCACCGGCGGACGCCCGAGCGCACCTACGGCCGGTTCGTGGCGGCCTTGGAGTTGGCGCGGGAGACCGGGGGAGACCTGGCCCACGGCCTGGCGGCCCTGGAGCGGGTGGTACGGGAGGGGCGGGAATTGCGCGGACGGGTG
>PWSR01000206.1 GCA_003563985.1 Clostridia bacterium | reverse complement strand
GGCCTGGGTGCACAACCACCCACGCCGGACTGGGGTGTGATCCTCAACGAGGGTATCGACTTCATCCGGCAGGCGCCCTGGTTCTCCATATTCCCGGGAGTTGCCCTGGTCTACACGGTACTGGGATTCAACCTCATAGGCATCGGCCTACGGGACATACTGGATCCCCAGATCCGGGACATCTAACCCCGCACCCTATTCCCTACAGGCACGGGGCTCCCCGATGGATTTCGGGGAGCCTCCGCATGCCGAGTTTGAGAAGTGTCGGCGAGCCGTGTGCGAGGGAACTGCACGCACGATTCGAGGCGGCGGGGGTTGGAGATGGGTTGTGGTGTGAATCCGAGACGTCCTCAACCGAAAGACAGATCCGTAAACTGGCCATGCCACCTGCAATCAGTACGCCGGACCCCAACCCTATCGCAGGCAACTCGGTTCAAGCAGCGCGGCTGCATGTGTTGATGCTTAAATGAGACAGGGGAATCCGCACTGTTGGGCGAAACTGCCGTAGAAAGCACTATTCTCTTATAGCGCAGTGAAGAAGGGATTGATATATCGTTGCCCCAGCGAGTTGTGAGCCTGTTGCTGCAATATGAAGAATCTCTAGCCAATCTCTATGCGGATTGCGCGAACCATTTTCCGGAGGCCAAGTCTTTCTTCGACGAGTTGTCTTCGGAAGAAATGAACCATGCCCGAACCATGAGGGAACTCCTGGAGAAGGTCGACGGCAAAACGGTCTTCTTGGACGCGAGCCAATACAAGGTGCGCCCGCTGGAAATATCTACAGAATACGTTCAGGATGTCAATCGGCGGATCAATGCCGGGGAAGTATCTCTCTTGCCCGCCCTGTCGGCGGCATATCACATAGAGGTATCGGTTATTGAATCAGATTCCTATAGGATATTTGCAGGTGATTCCGCTTATCTCAATAACTATCTCGATAGGCTGCGGGAAGAGTCCAAAGACCATCGAGATAGAATCTCGCGCATGCTCGAGGAGTTGAGGCGGGCGTAGCATATTGCGCCCCTCACCCCGGGAACCTTTCCCTCCTTGCACATCGTACCGGGCTTTGCGGCGCCATCAATCCACTTCCCCGACCGCTGACGGGACCTCGACGTGGGAATCGCGATAGTCCTTCAGGAAGTACAGGGATATGGAGATCCCGATCAATCCGATGGCGGACGCGGCGCGAAAGGCGTTTGTGTACCCAAAACCGTCGAGGAAAGCGCCCCCGGAGATCGCTCCAATGGCCATGGCGAAACTCTGCCACATCCCTTCGAGACCCATGATCCGACCCATTCCGTATTCCCTGCCACGATCCACGGCGATGGAAGTGGCGGCGGGAACGGATATCCCCGTGCTTAGCCCCAGCATCACTGCCAACAATAGCAGGTGGGCGAACGCCCTCGTCGCGGGAACCAATGAGAAGGCGATGGGGGCCAGGATGAATCCCCCGATGGCCAACCACTTCCGGTTATGACGGTCCGCCAACCGCCCGAAACCGGGTTGCAACAGCGACGACAACAGGGGACGAACCGTCACGACCAGCCCTACCTGTCCGGCAGTAAGACCGATCACGCCCTGGGCGAACAGGGGCAGGAGGGCGGAGAAAATCCCCCGCCCCATGGCCACGGAACTCCGAATCGCCAGGATCCCGCGCACCGTGTCATCCCGCATGATCTCCATGTAGCGATCGCGTTCCGATCGATCGACGGCGGGATCGATCGGCAGGGGAAGCTGTTCTGGAACGAACAGTTTCACCAGGATCGCCGCGATTGCCGAGAGCGCTGCCATGGCGGCGAAGGGTGCAACCATCCCGAACATGTCCGCCAACACGCCCCCCACCAGGGGACCCGCGGCGAACCCCGCGAAAAAGCCAGCGTTGATCATCCCCATGATCTTTCCTTCTTGGTGCAGCGGGCTCATCTGGCCGGCGTAGGCGCGGGCCACCGGAGCGATCATCGCCGAGAGAAAACCCTGCCCGATGCGGAGGAATAACAGGTGAAGCGGTGTCGTCGCGAGGACAAAGCCGACGGCCACGACGAAGTACCCACTCATACCCAACTGCAGGAACTTCTTCTTACCCTTGCGATCGGCCAGGGATCCGAAGGTCAACATGCTGGCACCGCGGACGAAGGGGTTGGCTCCGAAGATTAGGCCGATCAGGAGGCCGCTGGCTCCCATGGCCTCGGAGTATATCGGTAACAGGGGAATGATTAGACCAACCCCTACATTGACGCTGAACATGGCGAGGATGAGGGCCCAAAGTCCCCTGGTCTGGGCGGGGGTTAATCCGCCACTCCCTATGTCTCCTTCGAGATCAGAACCCACGATTGACGACACTCCCAACGCGCAAGGATGGGTATCCCTATCTAACCGGTTGCGGTAATAATTCGTATTGCGAAGTATCCTGATGGAACTTCTCCGGGAACACTCCCATTCCTGCCTCGGTTCCCCAGGAGACGTGTGAATCGGGCCGGGCTCACCACCCAGGGGTCGAGATGAAACTCCGGGGCTATCGCAATATGGGTGGCCATTACGAAAGGAAGATTCTAGAAGTGACCCTGCCGCCAATGTTTGCCTTCCGGGTAAATCCCCTGGATTCAGCAACACAGGAGGGTAGCCCTCCGGCTAATCGTGCGAGAGTAGTGGTATCCACGTGGGCATGGAAGTCGGGAATACTCCAGCGATGAACGGAACTCGTGCACCGGAGACTTGGGCCTTCGAGATAGATAACGAGAAGATTCGGGGGCGAGGGATCCCACCCCTCACCGACCTCTTTCGTTCCATGGAATAGACATAAAGTCGGCCATCGGGGCGGAGCGGCTCCCTGCGAGAGGGCTCAGTGGCAGCGACGGGCTACGAAATCGCGCACGTTACCGGGCTCGACAAACGAGGATACCGAAGGCGACCGGGAAACCCCGGGGACTATCATACCGGCTCGGGATTCGAAT
>PWSR01000012.1 GCA_003563985.1 Clostridia bacterium | reverse complement strand
TTTCGTCGGGGAGCGACAAGATTTCGCGTTCCAGGGTTTCCGCCAACTGCGTCCCCGAGCCGCCGGGCAAATCCGTCCGACCCACGGCGCCGGCGAAGATGGTGTCCCCGGTGAAGGCGATCCCCTCGGCCTTGAGGATGATTCCGCCGGGACTATGCCCCGGGGCGTGGGCCACCGTCAGGGTGACGTCGCCGAATTCCACCGTTGCGCCCGGTTCCAGGAGACGGTCGGGTTCGGGCACCCGGGCCTCGGGACCGAGAAGCGCGGCGAGGTTGCTGGAGGGATCGCGATACAAGTCCAGGTCCTCCTTCCCGAGGAGCAACGGAGCCTTGGTATGCCGGATGACGTGGGGTGCGCCTCCGAAGTGATCCCAGTGGGCGTGGGTTAGGACGACTGCCCGCACCCTCCATCCCTCCATCATTGCGTCGAGCGATGGATCGGGCGCCCCGGGGTCGATCACCACGGCCTCGCGGGCGTCGTCATCCCCGACCAGGTAGCAGTTGGTTTCCAGGGGTCCGAGGGTTACTGTATCCACATGTATCCGGGACATGGTGCTCCTTTCATGCGCGTGGGCGTCAGCCATAAGAATACAATGCCGGGACGAGTATCACAAATCTTGGGGGAGGTTCTCCATGTACGATCTGCGCGTAACCGTAGTCGAAATCCGGGGGTTCTGCGATCTGCCCATGAAGGTGGGCGATTACTTCGAAGTGGCCGGCGGTCGGGTCTACCTTCCGCCCTCGGGGTACATTTGCATGTGGGCGTTGGCCAGCTTACTGCCCATGTTGCCGGCCAAGCAGAGAAACATCGTCGAGGAGAATGATTGGATACCGACGACCCGGCAAATGAGCTGCCCCGATCCCAACGGCAGGGTGATATTCCAGATCGAGCAGCTCGAGGGGGGTGCACCCCTGGCGAAGGGGATCGAGGCCTCCGAATTCCCGCTCCCGGCGGAGGCGGACCGATCTCCGGACGAGGGTGCGCCGCCACCGCGGATGCTCGTGCGCCAGGGCGCATGTGATGCCTGTGGACTGTGCGCCGATGCCTGCGCGATGGGGGGGCAACCACGGATATTCCCCCGATCCCCGGGAGAGGACCCCGGCGTCTGCCGCCAGTGCGGAAATGCGCCCTGTGTGCGGGCCTGTCCGGTGGACGCGTTGCACCGCGATCCGCGAACCCGGGCGGTTCTACTGGATGATGCGCGTTGCACGGGCTGTATGGCTTGTGTGCAGGCTTGCCCCTTCAACGCGGTGGGGTGGCATCCCCGGGAAAACGCCCCCCTGATCTGCGATCTCTGCGAGGGCGATCCGCGCTGTGTGCCCGTCTGCCCGCGAGATGTGATCGCCCTGGGGAGAGCGTCCGAGGCGTAGACCCCCGAGGATTCGGGAGGGATCGATACAATCCGGGCGAAATAGTTCGCATAGCGTAGTTAATCCTTCCGGTTCCGGAGGATCTCTCCAGGTGCTGGTACATCTTGCCTCCTCTCGTTTGGGTGTCGAAGGAATCCAGTCTACAATATCGGTATCAGGTGACGAGGAGGCCAAATAATGCTTCTGAGAAACCGCAAAGGCGAATTGGGCGCTGGGAGTTCGACGGTAGTTACCATACTGGTGGCGGTTCTAGTCATAGGTGCCATCGGGTACGTGGTGGTCCTGGGGACCGAACACAGTGCCGCCGAGGAAGTCGACGAGGGAAACGCCCTGATGCTCAACCAAGCGACGGCGGAATGGGCGGAGCAAGAGGGTGCGGATCTATCTGACGTTACGATGAACGACCTGGTGCCGGAGTACATCGACGAAGAACCCCCGGATCCCTACGATGCGGGACGCAGCTACGAACCCAACGAGGCCGGGATCTGGATACCCCTGGGTCCGCCCTAAGGTGATCATCCATGATTCCGACGCGTGACTCGGGGAGGGCGAAAGCCCTCCCCTTCTCGTTTCGTTCTCTCGGCTCGCTCGCGTTTCTCGAAGTGGTGAAACGGAAGTATCATCGCGGTGCGCGACGACCCTACCGGGGTGGGGAGCCCCGCAGGTGCGGAATGCGGGCCGAAGGCCAGCGCGGGGAGGAGCGAGGGCTCATCCGGCCGATGAATCTCGTCTTACTTCGCTCCGGGGGGGCACCCGGTCGAAGGCCCGCAGGATTTCATCGCAGCTTCGTCCGTGTAGCGGATACTCAGCGATACCGATATTGACGCGGACGGGGAATTGCAGGTTGCCGTCCCGGAGGGGCTCCTCCCGGAGTCGCCTGGATATACGGGCGGCGGCTTCCTCGGCGTCCCATCGATTGGCTCCGGGCATGAGGAGCATGAACTGGTCCCCGGCGTAACGGGCGAGATCCTCGCCGCTTCGGACGCATTCTTTGAGCGTCTTTGCGATATGACGCAGGTACTTGTCTCCGGCAGCGTACCCGTGTTGATCGTTGACGTAGGCGAGATCGCGCACGCTCATGCGCAGGAGAGTGAAGGTGCCGCCGTAACGCCGTCGGCGTGCGATCTCTCGCTCGATGCGTATCCGCAGGTAACGGCGGTTCAGCAGCCCCGTCAACGGATCGGTGACGGCGGATTCCTGGGCCGATTCGCGAAGGCGGCGCTCGACTTCGCCGAGGGCTGCCAGGCCGATGCCGGCCAGGAGCAAGGTTCCCCCGAGACCCGCCAGGGCAACCGTCGGGTCAACGATACCCGGGCCCGCCGGGAGTATACGCAAAGCGAGTAGCCCGGCGATGCTCATGGCGCTTCCGAGGAAGGCCGCGGGAGGGCCGTATCGAAGGGTTACACCCGCGACGAAGATGAGAAGGCCGGGCACCAGGGGGCTGGAGACGCCACCGGTTTGAGAAATGAAGGCGAAGGCCAGGACGAAGTCCAGGTATTCCACGGGCATCCACCGCCGCGATGAACGGGGCCAGCGCATCCGCACGAGGGCGAAGAGGAGTCCGATCCCCGAGGCCGCCAAGAGCTCCAGGGGTGTGAT
>PWSR01000003.1 GCA_003563985.1 Clostridia bacterium | reverse complement strand
GGAGATTTCCGAGGTGGAGCGGCCGATACGCGTTGCCGTGGTCGGTCGACCGAACGTGGGTAAGTCCTCCCTGACCAACGCCCTGCTGGGCGACCAGCGCGTCATGGTCGACGAAGTCCCGGGTACGACCCGGGATGCCATCGAGGTCGAATGGTCCTGGGAGGGACACGACTTCGTCTTCGTCGACACCGCCGGGATTCGCCGCCGGGCGCGGATCGACGATCAAATCGAGAAGTTCAGCGTGTCCAGCGCCCTTCGCGCCGTTCGCAATGCCGACGTGGTCGTCCTGGTGCTCGATGCCGAGGAGATGGTCACCGAGCAGGACCAGCGCGTCGCCAGCTACACCCGCGAACAGGGTAAGGCAGCGGTGGTGGTAATCAACAAGTGGGATACCGTCGAAAAGGCAACCGGTGTCTGGGAAGAGTACCTGGCCATCCTGGGGGATCGGCTGTATTTCGTGGATTATGCCCTGACCCTCTCCACCTCTGCGCTGGAGGGCCAACGGATATTGCGATTGCCACCCCTCGTCCTGGAGGCGTATCAAAACTACCGGGCGCGCTTTCGCACCAGCGACCTGAATCGGGCCGTACGACAGGTGGTGGATCGCCATCGGCCCCCGAGTCGCCGGGGCCGCAGTCTCAAGGTCTACTACGCTACGCAGGTGGCGGATGGCCCACCCACGTTTCTGCTCTTCGTCAACGACCCGGACCTGGTGACCACGGGATACCGCCGCTACGTGGATCGGGCGCTGCGGTCCACCCTCGGCCTGGTGGGTACCCCCATTCACCTGCTCTTCCGACTTTCGGAGTAGCACCCGGGTGACTGGTGGCTCGCCGGTCGTCGCGTCGCGTTCACTTACCGTTTCATCCTTTGCGAGGGAATGATCCTCTTGGCGGGAGTCACATTGCTTCTGGCGTATATCCTGGGCTCCGTACCCGTGGGGTACCTGGTGGGGCGACTGCACGGGACGGACGTGCGGGATCACGGTAGCGGCAACATCGGTACCACGAATGTCCTGAGATTGTTCGGTACCAAGTGGGCCATCGCGGTCCTGCTGACGGATGTGGGCAAGGGATACCTGGCCTGTGCCCTGGCGGGGTGGATGGGTGTCGCCCCCGAGTACGTGGCCCTGGCCGGGGTGGCCGCCATCGCCGGTCACAACTGGTCCCTCTTCCTCGGTTTCGCCGGGGGGAAGGGAGCTGCCACCACCGCAGGCGCCTTCTTGTATCTTACGCCCATCGCCCTGGCCATCGGGCTAAGCGTCGCCGGACTGTTCTGGCTGGTGACTCGCTACATGTCCCTGGGGGTGATCCTCGGCGTCTTTGCCGGGGCCCTCTGGGCGAACCTCTTTTCCACCTACCCGACACCCCACAGCCTGGCGACCCTGGTGGCCTTCATCTGGATATTACTGCGCCATCGGAGCAACATCGGGCGGTTACTCCGGGGCGAAGAGCGGCGCCTCGGGCGGCGGGAGAACTATCGGGAGAGTGATGGCAATGGCGGATAGGCATCGGGTGGCGGTGCTGGGCGCCGGCAGCTGGGGTACCGCCCTGGCCTGCGTCATGGCGCGAAGGGGTTGTGAGGTGAGGATCTGGGGCCGGCGAGAGGCCCAGGTCCGCGCCATGGCCGAGGAGAATCGCAATCCGGAATACCTCTCGGAACACCCCTTTCCCGGGGGCGTGCTGCCCACCGCAGATCTCGAGCGAGCCGTGCGCGATGCGGAACTCATCTTCGTGGTTCCGGCATCCCAGGGGATGCGGGGCACGGCGGAGCGCCTCGCGCCCCATTATCGCCCGGGCGTACCCGTGATTTCCGCCACCAAGGGACTCGAACCCACCACGGATCTACGGATGAGCCAGGTCGTCGGCGACGTCCTCGGCATCCCGGATTCCCCGGACCTGGCTGCCCTCTCCGGACCGAATTTTGCGGTAGAAGTCATCGCGGGCCTGCCCGCGGGAACCGTGGTTGCATCGTCCGACGAATCCGCCGCGCGCAAGATCCAGCGGATCATCAATGGCCGAGAGCTGCGCATCTATACCAGCGACGACCTGATCGGGGTCGAACTGGGGGGTGCGCTGAAGAACGTTTACGCCATCGCTGTAGGCATCATTCACAGCCTGGGACTGGGCGTGAATGCCCAGGCAACCCTGATCACCCGGGGTTTGGCGGAGTTGACGCGCCTGGGGGCGAACCTCGGGGCCCATCCCCTGACCTTCGCCGGGTTGTCCGGGTTGGGCGACCTCGTCCTGACCTGCACCAGTGACCTGAGTCGGAATCGCCGGGCGGGCCTTGCCCTGGGATCCGGCCGGGCCCCCGAGGCCATCCGTTCGGCCAAGACCACGGTCGAGGGGATGCGCGCCACGTGGGCGGCGCGGGATATGGCCCGCCGGCGCGGTGTCGAGATGCCCATCGTCGATGAACTGTACTCTGTACTGTACGAGGACAAGGATCCCGGCGCGGCGGTGGGTGACTTGATGGATCGCGAGGCCAGGACGGAACGCGACCGCGAATACGATTTGACCATCGAGGATTTCCTGGATCGCTCCTAGATGGATCCGACGCGGATCCAATTCTTTGACACGATTCGCGGGCGGGGATATAATTAACGGACGCAAGTATATAAGGACAACCCGATGAGGGAGACACGCTTCCCCGTCCAACGGACCGAAGAGAGGGAATCCACCGGCTGCGAGATTCCCGTCCGAACCGGAGAAGTACCACTCCTGAGGGCTGACGAAGAGTCCGCCGGCGACCCGCCGTTACGGGGTTTCGAGGAGGGTCCGAGCGATCGGACCAAAGAAGGTGGAACCGCGAATTGACCTCGTCCTTCTGGGACGAGGTTTTTTGCGTTCGAAAGGGGGTCCCGAATAATGGAAATCAATATTATATTGCCCGACGGTTCGGTAAAGAAGTTGCCCGCGGGTACCACGGTCGAGGAATTGGCACGCAGCATCGGGCCCGGGCTGGCCCGCGATGCGGTGGCCGCCCGATTCGAGGGTCGGCTCATCGGGTTGGCCGAGCCCCTGGAACATGGCGGACACATCACGATCCTGACCTTCGACGATCCGGAGGGACGCGACGTTTACCGTCACAGCGCGGCCCACGTCATGGCCCAGGCCGTCAAGCGTTTGTATCCCGACGCGCGGCTGGGGATCGGTCCCGCCATCGCCGACGGATTCTATTACGATTTCGACATCGATGAAGCCCTGACGCCGGAGGATCTGGAGCGCATCGAAGCGGTCATGTGGGAAATCGTGGACGAAGATACGCCCTTCGAATGCATCGCCCTGGAAAAGGACGAAGCCCTGGATCTCTTCGAGGAACTGGACGAGGAATACAAGCAAGAGATGATCCGGGAGATGGAGGAGCAGGGGATCACCGCGTACAAGCACGGTGATTTCGTCGACCTGTGCCGCGGACCGCACCTGCCGTCCACCGGACGGCTGAAGGCGTTCAAGCTCCTCAGCGTGGCCGGGGCGTACTGGCGGGGCGACGAGTATCGTCCCCAGCTGCAACGGATCTACGGCACCGCATTCGACAAGCAGGCCGACCTCGAGCAACACCTGGAGCGCCTGGAACAGGCGCGCCTGCGGGATCACCGCCGCGTGGGGCGGACCCTGGACCTCTTCAGTATCCACGAGGAGGGCGGACCGGGCCTGGTTTATTGGCATCCCAAGGGTGCGGTGGTGCGCACGGCCATCGAGGACTTCTGGCGATCCGCGCACCGGGATCGGGGTTACGATCTCGTTTATAGCCCCCACATCGCCAAGAAGGAACTTTGGGCCACCAGCGGCCACCTGGATACCTTCCAGGACAGCATGTTCGGTTCCATGGAAGTGGACGGCGGGGAGTACATCCTCAAGCCGATGAACTGCCCGTTCCACATCCTGATGTATAAGAATGCGACGCGCAGTTATCGGGACCTGCCCATGCGGTGGGCCGAGCTGGGTACCGTCTATCGCTACGAGCGTTCGGGCGTGCTGCACGGGCTGCTGCGGGTGCGCGGGTTTACCCAGGACGACGCGCACATCTTCTGCCGGCCCGACCAGGTGGAGGACGAAGTGGTGGGCGTGGTGCGCCTGGCGCAGTATATGCTGAGCGTGTTCGGGTACACCGACTACCAGATCGTCCTGTCCGTGCACGATGAACTGGAATCGGACAAGTACATCGGGACCCCGGAGATCTGGGAGGAAGCCGAGACGAAACTGGCCCGCTCCCTGGATCGCATGGCACTCGACTACGAGATCGACGTCGGAGAAGCCAAGTTCTACGGACCGGCCATCGATATCAAGATGGTGGATGCCCTGGGCCGCGCCTGGCAGGGTCCCACGATCCAGCTGGACTTCAACCTGCCCGAACGGTTCGACCTGGAATACGCCGGCGAGGACGGGCACGTGCATCGGCCGGTGATGATCCACCGCACCGTGCTGGGATCCATGGAGCGTTTCTTCGGTGGCCTCATCGAGCACTACGGGGGCGCTTTCCCGGTCTGGCTGGCACCCGTGCAGGCGGTAATCATTCCCATCACCGACGATCATGTCGAGTACGCCCGGGAGATCGAGCGAGACTACGCAGCCCACGGAATCCGGGTCGAGGTGGACGATCGCAACGAGAAGGTCGGTTACAAGATCCGGAACGCAGAGGTGGAGAAAGTCCCCTACATGCTGGTAGTGGGCGATCGGGAAGCGGAGGCGGAGACGGTTTCCGTCCGCAGTCGCGGCGAGGGAGAGAAGGGGACCGTGGCCTACCGCGAATTTCGCGAAGACGTACTCGGGGAGATCGAGGAGCGGTCGTCCTGAGGGGACTATCGGCCCCTCCGAGCCTTTACCCCGGTCTCCGGCGGTGCTATACTCAATAATGGTCAATTGACCAAGTAGGGGTGTCCGCCCCTCGCCTACCGGTGCGCAGAAGGCGTTGCTTGTGGGCTCGAGACGAGAATCGGCCCGTCGGTCTGGGTAACGACGGACTCGTGTCTTTGGGGCGGATGCTGGGGCATCCGCCCCATTGTTTTGCCCAAAATACTTCAGGGGGTGAGGGGTTATAAGTCAGGAGCTTCGCGTGAACGAGCAGATCCGCGCCAGGAGCGTACGTCTCATCGACAAGGATGGAAACCAGGTGGGGGTAGTAAACACCTCGGACGCCATCGAGGCCGCCTACCAGGAAGAGCTGGATTTGGTGGAAGTCGCGCCTTCTGCCAACCCGCCGGTATGCCGGATCATGGACTACGGGAAGTACAAGTATGAACAGGCCAAGAACCGGCGAGAGGCTCGTAAGCGGCAGAAGACCGTGCAAGTCAAAGAAGTGAAGATGCGTCCGAAGATCGAAGAACACGACTTCAACGTGAAGAAGCGCAACGCCATTCGATTCCTCGAGGACGGGGATAAGGTCAAGGTTACCATCATGTTCCGGGGGCGAGAGGTCGTACACTCATCCCTGGGTCACGACTTGTTGGAGCGGCTGGCCCGCGATGTCTACGACATTTCCATCGTGGAGCGGGCGCCGGTCCTGGAGGGCCACAACATGGTCATGGTGCTGGCACCGAGGCGAAGCAGCGGGGAGGTAGACGAGAATGCCTAAGATGAAGACGCACCGGGGTGCGGCGAAGCGATTCAAGAGGACGGCTTCTGGCAGGTTTAAGCGGCGTCGGGCCTGGTACAGCCACTACGCGACCCACAAGTCTGCGAAGTCCAAGCGCCAGGGGAAAAAGAGCGTACTGGTGTCCAAGTCCGATCACGACCGCGTCGAGAAGATGTTGGGATAATGGCCTGCATCCCCTTCGTGGGATGTTTCAGCGCCTTTGGGAGGTAGAGGTTCGATGCCAAGAGTAAAGGGCGGGAGCAGCAAGCGTGCCCGCCACAAGAAGATACTGAAGTTGGCCCGCGGATACCGGGGAGCGGGTGGGCGCCTATTTCGCCCCGCCAACGAACGGGTCCTGAAGGCCCTTTCCTATTCCTACCGCGATCGCAAGCAGCGGAAGCGCAATTTCCGCCGCCTTTGGATCACCCGCATCAACGCTGCGGCGAGGATCCACGGGATGTCGTACAGTCGTTTCATGGCCGGCCTGAAGAACGCCGGGGTCGAGTTGAACCGCAAGATGCTGGCGGATATCGCCGTCCGCGATGGCGAGGGATTCGCCGCTTTGATCGAGGAGGCCCGCAGCCATCTCTAGCGAAGACGCATCGGGTGTCGGCGTCCCGGGGGAACCCATCACCAGCACCCGAAACCAGCACGCCATGCTCCTCAGAAAGCTGGCGATGAAAAAACACCGCCTTCGTGAGGGCCTTACCCTCATCGAGGGCGTTCGCGCGTTGCGCACCGCCCTGGACGCGGGAATTCCGGTGGAAATCATCCTCGCGGACGAGGACTTCCTGGGCGACCCGATCGCGGCCGCGCTGGTGGCCCGCGCCGAGGAGTCCGGCGCCCTGGTCCTTCCCGCCGCCCGCGAGGTGGTGGAGTCCGCCGCCTCGGTGGCTACACCGCAGGGTTTCGTCGCCGCCGGGCGCGTTCCGAGGTTCGAATTGGCAGATGTGCTATCCGCCGAGGATCCCGGTATGCCCGGGCCCGAGCTGGTGCTGATCGCCGACCGCATTTCCGATCCCGGGAACCTGGGAGCATTGATCAGGAGCGCGGCGGCCCTGGGGGCATCCGGCTACGTAACGACCCCCGGGACCGTGGATGCCTTCTCGCCGCGCGTCGTTCGGGCCTCGGCGGCGACGGTCTTTTCCGCTCCGGGCGCCGAGGGAGTCGAACCCGGCCACCTATTGGACGAACTTCGCCGCCGGGGATATTCCGTGGTGGCCTCATCCCCGGACTCGGACCGGGAACTGGATGGATACGAACCCCCTTCACGGATCGCCCTGTTGGTGGGCGAAGAGGGGTCGGGGCTGTCACCGAACATGCTCGATTCCGCCGATGTCGTACTGCGTATTCCCATGGTTCCGGCGGCCGAGTCGCTGAATGTTGCCTCGGCCTCGGCCATCTTCCTCCACGCCTTCAGCCCCCTGCGGCGGAACGGATGACGCCGCAGCGATAGGCCCGGGATTTTCCCCTTCGCGCCCTCTTCGGGGCCACAGAAACCCTTTCGGAAGGCGGTCCCACCCGGATCGTTGCGATCCTCGAGATTTGACCGACCGCGGGCGGGGTGCTATAATCCCGCGTATAGGAGAGGGCGTGACCCGGTGCTCGTTCCCGATGTGTATTGGCGTATTTTCGAAGCCACGGGCTGGATAGAAGCCTACCTGATGTATCGCTTCCTTCGCCGCGGGTCGCCCGGATCATCGCCCCCATATCGTAGACTGTGAACGGGTACAGTAGCCCGGCGATCGCCGAGACCAGAGAGGGAAGGTAGCGCTGAAAACTTCCCCCGGTCCGCCGGAGTGAATTTCGCCCGGGAGTTGCGGATCGAAACCACTGGGAGTAGAATCCGCCGGTGTACGCCGTTACCGTCAACCGCTGTGGAACGAGGCCGCCCGCGGGCGGCGAAACAGGGTGGTACCGCGAGCACGCTCTCGCCCCTGGGGCGAGGGCTTTTTTTGTGCCGAATGCGAGGAGGGGTATAGTGGATCCCAAGGAGAGGGTAGGCGAACTGCTGCATCGCGCCCTGGAGGAGATCGCCGACGCCGACGATGAAGGGGCGCTGGAGAGAATTCGGATATCGTATCTCGGCAGGGAGGGGTCCCTGACCGCGATTCTCCGGAGCATCGGAGAGCTGCCCCCGGAGGACCGGGCCCCGGTGGGTAAGAGGGCCAACGCCGCCAAGAATCAGTTGGAATCCGCCCTCGAGACGGCTCAGGAAGCGCTGTCGGCGATCCCCTTCGAGGCACCGGTGGACGTCAGTGCCCCGGGGCTTCCCGTGGACCGGGGTACACGCCATCCGTTGCGCATCGTCTTGGACGAGGTCCTGGATATCTTCGTGGCCATGGGATATTCCGTGGCCGACGGGCCCGAGGTGGAGACCGAGTGGTTCAATTTTACCGGGCTCAACATTCCCGAGGATCATCCCGCCCGGGATATGCAGGACTCTTACTACGTGGGTAAGGATCTCGTGTTGCGAAGCCAGACATCGCCCATCCAGCTCCGCTACATGAGGGAACACGCGCCGCAACTCCCGGTCCAGATCGTGGGGCCCGGCCGTACCTATCGGCGCGATACGGAAGATCCCAGCCACAGTCCGGTCTTCCATCAGTGCGAGGCACTCCTGGTGGACCGGGGGATCACCATGGGACACCTCCGGGGTACGCTGACCGAATTCGCCCGCCGGCTCTTCGGCGAACACGTGAACGTGCGGTTCCGGCCCAGCTACTTTCCCTTCACTGAACCCTCCGCCGAGGTGGATGTGACGTGCACCAGCTGCGGGGAGCGCGGGTGCCCGGCCTGTGGCGGCAAGGGGTTCATGGAGATCCTGGGGGCCGGTATGGTGCACCCCACGGTACTAGAAAACGGCGGCTACGATCCCGAAGCGGTATCCGGTTTTGCCTTTGGCATGGGGATCGAACGCCTGGCGATGATCAAGTACGGTATCAATGATTTGCGTTCGTTTTATCGAAATGATCTGCGCTTTCTGGGGCAGTTCGGGGGTGGTTTGCGATGAAGGCTTCTTACCGGTGGGTCCGGCGTCGGTCGGGTAGTGAACAATCTCCCGAGGAACTGGCGGAGACGATGACCTTCCTCGGCTTGAACGTAGAGGAGATCGCGTATCTCGGGTCGAGGGTGCCGGCGGGGGCGCGGATGGCGGAAATCCTGGAGGTGGAGCGGCGCCCGGACGGCCTGGCCGTCTGCCGGATCGATGACGGCGCCGCGGGGGCGACGGTGGCGAGCCGCGCGCCCAACGTGCGCCCCGGTATCTTCGCTCCCTACGTGCCGCCGGGCGTTGCCATGCCCGATGGACACATCGTGGAGGCGGTGGAATTCGGGAGCGTGATCTCCGCTGGCATACTTTGTTCCGCGGCAGAACTGGGCGTTCCCGGTGGTCCCTCGGAGTACTTGTTGGAGGTGGACGAGGCCGTACCCGGCGCCGACGTCGTCGTCGCCCTGGGGCTGGATGACTGGACCTTTGATCTAGACCTGACCCCCAACTACGCGACCCATTGCCAGAGCGTAATCGGTATCGCCCGGGAGGTGAGCGCTGCGGAGGGTCGGCGTCTCGAAATCCCCGTTTCGGAATCCCCGGGGAACGCCGATGCGCCCCGGGCCGACATCGTGATCGAAGATTCGGACCTGTGCCCGCGCTACAGCGCCGTCGCCGTTTCCGGGATCACCGTAGCGCCCTCTCCCTGGTGGATCCAGCGGGACCTGTTGGCCTCGGGCGTGCGACCCATCAATAATATAGTAGATGCCACGAATCACGTGATGCTGGAGACCGGCCAACCCCTGCACGCCTTTGACCTGGACCGGTTGGGCGGAGAGCGCATCGTGGTCCGCAGGGCGCGGGCCGGGGAAAAGCTGGTGACGTTGGACGGTCGGGCGCGGACCCTGGATCCCTCGGATTTGGTCATCGCCGACGAACGGGATCCCGTCGGATTAGCGGGGGTCATGGGCGGTGAGAACTCGGAGGTCCACGAGGGCACCTCGAGGATCATCCTGGAATCGGCCCATTTCGATGCCACGAACGTCTTGAAGACCGCGCGCCGCCTGGGATTGCAAACTGATGCATCCCTGCGCTTCGAAAAGGGGTGCGACCCCGAGGCCACCCTTCGGGCCCTCCACGATTTCCTGGAACTCCTCGAGGAGATATCGCCGGCGTCCGCCGCCGGTCCGGTGGAGGATGTGCGTCCCCGCGACCGCGAACCGGTGCGGTTGCCCCTGGATGCGGAGCGGGTGAACGCCTTCCTGGGAACGGAGCTGGGCGAGGACCGGATGCGTGCCTATCTGGAGCTCCTGGGATTCACCGCGTGCCCGGAGGGTGTGGAGGTGCCCAGCTGGCGCGCCGACGTTCGCATCCCCGTGGATCTGACCGAGGAAGTGGCCCGCATGCACGGGTACAATGAGATCCCGGCGAGCCTACCCCGCACGGCGGTGACGGGTTACGTTCCGGGTCGCGGTCCCGTGGCAGAGGACGCCGCCGTGGAATACCTGGTCGGAGCCGGCTTCAGCGAGATCGCGACGCGCTCCTGGATGCCCGCCGCGTACTTGCGCGTGCTGGATCCGCCCGAAGATCATCCCCACCGGCACCTGGTTCCCGTGAGTAATCCCATGCGCGACGATCAATCTCGGCTCCGATCGACCCTGTTGGGGGATGCCCTCGAGGTCCTGGCGGCGGGTTCCGCCCGGGAACGGGGGGCGCACGTATTCGAATTGAGTCGCGTGTACGTCCCGAGGGAGTTGCCTCCGGTCTCTTTGCCCGAAGAACCGAAGCGGCTTTGCTTGGCCGCATCGGGACGGGTACGGGCCTCCCACTGGATGGAAACCGATACTCCCCCCGTGGACTTCTTCCACCTCAAGGGAGTCGTCGAAGGCCTGCTGGGGGTGCTCGCCATCGAGGAGGCCGCCATGGTTCCCTCCGAGGCGTATTACCTGTACCCGGGTCGGGCGGCCCGGGTGGAGTGCCACGGATCCGTGCTGGGGGAATTCGGAGAGCTGCACCCGGAGATCGCCCGCCGGGCCGACCTGGATTCGCCCGTGGTGATAGGGGAATTCGACTTCGACGCCCTGGTCTGCTGCGCCGGCGGCGTCCCCCGCGTGCAACCGGCGCCGGTTTATCCCGCGTCGGGACGGGATATCGCGCTGGTGGTCCCCGAGGAAACGATGCACCGCGAAGTGGTCCGGTGCATCGAGGAGTCCGCCGGGGACCTGCTGGAGGAGATCCATCTCTTCGACGTGTATCGCGGGGATCCCATACCGTCGGGGTCCAAGAGCATGGCATATCACCTGCGATACCGGTCCCCCGATCGGACCCTGACCGACGAAGAGGTAGAGGTCTTCCAGGATCGCGTTCGAGGGGCGTTACGCCGGGACCTGGGAGCCGATCTTCGCTCGTGAGGGACCTCGGGGAGGTGGGGCCTTGACGCAACTGCGCGTGGAGAAAGTCGGTAAGTACTACGATGGCCTGCCCGTCTTCACCGGGATCAGCCTCGCGGTAGGGCGGGGTGATCGCCTGGGGATCGTCGGACCCAACGGGGCCGGCAAATCCACGCTGCTCCGGATCATGGCCGGCCAACTGCATCCCGACGAGGGCACGGTCGCGACGCTCGGGGAGAGGGTTTCCCGGGCGATGATGAGCCAGGAGGCCGACTTCGATCCCGAGAGGACCGTGTTTGGATCGGTGATGGAGGCCTTCGACGACCTCCAGCGCCTGGAATCCTCGCTCCGGCGGATGGAGATGGACATCGCCCGGGCCGAGGAGGGCGTGGAACGCTCCCGGCTATTGGAGAATTACGGTCGCGTGATGACCGCCTTCGAGGATGCCGGCGGATACGGAATCGAGGCGCGGGCCCGGGAGATCCTGGGGGGGCTCGGG
>PWSR01000175.1 GCA_003563985.1 Clostridia bacterium | reverse complement strand
CCGCGCGCGCCGCGGGTTCCACCCGTGCCGAAAAGGACAGGCGGCGGGCGATATCCCCCCGTTCTGCCTGGAGGGTATGAATCGAGACCGCTTCCCCCTCCCCGGGCTCCGCGGCATTTCCCTCCAGGAACGCACAACCTCCGGCGGCCACCGCAACGATGAGGAGCGACGCGGCCACGATCATCCTTGCCGTCGAATTCAATGGAATACTACCTACCTTTCTTATCGCAATTCCTCGATCTCGGCCTCGATCCCCGCCATGGTTTCCTCCACGTGGGGACCGACGCGGCCGAGCAACGTGTTCCGGTCGGCGCGGGCGGCCATCAGGTCCACCGATACCGAAAGGTGGGCCAGCTCCGCGCCGAGCAGGTTCGACTCCGCCTCCAGTACCTCCGAGATGGTCACCATCCCGGCTCCATACTTCAGGCGGGCCACCTCCAGGCCCCGTCGCGCCGCGGCGACTCCTTGCTCCCGGGCCACGATTCCCTGGGTGGCGCGGGCGATCCGGGAGCGGATGGCCCATATCGCCATCTCCGCGTTCCCCTCGGCATCCCGCAGTTCGATCTGCTTGCGTTGGACGGCCAGCTCCCGCTCGCGATAGGCGCGGCGGGCGGAGTAGGTGCCCTTGATGCTGCGGAACAGCTCCAGTTCCTTCTCCGCCACTTCCAGCTGCCCGCGCAATGCTATGACCTCTGCGCTGGCCTCGCGGGCCTCCAGGATGTCGGTGCGCAGGTCGGCTTCCACGGCGTTGTCCGGTGAAGCGTCCGTCACGGGCTCGTGGCGGGTATCCAGGGGTTGACCCAGGCTGCTATTCAGGGAGGCCTGCGCCAGGTCGGCGGATTCCCGCGCGTCGAAGAGATCCGCCCGGGCGGAGGCAAGGGCCGCATCCACGCCGATCACGTCCAGCTCCGGGACGACCCCCCGGTCGTACATGGCCCGCACGTGGCCCAGCTGCACCTGCAGCCGTTCGACGGCGGCAATCCGCAGTTTCACTTCCTCGCGGGAAAGGATCAATCGATGGTACGCCTCGACGATCCCGGTCCGCACCCCGGACATGCGCTGGGCGAAGGCGGCCTTGGCGGTGTTGCGCAGCGAAGCGAATTGTATGGGGAGGATTTCCTCAATCTGGGCCTTCTCCATGTCCGAGGGTCCCCCCAGGGGAATGGTCATCCGGGGCGGCTGGTAATCCTCGGTGTTCTCTTCCAACCACTCACCGAAGGTACCGAGGTCGAACTGCACGGAGATGGATTGGCGTCCGGGCGGTCCCAGGCGATGCTGGTGTTCGAGATCGGCGGCCCGCAGAAGCATTTCGGCCAATTCCAGGCGGGCCTTTGCGGCCCCGGGTCCCTCCTCGTAGGCAGCCTGGAGGGCACCGTCCAGGGTCAGGGGACGGATCTCCGAGGCGGCGACGGCCGGGGGTAGGGCGAGAATGGACAGGAGCAGGATGCACAGTACGGCGATGAATCGGTGTGGCACGGCAGAACCCCCTTCGGGAAAACCGACCGACCGGTCAGTTTTGATGCAACTCTATCAGGGGCCCGCCGGGGTGTCAACGAAGACGGGGGCGGGATCCCGGCGATGTCGCCGGGAGGTCCCACCCCCGTCACCCCCCAGAGGATCGAGGGAACGTACGATCTAGCCTCTACACCGACTCTACCGGCCGCCGCGTCCCAATCCACCCATGCCACGGCCGTGGCCACCCAAGGCTCGCTTCTGCTCTGCGTCGAATCGTCTCTCTCCCCGGAAGTCTCCGCAGTCGGACCGCAGGGCGTCTAGTTGCTCATCGGTCAGGAGGGCTTCCAGTTGCGCCCGATGCGCTGCGCGGGCGGCGAAGAACTCCTCGCGGAGTTCGTTCATCTGCACCCTATCGCCCTCGCGGGCGGCCTCGCGTCCTTCCTCCCGCAAAGCCTCGACTTCGGTGCGAAATGCCTCGTTGATAGCATCGATCTGCGCCGACTGCTCGTCGGTGAGGTCCAGGTTCTCGAATCCGAGACGAGGACCCCCACCGAATCCCAGGGCGTACGCCGCGCCGCCGGCGAGCATCACCAGCAGGGCGGAGATCGCGGCAATCGTAATGATCTTCTTCACGACTTATACCTCCCTTCGAATCGTCGTCCAGCATTCATCGTCCACAGCGTAGCACCGAAGTGTGGCAAATCTGTGAAGGGAACGGTACGTTTTTGTGAAGTTCCGGATTAGATATCCACGACGAAGCGGTATCCCACGCCCCACACCGTCTCGATGGACCACGCCGCCCCCTCGCCCGGGTCGAGCTTGCTACGGATTCGTTTGATATGTGTATCCACGGTCCGGGTGTCCACCAGGTAATCGTAACCCCAAACCCGCTCCAGGATCAGCTCCCGCGGGAGCACCCGGTTGGGATTCGATACCAATAGCCAGAGGATCTCCACCTCCCGGGGCGTCATCTCCACACCCCCGGCGTCCGTGCTCACCGCGTATTCGCTTCGGTTCACCCGCAAACCGGGGTGATCGACGACCTCGGGGGCCCTCGCCTCGCCGGTGGAACGCCGCAAGATGGCCTTCACGCGGGCCACCAGTTCCCGGGGATTGAAGGGTTTGGTCAGGTAATCGTCGGCCCCCAGTTCCAGGCCGAGGATGCGGTCCGCATCCTCGTTCCGTCCACTGAGGAACATGACCGGCGTACCCTGCTCGGCGCAGATCCGCCGGCAGACATCCCAACCGTCACCCCCGGGCATCATCACATCCAATATGACCAGGTCGGGGCGCTCCCGGGTCCACATCTCCAGGGCGCGGGCACCGGTTTGGGCGGTGAGAATTTCGTACCCCTCCCGCTCCAGGTACAGCTGGATAATCTTCAATACGTTGGCGTCATCGTCCACGGCCAGGATGCGTCGAGGCATCGGTACACCCCCTCACAGCAAGAGCGTACCCGGAGGTTATGAAGATTGTGTGAAGGCGTCAGGAGCGGCTGCGGGGATCCAGGAAGTCGCGGAGCCCATCCCCCAGGAGGTTGAAACCCAGGACAGCCAGGGTG
>PWSR01000075.1 GCA_003563985.1 Clostridia bacterium | reverse complement strand
GCCATCCGGATGCAGATGGACGATGCCGCGGTACACGCCCCCATCGACGGCGAGGTAGCCGTCCTGGCGGTATCCGTGGGGGACCAGGTGGCCCCCGGGACCCACCTGGTCTCCATATCGGATCGCAGCCG
This sequence comes from Clostridia bacterium, assembly GCA_003563985.1. Lineage (GTDB taxonomy): Bacteria > Bacillota > Sulfobacillia > SLMV01 > SLMV01 > CSSED11-154. Next base: position 2,897 of record PWSR01000075.1, on the reverse strand, counting down.
CGTGGAGGTCGTCGGTCTGCTCAGCGAGCGCCAGGTGGTGGAGGTAGAGCGCGGGATGGCCGCCCGCATCGAACTGACCGCCTACCCGGACCGGCACTTCGAGGCAACCATCGATCACATCTCCGCGTCCCTGGCCCCCTCCGGTTCGGGATACCCGGTGAAGTTGGGCCTGGACAATCCCGGGGGACGACTCCGGGATGGAATGGCCGCCGAGGTCTTCGTGGAGGTAGAGCGGGCGGCCGGAGTTATTCTGGTCCCGCTGGACGTGCTGGTGGATCGGGAGACCGATCCCGCGGTATTCGTGGTGGAGGATAATGTGGCCCGGCGGCGCGACGTGGAACTCGGTCTCTCGGATGGTGAGGTCGTCGAGATCCGCCGGGGACTGGACGCCGGCGAAGTGGTCGTGGTGACCGGCCAGAGCTACCTGGCCGATGGATCCGAGGTTCGCATCGTCGGAGAGGATGGGACTCGTTGAACCTTCCCGGCCTCTCCATCCGACGCCCCGTGCTAACCAGCGTGGTGTTGATCATCTTCTTCGTATTCGGTTTGTTTTCGCTGTTCTCCATGGACCTGGATCTCCTGCCCGAGATCAACCTGCCCATGGCGGTGGTGTTCACCGCCTTCGATGACGCCGGCCCGCGGGAAGTCGAGAGCCTGGTGACCCGGACCATCGAGGGTGCCATGGCCACGGTGGGCGGGGTGGACGTCATCCGCTCGACCAGCTCCGAGGGTTCCTCCGTGGTGATGGTCCATTTCAACTGGGGGACGGACCTGGATTCGGCGACCTTCGAGATGCGCGAGGCCCTGGACATGGTCCGCGGGATGCTGCCCGACGGCGTCGGGGATCCCCGCGTGATGAAACTGGACCCGGGGTTGCTGCCGGTTACCATCCTCAGCATCGCCGGGATCGGGGACCTGGCGGAGATGCAGGAGGTGGCCGAGGACGTAATCATTCCCCGCCTCGAGCGAATCGACGGGGTTGCCTCCGTTCGATTGGACGGGGACCGGGGGCGGGAGATACAGGTTCGGCTGGACCCGGTGTCCATGCAGCGTTACGGGGTGAACGCGGACACCGTGGGTGGGGTGCTTCGCGCGGCGAACTTGAACCTGCCGGGAGGGACCCTGGAGGAGGGTGCGCGATCGTACACGGTCCGGACCCTGGGGGAGTTCGCCTCGGTGGCAGACATCGCCGACGTGCTGGTTCCCACCGAAGGGGGCGGGACGGTTCGCCTGGGGGAGATCGCCGAGGTATTGGATACCCAGGAGCGGGTCCGCAGCATTACCCGCCTGGACGGGGAGCCCAGCATCGCCCTCTCGGTGCGAAAGGAATCCGGCGCGAACACGGTGGGGGTCAGCGCCCGGGTGCGGGAGACCATGGATGGGCTGGCGGGCCAGCTCCCCCCGGGGCTGCGCATCGTGGAGGTGATGGACCAGGGCCGTTTCGTGGTCTTGGCCATCCAGCGGGTACTCTACAACGGGGTGATCGGCGGCCTGCTGGCGGTCCTGGTCCTGTTGGCCTTCCTGCGGGATTGGCGCAGCACGGTGGTCACGGCGGTGGCCATCCCCTTTTCCGCCGTGGTCTCCTTTACCTTCATCTATTTTGCCGGCCTGACCATGAACCTGCTGAGCATGGGCGGTTTGGCCCTGGGCATCGGGATGATGGTGGACAATGCCATCGTGGTGCTCGAAAACGTCTTTCGCAAGATCGGAGAGGGACTGAGCCCTGCCCGGGCGGCGGTGGAAGGCACCTCGGAGGTGGGGGCGGCCATCACCGCTTCGACCCTCACCACCCTGTCGGTGTTCCTCCCGATCATCTTCACCGAGGGCATGGCCTCGGAGATCTTCCGGGACCTTTCCGTCACCGTATCCATCGCCCTGGGCGCTTCCCTGCTGGTGGCCCTGACCGGGGTGCCGCTGTTGGCGTCCCGGATCTTGCGGCCCAAGACCGCGGGAGCGGACGTATCGCGTAACCTGACCGATCGGGGTGGCATCGCGGGCCGGTACCGGGGCTTCTTGGGTTGGTCCCTGGACCACCGGGGGATCGTGGTCGGGATCCTCGTGATGGCCCTGGCGGCGGGGGCCCTGGCGCTCCCCTTCATCGACACGGAATTCCTCCCCGAGATGGACGACGGCCAGGTGTTGGTGGACGTTCGCCTTCCCCCTGGAACGGCCCTCTCCGGGACGGACCGGATCATCGGCCGGTTGGAGGAGGCGTACCGGGGGATCCCGGAGGTGGAATCCATCCTGACCTACTCGGGCACCACGGCCGGCGTGGGCCCCGGCGATGCGGATCCCGCCTCGGGGCAGATCCAGTTGACCCTGGTCCCCCTGGCGGACCGAGATCGCAGCAGCTCCGCGGTGGCCGAGGAGGCGCGCCTCCTGGCGCGCTCGGTGCCGGGGTCCGAGGTCACCGTGACGGCGGGTATGATGACCGGTATGGCCGACTCCGTCGGGGGATTCGGCGGACCGGCGGTGGCGGTGGAATTCCGCGGGGACGACCTGGATACCCTGCGGGACCTGGCGGCGGGGATGGCCCGGGAGATCGAGGCACTGGAGGGAACCTACGACGTCCGGACGGGATTCGACGAGGGTACGCCGGAACTGCAGCTGGTGGTGGACCGGACCCGAGCGGCCAACCTGGGCGTGACCGCCGCGGGGATCGCCCGGACCGTGCGGGCGGCCTCGGTGGGCGAGACCGCCACGCGATACCGGGTGGAGGGCTCGGAGATGGACGTGGTGGTGTCCTTTCGCGAGGCCTCCGTGGCGGATCGGGCGGGTTTGCTCCGCATCCCCATTCCACTGCCCGGGGGCGGTAGCGTACCGCTGATGGAAGTGGTCGACCTCCGCGAGGAGCGGGGGCCCTCGGCCATCGACCGGACGGACCAGTCGCGCTCGGT
>PWSR01000009.1 GCA_003563985.1 Clostridia bacterium | reverse complement strand
TCGAGGGCGACCGCATCCTCTTCGCCGGGGGAAGTTACGAGGGCCCGGTGGATCGCACCGTGGACGCCCGGAACTGCCTCATCGCCCCGGGATTCATCAACGCCCACGGGTTGATGGATGTATCCATCTTCCAGTTCGGATTCGACCGCCCCCCGGAACGCGGCTATCATCGCCCCCGGTCGTGGTTGGAGGCCCCGGGGGAACCGGATCCATTCACCCCCGAAGAGATCCGTCGAGGTGCCCGGCTGAGCTTTCTGAACTTCGTTCGCTCGGGCTGCACCACGGTGTGCGGGATCACCTCCATGGTCTTCAAGCGATGGGATGATCCCACGTGGGAACCGGAAGTCTACTTGGAGACGGCGGTGCAATCCGGCCTCCGCGCCTACCTCTCCCATCATTACCGCGCCCGGGCCCCCTACACCGGCGCCTCCGGGGGCAAGGACTTCTCCCTCGACGAGGAGCGGGGATTGCGGGGCCTGGAGCGATGCCGGGAATTCATCCGGAGGTACGATGGATCCTTCGGCGGTCGAATCCGGGGCGCGCTGTTTCCCTACACCTTGGACCAGAGCACGCCGGGACTCCTGCGGGCGACGGCCGAGGCGGCCGCGGAACTCGGCGTGCCCGTGCGGATGCATACGGCCCAGTCGCCGGAAGAAGTGGACTTCATCCGCGAAACCTACGGGAAGACCCCGGTGCGTTTCCTGGAGGACCTGGGGGTGCTGGGCCCCCGTTGGCTCCTGACCCACTCCCTGCATATCGGAGGCAACCATCCCGATACCTCCGCGGAGGACCTGGAGATCCTGCGGGCCCATGGCGTCAGCGTGGCCAACTGCCCCTGGATCTATTCCTTCCGGGGTGGCTACCTGGATTCGTTCTCCCGCTACCGCCGGGCCGGGGTCAACATGCTGCTGGGTACCGACACCTTCCCCCAGGACATCCTCCGGGAGATGCGCTGGGGCGCCATGATGTCCAAGGTGGCCGAGGGGAGTGGGGAGTCCGGGACCGCGCGGGAGATCTTCGACGCCGTAACCGTCAACGCGGCGCGCTTCCTGGATCGTCCCGACCTGGGCCGCCTGGCCCCGGGCGCCCGGGCCGACGTGGTCATGGTGGATTGCGATCGGTTCAGCATGGGGCCCGTGGATGATCCCATCCGGGCCCTGGTGTATTTCGCCACGGCCGCCGACGTGAAGACGGTCCTGGTGGATGGAGAAGCCGTGGTGAAGGATTTCGCCAGCGTTCGTTTCGACGAGGAACGGGTGGTGCGGGAGAGCCGCGGGGTCTCCGGCAAGGTGCGGGATACGCTGGCGGAGTGGACCCGTCCCGGTGTGGATCCCGCGGAGGTGTACCCGGCGTCGTACCCGCGTCGCTGAGGCCTTCCCGGGCGCGGGATGGCGGTTGCCCCGGCGCGGTTCCCGGGAGAACACCGGGCCCGCTAATGCGCGAAGTTGTCGACAAGCCAACAGGAGCGGTGCGCGGTCGGTCGTGGGGACGCCCCACACCGACACCGTTGCCCGCCGAGATCAGAGGAGGAAGATAGTATGGCTGTTGCCGGACAAACCCAGGGTTTCGTACTGTCCCTGGAGACGCAGAGGGCCCTGCGCTTTTGGCGGGGTTCGCGGGTCGAGATGGATCCCGCGCTGCTACCCGAGGGCGTGCGCCCCATCAACCTGAGCCTCGGTCATCCCGCCTTCATCACCCCCGAGCACATCCGGGAGCGCGCCAAGCGGGCCATCGACGAGGGGCACACCCACTACGAGCGGAACCTGGAACTGAAGAAGGCCATCGCTGCCAAGTTGGATCGAGAAAACGGGGTGTGGATCGACGATCCCGCCGATGGCATCGTCATGGCCCCCGGGGCCCACGCGATCTTGTATCAACTGATGAAGGCGTACGTCGTACCGGGCGATGAAGTGATCATGGGGGATCCGGGCAGCTATTACTACTCCAACACCGAGGTCAACGGCGGCACCCCGGTCCCCGTACCCCTGTCCCGGGACCGCGCCTTCACCCTGGATCCCGCGGAGGTGGCCCGGCGCATCACCCCGCGCACGAAGATGCTCTGTATCACCTCCCCCGACGCCCCCACGGGCACCGTCTGGCGGCGCGACGACCTGGAGGCCCTGGCCCGGCTGGCCCGGGACCACGATCTCCTGGTAGTCTCCGACGAGTTGTACGAGTACATCAACTTCGGCGAGGTACCCCACGTCAGCATCGCCTCCCTACCCGGGATGGGGGAGCGCACCATCACCGTCAACGGCTTCTCCAAGGGCTGGGCGATGACCGGTTGGCGCATCGGCTACGCCGCCGGGACCCCGGAGATCATGGCCCCGGTGGCGGCCATCAACAACCTGAACCTGATCTCGGTCAACTCCATCTCCCAGTGGGCCGCCCTGGAGACCCTGGAGGGTCCGCAGGACTTCCTGGCGGAATCCGTGGAAGTGTACCGGCAGCGCATGCAGATCCTCATGGATCTCCTGGCGGAGATCGACGGGGTGGAGGGACGCGTCCCCGACGGAACCTACTACTGTTGGACCGACGTGAGCCGTCGGGTGGATTCCGTCAAGGAATTCTCTCGATTCGCCTGGGCGGGATTCGGCCTCCGAGTTCTCCCGGGTTCGGATTTCGGACCCGCCGGGGAAGGATACCTGCGCCTCTCCTGCAGCCCCGAGCCCGACGACATTCGAGAGGGTGTCCAACGCTTCACCCGCGCCCTGGACGAATATCCTCCGAACCGCCCCTGAACCGAGGATGCCGAGGCAGCCGCACGACCAGAACGAAGACGGATAGACAGAATCCGAGGAGGAATGTACATGTCGAAGGAAGCACGCGTGACGAGACCCGAGGTATATCCCACCTTCGAGGAGATGGAAGCCATCCTCGAGGAGTTGGCCGAGGAGAATCCCAACCTTTGCGATCTCTACTCCATCGGCAAGACCCACCGGGGACGCGATCTCTGGATGATGGAGCTGACCAACAAGGGCACGGGATCCGGGGACGAGAAGCCGGGATTTTACATCGATGCCAATACCCACGCCGAGGAGGTCCTGGGCACCACCGTGGCCCTGGAGACCATCAAGTACCTGCTGCAGAATTACGGTGAGGACGACGAGGCTACCTTCCTCCTGGACGAGACCGTCTTCTACATCCTGCCGCGGGTGGATCCCGACGGCGCCGAGTACTGCCTCACCCAGGGCATGCAGTGGGTGGGCAACGGCCGTTACCTCCCCGGGGAGGAACAGCCGGACCCCGGGTTCCGCTTCGCCGACGTCAACGGCGACGGCGTGGTGGCCCAGATGCGCAAAGAAGACCCCAACGGTGAGTGGCGGATTTCGACCGAGGATCCGCGCCTCATGGTGCTGCGGGAGCCCCACGAGTACGGCGGCACGTATTACCGCCTGTTCCCCGAGGGACGCATCCGGGATTACGATGGCGCGGAGACCCTGCATCCCCGCCCCAGGGACGGCAACCTCAACCGCAATTATCCCGCCAACTGGCTGCCGGAGAACCGCCAGTACGGCGCCGGGGAACTACCCCTCTCCGAGCCCGAGACGGCGGCCATCTGCCGATTCATCCTGGATCATCCCAATATCGCTGGGGCCCAATGTTACCATACCAACGGTGGCCTGGTCCTGCGTCCCTTCATGGACAAGTCCGACGCCCACTTCCCCGGGGAGGACAAGAAGATTTTCGAGGCCATCGGTCGCATCGGGGCGGACCTGACCGGCTACAAGTTGATGTCCGTCTACGAGGGCTTCACCACCGACAAGGATAAGCCGCGCTCCGGCACGTCCATGGACTGGATGTACGAGCAGCTGGGCTTCCCCTGCTTCAGCACCGAACTGTGGGATGCTTACGCCGCCGCGGGCATCAAGCGGGAGGATTTCCTGCCCGGGGAGGAGCGCTCCGAGGAGCGGGAGCTGGCCGTCTTGAAGTGGTCCGACGCCCAGGAAGATCCCTGCGGGTACCTGGACTGGACGCCCTTCGATCACCCCGAGCTGGGCGAAGTGGAGATCGGGGGCTGGAACCGGATCTACACCTTCCGCAATGCGCCGGCGGCCCTGGTACCGGAGATCGCCCTGAACAACCTCAAGTTCACCCTGGCCCACGCCGCCGCGGCGCCGCGCCTGACCATCGAGGATATCGAGGTCACACCCGTGGAGGGTTCCGTGTACCGCGTATCCGCCATCGTGGCCAACGCCGGATACCTGCCCACCAACCTCACCGAGATGGCCCTCCGCGAAGAACGGGCGGAGACCGTCAAAGTCTGTCTTTCGGGACGGGGAGTCGAACCGGTCATGGGAGATGGTACCGTGGACCTCGGACACCTCTCGGGGCGCTCGGACCGCACCGCCATCTGGTCCCCCTTCGGCCAACAATGGGGTACGCCGCGCCGCAAGGCCGAGTGGGTCGTGACCGCCCCCGCCGACGCCGAGTTGGTGGTTCACGCGACCACGCCCCGGGCCGGCGCCGACGAGCGCCGCGTGTCCCTGGGCGACCTGTAGGAGAGGGGTAGAGCATGAGTCGCATGTTCGACTTGGTGAAGCAACTGACGGAGTTGACCGGGCCCGCCAACTACGAGGAGTCGGTGCAGGAGGTCCTGCGGGAACTCTGGGAAGACCGCGTCGAGGAACTCCGCTCCGATCCCGTGGGCAATCTCTACGCCCGCTGGGGCGGTTCCGGCCGGCGCGTACTCATCGGGGCCCACGCCGACGAGATCGGCCTCCTGGTCAAGAGCGTGACCGAGGACGGATTCCTGTGGCCCACCTCGGGGACCGGGGGCAGCGAGATGAACCCGCCGGCGTCCTTCAATGTCGGCCAGCGGGTTCGGGTGGTCGGGGATCGCGCCACCCTCCCCGGAACGCTGGTCACCGTGACCGGCCACGTGGCGACGAAGGAACAGCGGGATCGGGGCGTCCCCGGCTGGAAGGATATCTTCGTGGACGTCGGGGCCGCGGATGCCGGGGAGCTGGAGGAGGCCGGGATCCGTCCGGGCTGCCCCATCGCCTGGGATGTCGCGACGCGCCGGGTGGGGAACACCATCGTCGGTAAGGCCATGGATGATCGGGCGGCCCTGGCCGTCATGACGTCTTTGCTGGAGACGATACCGAAGGAGGATCTCCGCTGCGAGGTGCACCTGGTCTCCACGGTGCAGGAGGAGCTGGGCCTGGTGGGCGCCATCCCGGCGGCGGCGGAGGGGTTCGATGCCGCCCTGGCCCTGGACGTCGGGCTGGCGGGGGACATACCGCCGGTGGGCATGGACCAGTTCCCCGCCCGCCTGGGGGGCGGCCCCATCCTGGGGTACAAGGATGCGTCGGTTCACTACAGTCGGGAGATCCTGGGGGAGCTGGCCGCCGTGGGGCAGAAGATCGGTGTTCCCACGCAACCCGCCGTGTTCCTGCAGTACGGCAGCGACGGGGCGGCGTGGATTCGCCACGGTCTCCCCGCGGCCCTGCTGGCCTTCCCAACCCGCTACACCCACAGTCCCTTCGAGACGGTGAACGCGGGCGACTTGCTCGGCCTCCGGGACCTCATCGGCGCCTGGATTACCCGGGAGAAGTAATCCCGAAAGTCGGAGGGGAGGGGCCGTCGCCGGCCCCTCCCCGATTGCCCCCCACTTCGCGTCATCCCCGTCACCAGTTGATAAAACAGCTCTCCGGGGTCATGGGGTAGGCGTTGGGCACCTCGGCGCCCTCCGTCCCCACGATGACCACGTTGCCGTGGTTGTATCCCACGCCGTTTTCGGCGTCGTAGAGCCCCGGCTCGTTGCTGAAGCACATCCCCGGCTGCAGCACGGTGGTATCCCCGGGGGAAATGTAGGGGGCCTGGTGGCCTTCCATGCCCTGCCCGTGCGCGGGACGGTGGTACGCGTATTGCTCTACGCCCAGCTCCCGATAGCGCAGCAGGCACTTCCGCGCCACCTCCCCGCAGGTCACCCCGGGCACGCTCAGCTCGGCCTGCAGGTGCGTGACCTCCGTGTGGGCCTCCCAGAGGCGCCGCGCGTGGTCACTCATGGGACCGATGTGCAGGGCCCGGTAGTACTCCGCCGTGTGCCCGCCGATGGAGGGGACCAGGGCCACCTGCACGGCGTCCCCGGGTTCCAGTTTCTTGCGGTAGGGCTGGTTGGGATGAGGGTAGGCGTTGACCCGCCCCGCCCGGGCGCTGCAGAAGCGGAGGCCGCTGCCCGATCCCACGTGGGGTGTTCCGTCCACGGCGACCCGGGAGAAGATGAGGTCTTCGCCGTAGGCCCGGATCATCCGCCCCGCGTCGTGATCCCATAGGCCCGGACCGTGCTCGCGGATGAGCCACACGGCGTACTCCATGATCAGGTCCCCGAAGCCGGCGGCCTGTCGGACGAGATCCAGTTCCTCGGGGGTTTTGACCATGCGAAAGGACAGGGGGATCTCCGGCGCGTCTACCAGCTCCACCCCGGGCAACACCTCCCCGATCCGCCGGATCTGGTCCCGCCCCAGGGGTTTGTCGAAGGCCAGGCGTCCGGAGGTCATGCCCCGCTCGGCCAGGCCCCGGGCCATCCAGGCCAATAGGTCCACGGTGTCCCCGGGATCCTCCAGGGTGCCCTCGGCCTCCGGGTAGTCGAAGTAGGTCTCGTAGTCATCGACCCACCAGGTCCTCAGCAGGTCCACGTCCAGGTACGGGGAGAAGAAAGTCGGCTCGCCCTCGGTGGGTATGTAGAGGTAGAAGGGACGCTCGGTGACGCTCACGAAGAGTCCGCTGAAGTAGATGACGTTGGGGCCGTCGTTGATCACGATGCCCCCGATGTCCTCGCTTCGCATCCTCTCCTGCAGGGCGCGCACGCGCTCGCGGTGCCACTCCACGGGTAGGCGATCCGGTCCCCCGGGAACGGGGTATTGGGAGGTGTAGTCGGGTTCGGGGTAACCTCGTAGGGTTTCGGGATTCCACAGCTGCTTGCTGGACACGATGGGGTCCTCCTCCGGGTAATTGAGTGGTTGCAAACTTCGGCGCGTTTGCGCCCACTCCTGCGCCCCGGGGTTCGCGGATGATGCGCAGGGGTAGGGTGAGGGAGGCCGTCGCCTCCGGCCCGGGATCGTCCCCTTCCCAGGAGAGTTCCGTCTTCACCAGGAAGATCTCCAGGTACTCGACGCCCTCGGCCACGGGAACCAATCGCTGCGTCGAGGTCCAGGGGAACCCGGGGGATGCGCCCCCGGTTCCGGATCCCCCCAGGGGGCGTCCGGCGTCATCGCGGTACCCGATGAGGTCGATGCGAAAGAGGAGGCCGCAGGACACCGCCTCGGCCACTCGTCCGGTGGGATGGTGCAGCCAGTCCAACTCCAGGGTCGCGTCTTCGAGGCGCGCGCCCCGTGATTCCAAGTACCCATCCTCCCCGGCCGGGATCTCTGTTGTCCCCTCCAGGAGGGAGTCCAGGGAAAGGCGCAATTCCCGATCCACCTCCCTCGCGATCTGGAAGGAGTCAAGCGCCAGGTGGAACTCGTCCCCCATCTCCAACCCGGTCTCGGCGTGGGGAAAGTGCCACTGGAGGTGGGGATCCGCATCCTCCGCCGGGATCGCGCGGGCGCGAAGGGGCGGCGGATCCAGGGGGCGCACCCGTTCCTCGTCCCGCAGGGAGAGGACCACGCCCTCGAGGCGATAATCGGCGAAGCGATCTCGTATCGGACGACCCCGGACCAGCAATTCGCTGCCCGTCAGGGTGATGGTGTCCAACCGGATCGCCAGGATCCCGCAGGGGGATGCGAGGATGGGGTCCCCATCGGTTAGGATCTCCGCCGACAACTCCGCGGGGCGGAACAGGTAGTCCCCCATGGGGGCACGCCGGTTCATCCGGGTGTAGCCGTACCCCACCACCGCGAGCAATCCAACCAGGATGTAAACGAGCCATCTGCCGCGTCTCATCGTCGATGCCACCCCCTCTACCCCAGACGATTCGAACCCCTTCGAGTTCCACCACCCGCCGGGGATGGGCAGGATCGTGCCCCGTCCTGACGAAAGCCAATAGTATCGAGCGGAATTGGTTCCGGCGCGCCCCCGGGCACCCGGAGCCTTGGAATTTAGAAGGGGTGAGGGACATGGAGTTGCGATTGTTGCGGGTGGACTTGGATGAAGGCGAGGTCGGGGAGTTTTCGCCGCCCGAGGAATACGTCCGGGATTGCCTCGGGGGGAGTGGACTGGCCTTTCGATTGATCGCCGACGGGGACCTGGATGTGGATCCCCTGGGAGGGGACAACCCCCTGTACATGATAGCGGGGCTCCTGACCGGAACCGCCGTACCCACGGCGTGCAAGGGGTCCATGGTGGCCCGCTCGCCCTTGAGCGGACTGTGGACGGAATCCACCGTGGGCGGCTACTGGCCCAAGGCCCTGGCCTGGACCGGCTACGCCGGCATGGTGATCACCGGGCGGGCCGAGGAACCCGTGTACCTCTACCTGGACGGGGACGAGCTGAGCCTGCGCTCTGCCGGGGATCTCTGGGGTGCGGACACCTTCGAGACCGTGGCGCAATTGAAGGAGAAACTGGGCGACGACGTAGAGGTCGCCTGCATCGGTCCCGCGGGGGAAAACGGGGTCCGCTATGCCTCCATCATGGTCGGGGGCAACGAGGCCCGGGCCGCCGGGCGCACGGGCATGGGCGCGGTCATGGGATCCAAGAATCTCAAGGCCGTGGTGGTGCGGGGCGCTAACCGGCCGGCCGTGGCCGACGCCGAGGCCCTGTCCGCCCACAACCGGGAACTCATCCCGGGGATCCGGGAGAAGGCGGAGGCCCTGGGGGCCTTCGGTACCCCGGGTTCCATGCAGGCGGTAGAGTTCTCCGGCGACCTTCCCATCCGAAATTGGTACCAGGGGAACTGGGAGGAGGGCGCGGAGGCCATCAGCGGACAGCGCATGGTCGCCGAGGCCCTGGAGGAACACTATGCCTGCTTCGCCTGTCCTATCCGCTGCGGCAAGGAACTGCGCGTCAGCCGCGGGGAGTTCGCCGGCACCGTGTCCCACGGGCCCGAGTACGAAACCTGCGCGTCCTTCGGTTCCATGGTGCTCAACGATGACCTGGAGGTCCTCATCCAGGCCAACGATTTAGCCAACCGCCTGGGATTGGACACCATATCCACCGGTTCCGCCGTGGCCTTCGCCATGGAGTGCTCGGAGAAGGGATTGGTGGAGGAGGACCTGCCCTGGGGATCCCCGGAGGCGCTGATCGGCCTCATCGAGGACATCGCCCACCGCCGCGGTCTCGGGGAGATCCTGTCCCTGGGTACCCGCGCGGCCGCCGAGGCCATCGGCCCCCTGGCCGCGGAGTACGCGGTGCACACCAAGGGCCTGGAGGTGGCCTATCACGATCCCCGGGCCTTCACCAGCATGGCGGTATCCTACGCCACAGGCGCCCGGGGCGGATGCCACCTGGAGGGTCTCACCTACTACGTCGAGGGCGGGGCCTTCCCCGGGAGCAAACTGGGCCTAGATGATGAGTGGGATCGGGCGTCCAGCGATGACAAGGCCGTCCTGGCCCAACGGATGCAGGATTACCTGGGCACCCTGAATGCCCTGGGCCTTTGCAAGTTCATGATGCGGGGCCACGTCGGTCCCCGGGAAGTGGCGGCCTGGGTCGAGGCCGTGACGGGGTGGAAGTACGGGCCCGACGACCTGATGGGGGCGGGGGAGCGGGTTTTCAACCTCAAGCGCCTGGTCAACAACCGGCTGGGGGTCAGCCGCAAGGACGACACCCTGTCGCCGCGCCTGTTGAGCCATCCCCGTCCCACCGGGGGCGCCAAGGGCGTACTGCCGCACCTGGGTAAGATGCTGAACGAATACTACGAGGTCCGGGGCTGGACCGAAGAGGGCCTGCCCGAGGAGAAGACCCTGGCCCGGCTGGGGCTGGAGGGCCTATTGGAGGTCGAAGAGGCGTGAATCGGAACGAGATTCTACAGAACCAACGAGAGCACATCTTCGGGGCGGTAACCACATACTACGAGGAACCCCTGGTCCTGGAGCGGGGCGAGGGGATGCGGGTGTGGGATGTCGACGGGAGCGAGTACCTGGATTTCTTCGGCGGCATCCTCACCGTGAGCGTGGGACACTGCAACCCCGAGGTGACCTCCCGGATGGCGCGGCAGCTGGAGACCCTGGGACATACCTCCACGCTGTACGCGTCCCGTCCCCAGGCGGAACTGGCGGCCCGGCTGACGGCCCTGGCCCCGGGGAATATCCGGCGGGCGTTCTTCACCAACAGCGGAACCGAGGCCGACGAGACGGCGGTGTTGGTCGCGCAGATGTTCACCGGCCGCCAGGAAGTGGTGGCCCTACGTCACGGCTACAGCGGACGGTCCATGCTGGCCATGTCCATGACGGCCCATCGCAGCTGGCGCATCGGCGGGACGCACGTCGCCGGGATCAAGCACGCGGCCAGCCCCTACTGCTATCGCTGCGCCTTCGGGCTGGAGTATCCCTCCTGTGACATCCAGTGCGCCCGGGATATCGAGGAATTGATCCAGACCACGACCTCCGGGGCCGTGGCGGCCTTCATCGCCGAGCCCATCCAGGGCGTGGGCGGATTCATCACCCCGCCCCCGGAGTATTTCCAGGTGGCCACGGAGATCATCCGACGCTACGGTGGCGTCTTCATCTGCGACGAGGTGCAGACGGGATTCGGGCGCACGGGGGATCGTTGGTTCGGCATCGAGCACTGGGGCGTGGAACCCGACGTGATCACCTGCGCCAAGGGCATCGCCAACGGGGCGCCCATGGGAGCCACCCTGGCCACCGAGGAGATCGCCGCGGCCTGGTCGGGGAGCACCATCTCCACCTTTGGAGGCAACCCGGTGAGCAGCGCGGCGGCGCTGGCCACCCTGGACGTGATGGAGCGGGACGACCTGCCGGGGAACTCGGCGCGGATGGGAGCGCGGCTGCGGGAGGGCCTGGAGGCCCTCGGGGAGCGGTACGCCTCCATCGGAGAGGTCCGCGGCATGGGCCTGATGCAGGGCGTCGAGGTGGTGCGAGAGGATAAAGAGCCCGCACCGGACCTGGTGGAGCGGATCTTCGAGGAGACGCGCCGCGGTGGCCTCCTCATCGGGCGGGGTGGATTGTACGGCAACGTGCTGCGGATCTCGCCGCCGATGATCTGCGACGCGGGGGACGTGGATCGCGCCCTGGAGGTACTGGGCGATGCCTTCGCGGCCGTCGAGGGGGAACGCTAAGTGCGGGTGAACGTGGCCCTGAACGGACATCTGAGCTGGTATACGCCGACGCGGGAGCGCCTCCAGGAGGTTGAGGTCCCCGAGGGAAGCACCGTTTCTGATCTGATCACCCACCTGGGGGTGCCGGAGGTGGAGGTGGCCTTCGCCACCGTGGACGAGGGCCGGGTGGATGCCGACTTCGTCTTGGCGGAGGGCAATCAGGTGTCCCTGGTTCCCATCATCGCCGGGGGATGAGAGATCCCTCGGGGTGTCGGTAGCAACGGGATATACGCAGAGGAGGGCCCCGCGTCTGTGCGGGGCCCTCCCTATGCAGAAGGCTCGAGGGGGTTCGAGCACTCAGCCGTGATTTGAACTTCCACTAATAACGATCCCGCAGGTG
>PWSR01000155.1 GCA_003563985.1 Clostridia bacterium | reverse complement strand
TACAAAGAAAGGCGTCTCCGGCTGCACTTGATGGGTATACTCAGCGGCACGATCTCCGGAAGCGCAGCACTCATCCCCTTGTTGGGCGGTGCCCTCGCGGGACTCGATTGGCGATATCCCTTCTTCGTATATGGTTTCTCCGGCATACTAGCAGCGGCTTTCTTCCTGTTCATCCCGGAGACGAGGCCGAACCTGGATCTCCCCCAGTCTTTGCAAAAGGAAGTAGGCGCATACCTGGATAAACTGCGGCGCGCCCTGGCCATCAAGCGAGTGCAAGAGACCTTCGCGCACTCGTTTCTCCTCTATTTCCTCCTGTATACGCTGGTGGCTTTCCTGGCGCTCTACCTGGTGAGGCAACACGCGCTGAATACTTTCGTGGCTGGCCTGGGATTGACCGTTCAAGCAAGCCTCGCCGTCGTGGTGGCCAGTAAGGCCAGTTGGATCGATGGGTTTCTGACGTGGAAACAAAAACTGACCGCGGGATTCATTTTAATTAGCCTCGCCCTCGGGAGCGTACCCCTTTGGGGATCGCCGGCCGGAGTGGCGATTAGTCTCCTCGTCTTCGGTGTCGGAATGGGCGTCATCCAGCCCGCCGTTTACCACGAAGCGACTGCTGCCCCTCCGGCGGAGCTTGCCGGATCGGTGGTCGCCCTGTTCAACACCATGAAATACATCGGTATGAGCTCGTCCCCCTTCCTGCTGGGCTACGTAAGCCGCCTCCATTCACTGGGGGCAGCTTTCACGGCGGCGGCAGCGTTGAGTGCCGCCTGGGCGATCTTCACGGTCTGGGGTACGAGGGACTAAGCCCTTTGAGCGCGCGTTCGAGTTTAAGCATCACCTGTAGTCCCCGCAGTATCCTGCAGTGACCGCCTATACCCGCCGCCGGAGCGACCCCTTCCGACACACTGCAGCGGTTTCATCTATCGTTTGAGTCGGGGGTGCTATCAAGAACATCTCGTCGCCTTAAATCCGTTGATAAGTATGAATAGGGGAGAACATTATCAATGAATGAGTCCTTCATTCATACTACTTTGGCAGATCTCACTCAATGCATCACGCAAAATGCCACCTCTCCAGAACTGGAAAGATGGCACCTGAAAGTTCACCAATAGCGAAGGTCAAGAAGTGAATTCTCCGGATTCGCCGATCACGCTCATATACCTCTCCCCTGTGTCCGGAAGCACCGTCAGGACTTGGAACGGAGAGGCAGTATAATCACGCGCGCCAGCCTCGATTACCTCCGGGATCAACGAAAGGGTGGCAGACACCGCAGCACCGGCCGAGATTCCTGCAAGGATCCCCTCTTCTCGGGCCAGTGCCCGAGACGCCCCGACCGCGTCATCAAAGGAAACTGTCAGAACTCGGTCGATTACGGATTCATCGAGAATATCGGGTTTAAATCCCGCTCCCATGCCCTGGATGCCGTGGGGACCTGGGGAACCACCCGATAGCACGGGCGAGTCTTCGGGTTCAACCGCGATGACCTGGACTTCGGGGAAGTGTTGCTTCAATACGGATCCGACGCCAGTTATGGTGCCTCCGGTACCGACACCGCAAACGAAGGCATCCAGGGGGCGATTCAGGTCCGCCAGGATCTCTTGCGCGGTAGTCCTCCGGTGATAGTCGGGATTCGCGGGGTTGGTGAATTGCGAGGGCATTACGTATCCCTTTTCTTTCACCATGGCCTCAGCGCGTTCAATGGCGCCTCGCATACCCGTCGCTGCGGGCGTGAGGATCAATTCGGCACCGAAATGGCGCAGCAAAGCGCGTCGTTCCAAGGACATACTCTCCGGCATTGTCAAAATCATCCGGTAACCTCGCCGTGCCGCAATCATGGCCAGGGAGATTCCCGTGTTGCCGCTGGTGGGCTCCACCAACGTGGATCCGCGAGCCAAGATCCCCCGCGCCTCGGCCTCTCGGATCATACCCAGGGCCGCCCGATCCTTCACGCTTCCTCCGGGGTTCGCCATTTCCATCTTGGCCAAGAGAATCGCATCATCTCGTTCGCATAATACATCGAGTCGCACGATGGGAGTTCGACCCACCAGTTGAATGACGTCATCATAGATCATCGTTTCAACGCCTCCTCATACGTCCTCCATAGAGATACATCGACCGCCGCCCGATCTGGCGACCTCAGGGGTCTTGACCGGCACCAATCGCGCCGGAGCGCCGACGGCCGTCTCACCGGGTGGCACCGATTCCAGCACGACGGCACCGGCACCGATCTTGGCACCGTCACCGATGGAAATCGGGCCCAGAATGATGCACGCGGCCCCCAGTAAGGCGCCGTCCCCTATCGCCGGGTGCCTCCTGCCGAGTCGATCGAACCCTCGTCCACCGAGAGTCACGCCGTGGTACATAGTGACGTTATCCCCAATGATTGCGGTTGCACCCACCACCGAACCCATACCGTGATCGATAAACATCCCCTTGCCGATAGTTGCACCGGGGTGAATCTCGACTCCGGAGACGAGGCGGCCGAACCATGCAAAGAGTTGTGGCAACCAGAACCACCCGCGACGGTGCAAGGCGTGGGCGACCCGATGAAATAGGAGGGCATGGAAACCCGGATAAAATAGCACCACCTGAAGGCGGCTCTTGGCCGCGGGATCTCGCGTCATGGCAGCATTGATATCATCTCTAAGATATTTGAGCAATTGAATCCTCCTCGTTAAGAAAAAGCGCACCTATTGGCGCGCTTCTGATTGATACCCAAATTGCATCCATCTAAACATGCACGCCCGCATCGGAAGCCAATCTACTATTCTCGTGGAAGTCAAGTTCGCAAATTGGACCGCAGGAGATCGCCGGCATCTTCGATTCGTTTAGGGCCAGGTTTGCATGGCGCGTTCGATGATCGGCCAAAACTCCGGCACCTCAAGGCCTCGCCGCCAGGCAGCCACGCCGGCCAGATCATATTTGTGAACCAGGGACAGCCGGGCCCTCAGAGAGATCTCGTCCTCGATCCATATCCGATACGTACGCCCGTCCGACTCGTACTCCAAGTAGTGCTGACCGGCACCTTCATCCCAAACCACGTCATCGCTATACTCTTCCAGGATTTCCCTTTGCGTGTTCATCCCCACCGCACGACTGCTGATTCGATCTTCTCCGCCCTCGCTCCACTCTTCCCAAATGCGGGTGTAGAAGGGGATTCCCAGGAGCAGTTTATCGGCCGGCACCTCATCCAGTACTCGGCGAAGGCCCCTTTCGACCCAGGGCAGGCTCGCAACGGAACCGGCCACCGGGGAGGATGCCCAGTGCTCGTCGTATGTCATCAACATCATATAATCCACGATCTCCGCCAGGGCGGGACGATCGTAACACATGGACCAGGTTCGACTGGTCGATATCGTGGTCACATCGATGGACAGGGTCAATCCTTGGGCGTGGGCAGCCGGCGCCAGTTCTCGAACGAATTGGGTCAATCGGTCCCGATCTTCGTAGTAGACATTCTCGAAGTCAATATTGATCCCATCTAATTCATACATCGTGCTGTAGGCGATGAGTTGACGAACCATCTCGGCACGGGTTTCCCTCTTCGCCAGGACTTCATGCGTGAGATCTGGATCGAAGGAGTTCGTGACCAGGCCCCAAACAAGGAACCCTTGTTCGTGGGCCCAATCGACGTACTCTCGATCGGCTCGACTGCGGAATCTCCCTTCGTTATCCGCAAGCGAGAACCAGGTAGGTGAAACTACGTTGACCCCGGGCAAGTCACCGATCTCGTGCGGATCCGGACCTTGTCCCCTCACGTGTTCCCAAACCAGGGTGATCCTCTCCCCCTCAAAGGGGCGACCGGGGCGCCAGTCGGCCCAGTTTACGGGACCGGGCAGAATGGTTGACTCCTTTGGAGCCCGGAGGACTTCCACGGCCCCGAGAGAGACGTTATTCTTGGGAGCATAGCCACCTAGACCGCGAAAGCGTACTCGATACCATCCGGCCTCTTCCCCGAGGATTTCCACGTCCGCACCGATCGGGACGTATAGGAGCACATTGCTCGAGAATTCCGGTGCTTTTCTGAGCCCTATAGCATCCTCTGCACCGAGTATGCTGCGAAACCGCCTCGATAGCGTATCGATATAACTCCCCCGCGGATGGGTTGATTCGCTGGTGCTACCGGTGAGAATCGGGTCCCCCGGGCGACGGATGACGACCCGAGATGTGTCATCATAGTCATCGAATTGGATGTCCGTCGCGGACTGGATGAAAGCGGCGGGCATGTACGGTTCGCCCGCGATTACGACGGCAGGAGTCAAGAGGTCCAGGGGAGCATCATTGAGGCGGGCGACGACTTCACCCGTCCGAACCTCCAGGACGTGCATCGGCGCCGTCCATATAAGATCTACGGTATCTCCATCGTCACTGAACTCCGCCAGGATGGTGAAATCCAACTCGTCGGTGAGGAGGGAAACGGGGACTAGAAGATCGCCCCGATCATTGTAGGCCGGTTCATAATCCTCGAGGGTCCGGTTTTCCAATACGAATCGGCTGTCTTCCATGCCGTCCAGTACGTGCTCTGGCCGAATCATCCACCAAAGAAAGCCCATGTACGATACGATGGCAATGAGAACGACCCAACCCAGCACCATGGCCAGCAAGGCGACGGGATGAATAGACCAGCCTTTGCCGCGTTCCCGTCTGCGGGGAATGCGTTCCTCCTCCAATGTTCGCCCTCCAACCGGGCCCAATGAACAATCACCGTAAACCTGCCTTGTATTATACCCGCGAACCGTGCGGACTCCCAGTGCATTCACGGTTCCTCAATTCGTTCTTCGTTCGGGCGATGCCTCGGCAAAATTGCTCCATTCCTGCGCTTGACCAGAACACTTGTTCCCATTACAATGCGAGTAGAACACATGTTCGAGGAGGGGGCCGCATTGAAAGCGTTGAGCGTATACATCACAATCTGCATCGCCCTCGGGCTTACGCTATCCCTAATGGTCACGTTACCGACCCCGTCCCAGGCGAGCGGGCGGGACGCGGATGGAGTGGCGAGGATCGTCGTCGTTCCCGGGGATACGGTTTGGGATCTGGCCGTCCGGCACGGCGGGCCCGGAGAGGATCCACGCAGGGTGGCCTACGAGATCGCCACGCTAAACGACCTACAGGGATACGTCATCCGACCGGGCCAGGAGTTACTGATACCCAAAGGACCATGACCCGAATCGAACGTCTGTTTCCATTCGGCCGAGGCTGTGCTATACTTCACACAGCACGGGAGAGGTGGGTGAAGGTAATTGGCGTCAGAACTCACACGACGACAGCGAGATGTACTGACGTTCATAATCGATAGCACGCCCGCCACCGGGTACCCGCCTTCGGTTCGGGAGATCTGCGAAGGGGTGGGACTGAAATCCCCCTCGACTGTCCACAGTCACCTTTCGAGCCTTGAAGACAAAGGCTATATTCGGCGGGATCCCGCCAAGGGCCGCGCCATCGAGATCGTCTTGGATGGAACCGGCCTCAGCCCTCTATCCTTCGACGACGTGATACCCGCACCTCTAGTTGGTCGCGTGACCGCCGGCTCTCCGGTGCTCGCCGTGGAGAACATTGAAGAGTACTTACCCCTCCCCCGCTCGCTGATTCGCAGCAATGGAGATGACATCTTTCTCCTCAAGATCGATGGCTCCAGCATGATCGATGCGGGCATCCACCACGGTGACACCGTTGTGGTGCGACGCCAAGATCATGCGCGCGACGGGGACATCGTGGTAGCCCTGATCGGCGATGAAGATGCAACGGTTAAGCGGTTCTACCGGGAGAAAGATGCCGTGCGCCTCCAGCCGGAGAACCGCTCAATGAAACCCATCATCACCAGGGACGTGACCATCTTAGGTCAAGTCATCGGGCTATTGCGGATGTTCTGAGGGGCTTGACTCGATACGATCAGTACGCCCCCAGGTATCGGTTCAACTCCCACTCGTGGACCTTGGTGCGATAATCATCCCACTCCATCCCCTTGGCGGCGAGGAAACGATCGGTCACGTGAGATCCCAGGACCTCCCTTACGAATTCACTGCGCGCCATTTCATCTAGAGCGACCTCCAGGGTTCCGGGAAGCGACCCGATGTTTCGTTCTATCCTCTCCTCTAACCCCATTTCATAGATGTTGTCGTCCACGGGATCCGGCGGTTGCAGTTCTTCCTCGATGCCCTCGAGCCCGGCGGCGATGATGAGCGCCAAGGCCAGGTAGGGATTACAGGCCGGGTCCGGGCTGCGAACTTCAAGGCGCGTACCCACACCCCGGCGGGCCGGTATGCGAATGAGCGGGCTGCGATTGCCCTTGGACCAGGCAATATACACCGGGGCCTCGAAGCCCGGTACCAGTCGCTTGTAGGAATTGACCAGGGGATTGGTGATCGCGGTGAACTCACTGGACCGCCGCAGGACGCCCGCCATGAAGTGATAGGAGATGCGGCTCAGGGAATCCGGCTCCGATTCATCGAAGAATGCGTTACCCTCGGATCCGAACAGGGAGATGTGCACGTGCATGCCGGAACCGGGAATGCCGAACTTCGGCTTGGGCATGAACGTTGCGTGCAGGTTGTGCTGCAACGCCACTGTGCGCACGACGAACCGGAAGGTGGCAATTCGGTCCGCGGTGGTGACGGCATCCGCGTACTTGAAGTCGATCTCGTGCTGGGCAGGGGCGACCTCGTGGTGGGCGGCTTCCACTTCGAATCCCATGTCCGAGAGCTTCCGGACCATATCCTCCCGGGCTGCTTCGCCCCGATCCAAGGGGGGCAGGTCGAAGTACCCGGCGTGATCATGTCCTTCGATGGTGGGGCGTCCGTCGGCGTCTCGTTTGAAAAGGAAAAACTCGGGTTCGGGGCCCGCGTTGGGCGTGTAACCCATTTCCTGCGCACGCGCCAGGACGCGCTTCAAAATCGTGCGGGGACAACCGTCGAAGGGGCTACCATCGGGCCAGGTGATATCACACATCAGGCGCGCGGTCTTCATGCCGTTCGTGAGCCACGGGAAAACGACGAAAGTGTCGGGGTCGGGGTTCAAGAGCATATCCGACTCTTGAATTCTCACGAATCCCTCGATGGACCCTCCGTCAAAGGCGATGTCGCCATCCAGGGCCTTGGGCAATTGCTCTACGGGGATCGTAACGTTCTTCGTCGCTCCCATTATGTCGGTGAATTGCAATTTCACGAAGGCGACGGAGAGTTCCTGACACTTGTCTATCAAACGCGTCTTTACATCATCGTTCATCTTTGTACCCCTCTTCGATATCAATTTCGGAACCCGGCTGGCGGAGATGTGCGACCCCGGATCCCCGTTATTGGGAATCGAGTCTGCTCCTGGTTCTCTCCGCAGTACTCTTCGGCAGGGTAACGTCCAGGCGCACGCCGTCTTCACGATACTCTTCTGCGTGGATTTCCCCGTAGCGGTGAATTTCGTCCAGTACATCCATCCGCGAGTAAGGGACATCGAACTCGTGGCGAACGCGGCTCTCCCGGACGATCCGGTCCATTACCTGCCGTAACCCGGGGATTCCGTCCCCGGTCACGGCCGACACCTGCACCGGATTGGGCAGCTCCCGCACCTCGGCGTGCGGAGGGGAGCCATCTAACCGATCCACCTTGTTGAGCACAGTGATGGCATCATCGAGGGTCAGCCCCATGCTCAACAAAACCTCCTCCACCGCCGAGATCTGCTCCAGCCACTCGTGGTGCGATACATCGACGACATGAATGAGGTAGTCCGCCTCCAGGACTTCCTCCAGCGTGGCCCGGAAGGCCGATCGCAATTGCGAGGGCAAATCCCGGACGAAACCGACCGTGTCGACCAGGTACGCGGCGAGCCCCGAGGGCAGTTGCGTTCGGCGAACCGCGGGGTCGAGGGTCGCGAACAGCTTGTCCTCGGCCTGCTGGTCCGAATCCGTGAGGTGGTTGAGGAGGGTGGATTTCCCCGCGTTGGTGTAGCCCACCAGCGCGAAAACCGGAACCCCATCCCGGCGGCGCTTTTCCCGCAACAGCCGCCGATGCGCCCTGACCTCTTCGATATCCTCCCGCAGATCCGTCATCCGACGGCGTACCCGCCGACGATCCGTTTCCAGCTTCGTCTCCCCCGGCCCCCGGGTTCCGATCCCGCCGGCGAGACGCGAGAGTTGCTCCCCCCTGCCGGTCAACCTGGGAAGGAGATAGGACAGTTGAGCCAGTTCCACCTGCAGCTTGCCTTCGCGACTACGCGCACGCTGAGCGAAGATATCCAGGATGAGTCGCGTCCGGTCCACGACGCGCACCTCGAGGATGTCCTCCAGGTTGCGCTGCTGACTCGGGGATAACTCGTGGTTTACGACGACCATCTCCGCCCCACTCGCCGCCAAAGCCTCGGAGATCTCCTCGACTTTACCCTTACCGACGAAAGTGGCCCGATCCGGACGCCGACGGGGCTGCATCACTTCACCCACCGCGGTACCCCCTGCAGTCTCCAGCAATCGCTGCAATTCCTCGCGACGCGCATTCAGTTGGGGGTCTCCGTAGGTGCGGATCAGATCTTCCGTCATCACCGTGACGAGGAGGGCGGACTCAACTTGATCTGGTGCGAGAGGCGTGGGCATGGATCGCTCGGACTCACTTCCCACCGCCCGAGATTGCGGGCGGAACCGTGTCCAACAGTATAATGTTCTCCAGAGTGGCTCACATCCCTGCACCGGTCGCAACGGAATCCGAGCAGGGACCGGCTCCCCGGGAGTAGAACTTTTGTACGAATGAGACAGTCGAAAGGATTTGGCCCTTGAACTTTACCTTTGTACACGCATCAGACCTGCACCTGGACAGCCCCTTCAAGGGACTGCGCCGTCGCCTTCCCGAGGACCTGTCAGATCTCGCCGTCAACTCCAGCCTGTCCGCCCTTGAGCGCCTGGCGGACCTGTGCATCGGCGAAGCGGTGGACTTCCTATTGCTCGCGGGTGATGTATTCGATCTCGATTCGCCGTCGCTCCGAGCCCAGGTACAGTTGCGAACTTTCTTCTCGCGCCTGGACGAGGCCGGTATCCGTACATTCCGAGTCGCGGGTAATCACGATCCCCTCGAGGGAAGTTGGGCGGACATCGATCATCCGCGTTCCGTGCACTTCTTCTCCGACCGAGTTGAAGTATGCAAACTGGAGATCGACGGGACAAACGTTGAAATCCGGGGGTTGAGCCATCCCACCACGCGGTTTGCCGAGGACCCCCTGCCCGGCTTCGGCCGCAAGTCCCCCCACCTCGGAACCTTTCGCATCGGGTTACTGCACACCGACGTGGACGGATCCGTTGGAGACCGATACGCTCCGTCGCGCCTCGGGGACCTCCGATCCTCCGGAGAGGACTACTGGGCCCTGGGGCACGCCCACCACCGATCCGTACTGAACGAGGAGAATCCCACCATCATCTACTCGGGAACCACCCAGGGCCGGCATTTCGGCGAATCGGGCGCACGCGGATGCTACCTGGTTCGCGTGGAGGATGGTAGAGTACTCCCCTCCTTCCGCCCCCTGGATTCCATCCGCTGGGAGGAGGTAGTCGTCTCCCTGGACCCCGACACCTCATCGGAAGATATCCTCTTGGAGCGCACTTCGGCTGCGCTGGACGATGTATTGACCGCTTCTGGCGGACGGCCGTTGGTAGTCCGCTTGACCTTCGAGGGCCGAACCCCGCTGTCCGGTCGCTTCGGCAATGCCGATGAAAAAGAAGACTTGCTTCACACCATTCGCGACATCCTACCGGACGCTCCCCGGTGCTGGGTGGATTCGGTGCGGTGGGGGGCGCGCCCCCTCCTGAACCTGGAAAACTTGGCCGAACGCGCCGACGTGGTGGGCGACGTCCACCGGAGCCGCCTCGATGTCGAACGCGCCCTGGCCAACGATGATCCCGATGGCGTGGCCGCGGATCTGCGGGACTCGGTCGAAGAATTGCTTCGGTCGGAACCGAAGATCGGCCGATGGCTGGGTCGAACCACCCCGGAGGATCTCGCGGACTTGTTGGATCGATCCGAAGACTTGTTGCAACGATTGATAGCCGAGGAGGGCTGGCTTTGAGACTCGAGCGGATTCGCGTGGGTAGTTTCGGCACCCTGGGCAACCTGGATCTCGACCTGGGACCCGGGTTGACCGTGGTGTCCGGGACCAACGAGGCCGGCAAGAGTACCCTGGCGGCCTTTCTTCCCGCCCTCCTGTACGGATTTCCCGACGGCAGGAGCAACCTCAACCAGTATCCATCCCTGACGCCGGGCCGGCGGGGTGGCTCCATCGAGTTCCGGGCCGGAGACTCCCACTATCGAGCCGAGCGATGGCACGATGCCGGAGGCAGGGTTTCGGGCCATCTCGTCCTCTATCGCGACGGGGTACCGATACCGCCCGATGAAGCGCAGGATGCCCTGGAAGGCCTCTGGGGCGGCCTGACACAGGCCACCTTCCGATCCCTGCTGTCCTTCGGGCTTTCGGAACTGGAGGACGTCCGCTCCCTGGAGGCCGATCGGATCGCTTCCCTCCTCTATTCCACCGCGGCCGGACTCGATTCCCGCACCCTGGACCGAATTGCGGGGGATCTCGCGCGCCGGCAGAGCATTCTCCATCGACCCCGGGCATCCTCCACCATCGGGGATACGTTGCGCGAGTTGGAAACACTGATGGCGGAGCGACCGGACCAATCCACGGTCGCCCGCCACGCCGCCAAGCAGGATGAACTGGCCGCCGAGCGACGTCGCGCGGCGCAACTGCAAGAGCAAGTCGCCCGGGCCACCGCCGGGTTCCGTTCCGCGGAGGCCCTCCGGGCCGCGGCCCCGCTGCGTGAGCGGCTGGAGGAAATCGAGTTCACCCTGGCCGACCTGGACGTACCCCAGGATTTTCCCGAGGGAGGGGAAGAGCGACTCGGGACGATCGAAACGACCCTCTCCCGCCTGGCAGAAGACGAGGCGGCATTGTCTGAAGAATGGAGCGAGCTGGAGCGGCAGACCGAGTCCCTGGAGCCCGGCGAATCCGATGCGATGCTACTGCAAAACGGCCCGCTGATCGAAGAACTCAACGAGCAGGCCCCCGGCATCGTGGACACCGTCTCCCGACGGGAACGCATCGCCCACGATATCCGCGCCACGGCGGAGGAAATGGCCGCAATCCTCGGCGAGCTGGGCGACCGATGGACGGCCCGGCTGACCGAGTCACTCACCCCCTCCATCGAACTCCGCCAGCGGGTCCGCCGGATGTGCGAGGAAACCGAGGAAACCGAGGAGCACCATCGCGGTTTACTCGCGAGGCGCTCCGAACTGGTCAGAACCCGGGGCGAATTCGCCGCCGCAGAGGCCGAAATCCAATCCCCTTCCGACGACCCGCGCGAGCAACTGCAGGTCCTGGAGAACATGCTGCAGTTGCAGCAAATGCGGGAGGGCGCAGCCGAGCACCTGCACCGCGTCGAGGATCTGGCCTCCGAAGATGCCGCCTCGACACCGACGCCCTACCCCTCGGCACCGCTGTGGATCCTTCTACCGGCCCTCATGGCCGGGGGCTACTTCGCCTTCTCAAACCACCTCGCGGCGGCGGTGATAACGCTACTGGTCGGTCTGATCGGCGCGGGAACCCTGTGGATTCACTCGCGGCACAGTGCCTCCCCCGCCTCGCGTTCCGCCGGCTTGCGAACGGAGGCCGGGCGCCTG
>PWSR01000099.1 GCA_003563985.1 Clostridia bacterium | reverse complement strand
CATCCATGGAAACCCACTCCACGTCGCCGAGTTCCCCTGCCTCGTCTCGCAAGGCCGCCACGGGTTCCGCGTAGTCGCAGGCTACCACCCGATAGCCCGCACCGAGGAGTTCCAGCAACACGTTACCTCCCACGAAACCGCTCGTACCCGTCACCAAGTAAGTCGTCAAATCTCCACCTTGCCTTCCGTATCAGCCAGCCATCCATCCGCCATCGACCATCAGATTGTGGCCGGTGATGTAGGTCGCTTCATCGCTGGCGAGGAACAGTGCGGCGCTGGCCACATCCTGTGGTACGCCGAGCCGGGGCATGGGCGTACGGCTCTTCGAATAGGTCAGCGGATCCGCCGGATCCAGGGGCTTACCCGTCAGGATCCGACCGGGCGCTACGGCGTTGCACACGATCCCCTGCTCCGCGTAGTCCACGGCGATCTGCCGGGTCATGTACACCACGCCGCTCTTTCCGACCCCGTACGCGAAGTTCCCGGGGGCGCAGATCATGCCGTGCTGCGAGGATATGTTAACGATCCTGCCCCGGACTCCCTCCACGGCATCCTGGGTCAGCATCTGTTGTATGGCCCGTTTGCAGCCGAAGAACACGCCCTTCATGTTCACATCGATGACGCGGTCCCACTCTTCTTCCGTGGTCTCCAGCAGGGGCTTACCGACCGCGGTGGCCGCGTTATTGACCATCACATCCAGCCCCCCGAACTCCTCGACGGCGGTCGATACCAGCGCGTCGATATCCTCCCAGCGGGACACGTCCGTCCGCAGGAAGATGCCCCTGCCACCCATCGATTGAATCTCTTCGGTGACCCGGGGGCCGCCCTCGGCGGGATCCTCCCGGACATCACCGATCACTACCGCAGCGCCCTCCCGCACGAAGGTTTCTGCGATGGACTTGCCGATACCGGATGCACCCCCGGTGATCACGGCTACCTTATCCTTGAGTCTCACCAATCCACCATCCTTTCATACAATGATTCTTCTCCGGGATAGCGATCGGGAACGGGCGGCCATCCCGGGCAGTTTCTCGCAAGGGAGGGCCCCCGGCCCAAGCGGCCACCGGGGCGAATCTACCGCCGGGAATTCATGCGCCCCCGCCAATTATCGACAGTTCCTCCACGAACGCTCCCCCGCGGTAGAAAAGGCGCGGTACCCTAAGAGAGATCTTCCCCAGCAGCTGGCCGGTGCTCATCCCCGCGGCGCGACCCAGTTCGATGGCCCCGAGGTACGCATCACCCTGACAACCGACCAGGACCACTTCATCCCCGGCCCGGGCCTCGGGAACGGAGGAGAGATCCAACATCGCGAAGTCGGTGCAGGTGCCCAATATGGAGCAGGGCTTCCCGTCCACCAGGAGGTGTCCGGAGCCCACGTGATAACTGGAGAGACCGTCCGTCCAACCCAGGGGGATAACGCCGATCCGCAGGGGCTCGGTCACGCGATATTGCTGGTTGTAGCCGATCCACCATCCGGCCGGCAGCGTCTTGACCTGGATCAGTGCACTACGATACTCCATTACCGGCTTCAGGCAGACGGGGGCGGGTCGAATGTGGTTTAACCCGTAGAGTAATCCCCCGATGCGGACCCGATCCAGGTGCATATCGCGGAATCGCACCGCCGCCTGGGACGCGGCGAGATGCCGGTCCAGGGAGGGGAAGGCATCGAGGAAGGGGGCGCAGAAACCCTGAAATCGCTCGAACTCCTCGCGGTTGTGGGCCTCGGAACCGGCCGGGTGGCTGAGGTGCGAGCCGATCCCCAATAGGTCGATATCGTCGTCCAGGGAAAGGGCGAGGCGGGCGGCCTCCTCCCCACGGTCGGGCAACAATCCCATGCGGCCCAATCCGACGTCGACCTTGAGATTGTAGGGCAATCTCTTGCCAAGCGTCCGGGCCAGATCCGCCCAGGCCACGATGCCTTCGCAATCCCCGTGGGTCGGGGTCAGATCGTATTCCGCCATGGTCGAGTACTCCACCGGGAGCGTACCCCCCATGACGACAACCTCGCCGGCAATGTCGTTTCTGCGCAACTGGATGCCCTCGGCCACCGTCGCCACCGCGAACTGGCGACATCCCCCAAACTCCTGGAGGTGCCGGGCGATGGGTACCGCCCCGTGGCCGTACGCTTCGCTCTTAACCACGGCGACCACTTCCGCGGGTGAAACGAGGTCGATCACAGCCCGATAATTGTCCAGCAGCGCGTCGAGATCGATCTCCAGTCGCGTCACCACACCATCCCGCATGCCCATACGATCCCCACCCTACCCGTCTTCCAGTGCATCCACCGCGGCCAGGACCTCTTCGTTCTTCGGAATATCCTTCATACTGTGACCGTAGTAGACGTAGCGCGCCACGCCCTCCTTATCCACCAGGACCTGGGCGGGCATGCGACCCAACTTGAAAAGGTTCACTTCCTGGCCATACAACTTCAGCACGGTGGACTTGGCGTCGGGCAATCCGATGAAGGGCAAGGATTCCTTCTCCCAGTACTGGGCAAAGGTCTCCGCGTCCTCGGGTCCGACGACCACGATCTCCACGTCTCGCAACCGAAACGACTCGTACTCCTGGCGCAACTGCGCCATGTGCGCTCGGCAGAATGGTCAGGCAAAACCGCGGTTAAAGACCAGCAATACGCGATTCTCCCCCCGAAAATCGGAGAGGCGAACCGCCCGCCCCGTGAAGTCGGGGGCGCTGAATTCCGGAGCCGGCTTGTCCAATGCGACGCGACCCATCCTATCCACTTCCCTCCCGGCATTATGACACCGATCCTCATTCGAGGAACGTCTGAATCTCCACCTT
Source organism: Clostridia bacterium (assembly GCA_003563985.1). Taxonomy (GTDB): domain Bacteria; phylum Bacillota; class Sulfobacillia; order SLMV01; family SLMV01; genus CSSED11-154. The sequence goes on along the minus strand of PWSR01000099.1, from coordinate 8,982 downwards.
GTACCCGTTGGGATCCCGCAGGAAGAAGTGGTAAATGCGGAACCGCGGGTTCTCCTGGGGCGAAGCCTCCACGGTGGATTCCGCCACGGCGCGAACGCGCTCGTAGGCCTCATCCACAGCGTCGGTAAGGAGCGTGATGATGAGCCCTTCGGGCCTCGCCTCGGGGAAGTGCTCGCAGAAACCGATGTACCCGCCTCCCAACACCTCGTAGATGCGGCAAGCCCCCTGGTCCTTGTAGAGGGGCAAACCCAGGACATCGTGATAGAAGTGATGCGTCGCCTCGAGATCATCCGAATGGTAAAAGGCCACCAATCCGGTCCAGTTCATGACTTCATCATCCCCTCCTCCTTCTTCCTAATTCTGAGCAAACCTCACATCTTCCTTTGCACATCGAGAATCGACTTCGTTCACGGGGCTCCCCGGGGGATGCACCATCCCGGGCGCCACCATGGTTTCCGCCCGTTTTGGTCCCGGCAGATTGGGTACGGTGTATCTGGTAGATGATTGCCATCACCGATTCCAAAGGCGTTTACAGTGAGGAGACACCCACATGCCCAAGAACGGGTACATCACCATCTTCATGATCCTCGCCCTGGCCCTAGTGGTCGGGTGCGGCGGGTCGGCCGCGACACCGAACCCGGCGGAGGAGGGGAAAGGCCCCGTCACCGTCGCCAGCATGATCGACTCCGAGGGAGCGACCGTCGGCAAGATGATGGTCATCGCCCTGGAGGAAGACGGTTTCGAAGTCAACGACCGTACGGAATTCGGCACCCCGGACATATTGCGCCAGGCCCTGCTCGCCGGAGAGGTAGACCTGGTCCTCGATTACACCGGCTCCGGACAATACTACCACGACGTGGATGACACCGACCCCTGGTCGGATGCGGCGGCGGGATACGAGCTCACCCGGGAATTGGACCTGGAGGCCAACGACATCGTGTGGTTGCACCCGGCCCCGGCCAACAACACGGAGATGATCGCGGTGCGAAGGGAGTTCGCCGAGACCCACGGACTCGAGGACATGCGCGACCTCGCCGATTACGTCAACGAAGGGGGCACGTTGAAACTGATCACCTCCGCCTCCTTCGCCGAAAACGTCAAGGGCCTCCTCGGGTACGAGCAGGCCTACGGGTTCAACCTGGCCCAGGACCAGCTAATCGTCCTGTCCGCGGGGAACACAGCGGAGATGCTCAAGGCCCTCGTCGAGGGCACGAATGATGTCAACGCGTCGCTGGTCTATGGAACCGATGGCGCCCTGGAGCAGATGGACCTGGTGGTCCTGGACGACCCGGAGAGCATACCCCCCGTCTATCTCCCCACCCCGGTACTGCGCGGAGAGCTCCACGAACGGTACCCGGAAATCGAAACGATTCTACGACCCATCTTCGAATCGCTGACGCTGGAGACGCTCCAACGGTTGAACGCCCAGGTGGCCTACGAGGGGCGCGATGCCATGGCGACGGCGCGTCAATACCTGGTCGACAATGGATTCATCGGGGAGTAGATGCAACCGATGGGAACGAGCATTCCGAGGACGGATAAGGCCGTGTTCCTCGGCGCCCTCATCGCGGCGCTGGCCCTCTCCCTTTCCGGTTTCGTCACCTATCGCCCCAATCGCATCGTGCGCGGGCAGGTGCTACCCGCGCACGAGGTCCTCGGGAACTACTACTGGGTGCTGCTGGTCCTCTGCCTCGCCGTCCTCCTGCTGACCACCATCGGGCGAAAACGGAGGAGGGACGGGGTAATGGCGCTGTTGGGGGGTGCATTGGGGGCCGGCGTGGTCTTCTTCGCCGGTTACGCCGCCACCGAACTGGTTTCCCCGGAGACGCCCTTTGCGCGCACGTCGATGGGCGCGGGCGTCTGGCTGTCCCTGTTCGGCGCCTACCTGATTACCTCCGAGAGCCTGCGGGGATACGCCGGTAAGCGCCTCTACCGGACGGCCCTGCAGTTTCCCGCACCGGTCGCCATCGTCATCATGCTCGCCCTCGGCTGGCTGAACGACCTCTCCCTGTTACAGGAATTCTTCAACCGGCGGGGGACCTTCTTCGCGGAGCTGGCGACCCACGCCAACCTGGCCTTCTCCGCCGTAGCCCTGGGGTCGGTGGTGGGATTCGCCCTGGCCCTGGTCATCAGCCGACTCCACTTCACCCATGGCTTCCTCTTCTTTTTCATCAACCTTTTCCAAACCATCCCTACGCTGTCCTTTCTCGGGCTCTTGATGGCACCCCTGATCTACCTGGGAACCCGGTTTCACTTCCTCGGGGCCCGGGGGGTTACGGGAATCGGCTGGGCTCCCGCCTTCCTCGTCCTGTTCGCCTACACTTTGCTGCCGGTCACCGGGAATGCCCTGGCGGGATTTCGCATGGTCGATCCCATGGTGGTGGAGGCGGCCCGGGGGATGGGAATGACGGCAACGCAAATCTTCCTGAAGATACGGCTCCCCCTGGCCCTTCCGGTGATCCTATCCGGGATCCGGACGGCACTGACCCAGGCCATCGGAAACACCATCCTGGCGGGGCTCATCGGGGCGGGGGGGATGGGTGCCATCATATTCCTGGGACTGGCCCAGGCGGCACCGGACCTCATCCTTCTGGGGACGCTCCCGGTCGTGTTCATGGCCCTGGTCGCGGACCATTTCATGAAGGGGCTGGCGCGGATGGCGTCGGCTGCGACGGGGGGAGGAGCGGAATGATTACCCTGGAAGGTGTAACCAAGCAATTCGGAACCGTAGAGGCCGTGCGCGGCGTCGACGCGACGATCCGGGAGGGCGAGATCACCGTACTCATCGGCCCCTCGGGTTGCGGCAAGTCGACGCTCCTCCGGATGATCAACCGGATGATCGAGCCCTCCAGCGGCAGGATCTCCATCTCGGGGGAGGACGTACGCAACACGCCACCCGAGTTGCTGCGCCGTCGCATCGGGTACGTGATCCAAAACGTCGGGCTCTTCCCCCACTACACCGTCTTCGAGAACATATCCGTGGTCCCCCGGCTCCTGGGATGGAAACGCCCTCGCATCGAGGAGCGCGTGACGGAGCTGCTGGACCTGATGGGACTGGAACGTTCCTTTGCGCAAAAGAAACCCCGGGAGCTATCCGGGGGCGAAGCGCAGCGGGTCGGCGTGGCCCGGGCCCTGGCCGCCAATCCTCCCCTCCTGCTGATGGATGAACCCTTCGGCGCCGTGGATCCGCAGAACCGGGCGCGGCTACAGACCGAGTTCGATCGCATCCAAAAGCAGCTGCGAAAGACCGTCGTGTTCGTGACCCACGACGTGGAGGAGGCCATTCGCCTGGCGGACCGCATCGCCGTGATGCGGGACGGGCGCCTGGTCGGGCACAGCTCCCCCGAGGATTTCATCCGGCAATCCGCGCCCCCGTTCATCTCCGAGTTCCTGGGCGCCGACTATTCCCTCAACCTGCTGGCCCGTCACCGGCTCCGGGATCACTATCGGCCTACCCGGGGGACCGCCCGGGGCACCGGCAATCCAACCCTGCCCGAGACGGCCTCGGTCAAGGAGGCGGTGGCCCTGCTGGTGACGCGCCAGCTGCGGGAACTCACGGTGCACGACGAAGCCGGCGCTGTGCTGGGCACCTTCACCCTGGACTGCATAAAGAACCTCTTCGGGGGTGAATCCGGTGGATCGTGAACCCATCCTCCGCTGGGTCAAGACAGCCTTCCTGGTGGCCGTCTTCATACTGCTGGTGTTCAACTTCCACTGGCTGGAACAACTGGCGCCGTCGCTGTTCGCCCGCAGGGGCATCATGATCGAGAGAATCCCCCTGCCGGTCAGCGCCTGGCAGCATATCTACCTGGTATCCATCTCCAGTTTCCTCTCCATCCTGTGCGCGGTATTCCTCGGGACCATCGCCTTCTTCCCCTTCGCACGGGACTTCAAGGAACTATTCGTGGACCTATCTTCCCTCGGTGAAACCTTTCCCTCGGTGGCCATCATCGCCCTGACCGTCCCCGTCTTGGGTTACGGATTCTGGCCGACGCTCCTGGCCCTGTACATCTATGGGATCCTACCGGTGCTGCGGAACACGATCACGGGCATCGAGAATATCGACCCGGGGGTTATGGATGCGGCATCGGGGATGGGAATGAACACGGGCGAGGTCCTGCTCAAGGTCGCCCTGCCCCTGGCCCTGCCGGTTATCATAGCCGGCATCCGCACCTCGGTGATCATCAACATCGGGGCGGCTACCATCGGTGCAACGGTGGGCGCCGGTGGCTTCGGGGTCCCCATCATCAGCGGGATCCGAAGCTATGACATCGCCCTGGTCCTGCGGGGATCCATCCCCGTGGCGCTGCTGGCGGTGGCCGCCGACAGCCTGTTTTCGAACCTGGAAGCGATCTTCGAGGCCAGGCGATAACCCCACCGGTCCCGCACCGTCCCCCGCTTCCTGCAAGACATGCCACCCTCGAGCGCACCCGATGGCCGCAATCCCACTGCACCACTCCATTACAGGGGCAGGATGGTTCCCCGGCCCTTCTCCAGGGCTCGCTCCAGGATGGCCTGACCGACGACGATGTCGCATACGGCCATGCCGATGTTGCTACATACGATGAGCTCCGACGCCGACTGCCGGCCGGGCGCGATTCCCGCCAATACCTCTCCGGTTTCGGCCGCCACCTCGGGAAGCCCCCCGGGGAAGTAGCCCATGTCGGCGAACAGCTGGTGCTCCTCCAGGCTATCCACGATGTATCGATCGGCCCTCCGGGATGTCTTCGGATCCCAAAACGTATTCAAGTCGCACGGGAGGAGAGTGCGGCCGGGTGGGACCCACTCGTCCTTGACCACCGCCAGGGTTTCCCTGGTGATCACCGTGGCGGAGCTGAGGACCTCGCAGCGTTCCACCATCTGCCGGGGGGACTCCCCGCGTACGATTTCCACTTCTATTTCCGGTTGTATCGTTTCGATCAATCGATCGGTGGCCACCTCATCGATATCGTAAACGAGGATCTCCTCCAGGTCCCCGAGGGCCATCGGGGCAAAGCGCACGTGCTCGGTCCCCTGGACACCGCAGCCGAACATGCCGAAGGACTTCGCACCGGGATGAAGGGCGGCCGCGGCGAGCACCGTCACCGCCGGCGTCCGCATGGCGGTGATCCAGGTGGAGTCCATCACGCCGATGGGGCAACCGGTTTCCACGTCATTGATCACCAGGAGCCCGGTGGTCTGTGGCAGGTCGAATTCCGCGGGGTTGCGAGGATAACATTCGATCCATTTCATCCCCACCGCTTCTTTGGCGGGTACGTAGGCGGGCATGGCATGGTAGAACACGTCCTCGTAGGGATGTACGCCCACCTTTGCCGGCATCTCGTACTCCTTGCGTCCGTGGGCCAACAGGGCTTCGCGGGTCAATGCCAGGATGTCATCCCTGGTCAAGCCGACATCCATGCACTCTGCCCGCCTCAAGTAGAGCAGTTCCCGCCCGACCTCCAAGTCCTTCGGTACCGATCCTACCGTCCTCAAACAGACGTCACATCCTCTCCCGATACTCCATCAGCGAAGATGATTGGGATTTCTCCTCGCCCCCGGCGCTTCCCTCCCGGGAATCGCGGATGCAGGGAGATCTGTGGTTGCCGATCGACTCCCTGGAATCCCCCTTGCCCCTCGAAGTCTCCGATGGGATGTAGTGCCGGGGCCTCGCGAATACCGGTGCCGCGCAGGACGCCCACTGTAAACACGACGGCACCCGCATCGGAGCGGTCCCCGAGAACCTCGCGATTCTCGCCTTTGACATCGGCCGGCACGAGTTCCCGAGTCCCTGCCCGAGCGCACGAACCATGGCCTCAACCGTCCCGGGTGCGATAGCGAAAGGGCAGCACCACCTCGCAGGTGGCGCTGCCCGGATTTGCGCGGGAATTAAGGGGCAATGCGTATGAATTGGCGAGCACGGGTGACGCTCGTCCGGGCAACTCCACCGGGACGAGGAGAGAACTTCTTTCCCGGCCTCCTCCTCAGCGGAGCGCCAACGCTTCTACTTCCAGGGTGATACCGTATCCCGATCCGGCACCTCCCTCTTCACTCTCCCATTCCACGAGCATCTGCAAATCACCGAAGTCGGCGATGGCCCACCGGGCGCGAACCTCTTTGCCCTCGTCTGCGTACGGCGGACCAATTTCGACCTCGAGGGTAGTCACCTCGGCCCGCATCTCGCCGATGCTTTCGGGAGATTTGTCGACTACTTGCCAATTCCATCCGTAATCCTGCGTACCGGTGATGAGACCCTGAATGTTGATGTCTTCGACGGCAGCGAACGGGGCGAAGGCTGCATCCAATACCGGTTCCAGGATCGAATCCAGTGCCATGGAGGGAACCGGATCATCGTTCACCTGCGCCCTTACTACACTGCGATCCCCATCCAACCACAGGACGATTTCGTCATCCTTAAAACTCAATGCCACCTTTTCGGCGTCGACACCATCCACGGTTTCGGTACCTTCAAACCGATAACTCACCCGGTTGGACTCGCCCTCTTCTCCCTCGCTGATGTTGGCCCAAACCCAGTCGAACCTCTCGAAGGTGTCGACGAGATCGGAAATCGAGTTGGGATTGTACCAACCGTCGACGCTCAGTTCCGGTTCACCGGCGGGGTCTTCGTCGTCCGGTTCGTCAGCAGGCTCACTTTCGGCGGGCTCGGGGGCTGGATCATCGGTGTCATCCGCTTCGGTCGACCGCTCCTCGCCTTCCGGCGCCAGCTCCTCTTCGACCATATCGGAGGCCATGCCGAACAGTTCCCGCATCGAGGGGAGCAATCCACATCCGGTGGCCAGGACGAGCGCCCCGATGAGCAGTATCGACAGGACAGCGATTGAAAGACATCTCTTGAATCGCATTCCGCTACTCCCTCCATTTCCCGCGGTAGATACGCGGGTACCAACTTGCTACCCACATTCTAGGAATCCCTAAAACGGAATGTAAAGCGAATTGCATCATTCATGCGCAGATAGTTAACCTATTAATGCATTCCGTAGCCCTCCAACAGAGGATAGATGAGCATTGCGTATTCCCTCGCTGTTTTGCGTGGGCAGTTATTCGCACTTACACTGGGCAACAACCCATCCCGTTGCGGGCGACAGAGGGATACCCCCCATGCGGCAATGCGAGTTGTGCGCCGAACCGCGGGGACTGACGAAATCCGGGAGGTCGTCGGCGGCAGGTTTTCGTCAGAAGGAAGGTGGTTGAACACCCACATCGACAACCTTCAGGATACCATCCTTACCCTCCCAGTATATTGCGACGCAGAGAGCAAACCCCTCGATGCGGCAATACCCAGCGGGCCTCGCCGGGCAGAGCTGGCCTGCGAGTCGACCGAATATCCGGCAGTTGCAAGGAATCCATCGTCGCAGCTGGGCGGTCAGTCTCAGAGATCATCTCACCAACCGTATCCCATCACCGGAGCCTATCTCCTTGTCAGTAACCTCGAATATGGATTACCCACATAAAACGGCGTGGAGCCCGGCGACTATTGCAAGCCTCTCGGCACTACCTTCTGCGGGCCCGCTTCTCCCAGGATCACTAACGGTCATCTACGAATCACCGAAGGATGAGCCCGGAAGATGACGACCGCACTCGGATCCCCCCCATACGGCGATAATCGGGAGGACGTGCAGCCCTTTGAAACCTAGGCGGAGGTAAGCGAGGAGAACATAGAAAGGAGTGCCCATCTTACCAAAAAGCCGACCTGATGAAACGCTTCATCGCGGCATTCATCGACGGACTCATAATGATGGTACCGTCCTTCATACCGGTCCTCGGTGCCATGATCGGGGCCGCCTACGCGTTAACGAAGGATGCCGTGGTATACGAAGTAACCGGTAACGAGGACTTCCGAAACCGGAGCATCGGTAAGAAGGTCATGGAGTTGGAGGTCGCGCAAGTCGAGGGCGGCGACGCGGATTACATCGACTGGGGTACATCGATCAAGCGAAACCTACCCCTCGCCATCGGGACTCTGATTATGATTATCCCGGTCATCGGATGGGTCATCGGACCGATCGTTGGCCTGATCGTCGGCCTGATCGAAGTCATCCTCGTGGTGACCGACTCCGAGGGACGTCGCCTGGGAGACAAGTTCGGCAAGACCCAGGTGATCATGACCGAAACCGAAGCGGAGGCATCCTGAGCCGACCGCAGTAGACCGGCCGATATCGATAGCCCGGTGCATGAACCGTTTCGGCCGAGCCAAACTCGCAGGGCTGGCACTTCACCGCAGGATACGTGCTGAAGTTCCGAAGAGACTGCAAGTGCGCCGTGCCCGACCGGGGAGGAGGTAGCGACGTCCATCCTCCCCGATCCGACCGACGGCGACGGTAGGATCCAGATGAGCCACTCCCCGTATGTAAGGGATTAGCAGTTACTCCGTGGGGCGTTGCATCGGTCGCAGCTCCTCGTCCACCACGACGACCTCCGCATCCGAGTCCCGATAGAGCTGATAGGGGGTTTCATCGGGGTAGTTGACGTAATGCCACCCCGAGCGGTGCCAAAATCGCCGCGCGTGGTACCAGGCGCGCTCCGAATCGTTTCCATTGAACACGACCTCCTGGACGAGGACATCGCCGCGATATATGTGGTACCGACTCGCGTCCGCCACCGCCAGGTCCATATCGTTTACCCGCGCGCCGATGGATGCACCGTTGAGCGACGCTACCAGGGCATCGATCTCCCCGCGCTCCTCGATCATCTTGGAATCGGCGCCGTATTCGGGATTGCCCATGGCCAGTACGACGAGGATGCCGGTAACTTCTTCGGCATCCAGGGGCTCGGATAACAGCCGTGACCCCGCCGGGCCACAACCCGCGATGGTTACTGCGATCAGAAGAACCAGGACCACCAAGAGTCTTCGCTTCATCGAGGAATCCACTCCATTCTCCCACGCCATCTCACCGAATTCATATCTTCCAGGGCGGCAGATACAAGCCACCGGGATCCTTCAACGCCCCTGCCTCACTGTCGACGACGGAACGCCGAGAAGGT
>PWSR01000115.1 GCA_003563985.1 Clostridia bacterium | reverse complement strand
TACACCGCCGCGGTCAGCGTGCATGCCGCAGTGGGCGGCGCACGCCAGACCGTATCAGTCGATCTGTCCAACACCTACCTGGAGTGGGCCGAGGACAACTTCCGCGCCAACGGCCTGGAGGCGGAGATCCGCGATGGCCGCAGCCGTCGCCAGCCCGGCACCCACGCCCTGCTGCGCGAGGACGTGGTTCGCTGGCTGGAAGGGGCCGCGGAGACCCCGGGCATGGTCTTCGAGCGGATCTTCCTCGACCCGCCGACCTTCTCCAACTCCAAGCGCACCGAGGACGACTTCGAGGTGCAGCGCGACCATGTCCAATTGATCCTGGCCGCGGCGCGCCTGCTCACCCCGGACGGCGTGCTCTACTTCTCCACCAATCGCCGCCGCTTCGAGCTGGACCACGCCGCGCTGACCGGTCTCGATGCCCGCGACATCACCCGCGAGACCCTTGACGAGGACTTCCGCCGCCCGCCACCCCCCCACCGCTGCTGGGCCCTCACACCCACCCACGGCGGATAGCGGTTTCTACGGCGCGGGTCTGCCAACCCGCAAACCAAAAAAACGCCCCGGACCAGCCGGGGCGTTTCATCATCACCGTGCAACGATCAGCGCGGTGGGTAGTAGGTCTCCAGGTAGTCCAGGATCTCTTCCTCCACTTCGGGAGCAAACTCCCAGAGCCCCTGGGTGTCCTGCATCCAGCGGATCTGTTCCAGCCAGATCTTGCGGGTATACCCGCGGCTCGTGAACAACCGGGCCGAATGGCAGACCGTGCAATTGTTCTTGACGGTATCGAACCCCGGGGCCTTGAGCAGGCCGGTTTCCGGATCGGTCTCGTACTCCTCGGCGGCCTCGACGTGGTCGCCCGCGATCGCGGGCGCCACCCAGAGGAGGCCGAGGATGGCCGGCAACAACAGGACCATCTTCGACTTCATTCGTGCTCCTTACGCTTTGACTCGGACATCGATGTGGTGGGCCTTGTTGTTGCCGTAACCGCGCGGGTTCCAGCCCGGCAGCACCATTGGCTGGCGGTCACCCTTGCTGTTGGTGGCCACGGCCCACACCTGGTAGAAGCCCTGTTCGGGGAACTCGATCTCGGCCTCCCAGGTCTGCCAGGCAAACTTGTTGACCGGCCGCTTCAGGTCGGCCTTCTGCCAGGTTACCCCGTAGTCGGTCGACACATGGAGCTCCTCGACATCGCCGTAGCCATCCCACGCCTTGCCCGCGACCTTCAGCGAGCTGCCAGCGGTGGTCTCGACGCCGGTCTGCGGATACGTGATCAGCGACTTCACCGGCATTTCCTCGAGGACGACCATGTCCTCGTTCGGCACGTCCGCGCCCGGCTCCACCGGATGACGCGGCACGCGGTAGCTGTGCCCGGTCATGCCCTGACCATCATGCTCACGGTCGCGCACCAGGATTTCGGTCAGCCACTTGCCGCTGGCGGAACCCGGGAAGCCGGGCGTAATCAGGCGCAGCGGGTAGCCGTGCTGTTCCGGGATGTCCTCGCCATTCATCGCCCAGGCAATGATGGTCTCGTCCTCCAGGGCCTTGCGCATCGGGCAGCCACGGGACAGGGCGTCCAGGTCGTCACGGCCGCTAAGGTGGGCATCGCCCGCCTTGTATCCAATATACACGGCGTTGTCCGCGTCATAGCCGACATCTTCCAGCACATCGCGCAGACGCACACCGGTCCACGTCGGGCAGCCCACCGCCCCCAGATCCCACTGGTTGCCACGCGGGGACGGCTCGAACGCGGCACGCCCGTTACCGCCACACTCGATCCAGATTTGCAGGGTGTGGTGCTCGAACTTTTCCTTGAGGTCCGCGATAGTGTAGGACTTCTCCCCGGTCGCCGCTTCGCCGTGGACCGTCAGGGTCCATGCGGATGCGTCGATCCCGGCCTTTTCCGGTGGCACACCGTTGTTGCGGATGAACATGTTGGGGAACGGGGTGACTTCGTCGTGCAGCAGGTGCGGCGGCAGCTCGCCGTTGATGGGGCGGTCGTTCAGCCAGATAAAGCCATCCACCTTGCCATCGACGTGGAAGCCCTCGATGCCGGCGGCCACGGCGCTGGACAGGGTGCTGCGGTTGAACATGGTCTGCATGGCGGTTTCCGCACCCATGCCGAACACGGCGAGGGCGGCGCCGCCCTTGCCCAGTTTGCCCAGGAAGCTCCGGCGGGCGGCACCCGTATCGGGCAGCTCCCCGGTTTCCTTGATCTCTTCTTCGGACTTGTCGTTCATCTCGGAACGATCGTTCTTTTGGTCAGTCATTGGCCAGCCTCCGGGTTGTTCTTCGGAACACAATTGCATGTGCTGTCCCTCTCTCCCTGGGACAGCTGAATATGGTTTTAGTACATCCCCTAAAAGCCTGCAATAAAAGTTCGGTATTTTTTACACAATCCAGAATACCGCTTCTAACACCTGTATTCGGACCGGGTAATACGGTGTAGAATGCCGGCATCAAAAGAACCCCCAACCGGCTGACATTAAAGGGTTATCGAAATCCTTTAATATTAGAGGACGCTACATAATGAAAACCGATATTCATCGTTTCGCATATACTGCCGTTGTTATATTCTCGACCGCCCTGGGTGGGGCGCTAATGACAGCAGGAACGGCCAGCGCGGAATCGGCCGCTTCCATCGAGATTCACGAGGTTGAACGTGGCGAGGGTCCAGAGATCGTTCGCCACGACACGGCGATCCTCCATTACACCGGCCGTCTGGAGGAGGATGGCACCGTGTTCGACTCGAGCCGCGAATCCGGCGCCCCGTTCGCGCTGACCATCGGCACGGGCCAGGTCATCCCCGGCTTCGAGCAGGGCGTGATGGGCATGCGCGAGGGCGGCAAGCGGGAGATCGTCATTCCGCCCGAACTGGGCTATGGCGAGCGTGGGGCCGGCAACATCATCCCGTCCAACGCCACCCTGCGCTTCGAAGTTGAAGTCCTCGACCTCGAACGCGCGCCGTTCAGTGGTCTGGACAACGAGGGCCTGGCCGAGAAGATCGAAGAGGGTGCCACCATCGTGGATATCCGCCGCCCGGACGAGTGGGCCGAGACCGGCGTGATCGAGGGCAGCCATCGCATTACCGCCTTCGACGAG
>PWSR01000109.1 GCA_003563985.1 Clostridia bacterium | reverse complement strand
TGGAGCATCATCGGACTGGCGATCGTGTCGGTGGTGCTATCCCTGTACTTTGGTCAACGGGCGGAAGTACGTCGCCTCGAGGAGGAACTTGTCGTGGTGGTACGCATGGCCGGTGCAATCTCCGAGTCAGATGGCCCCTTCACCAATGGCATTACGCCCGAGGGAGTGCGCCGGCAACTGTCCGCCGTTTTGGAAGATCCGAGCATCGATGCCGTGGTGTTGCGCATTGATTCGTCGGGGGGCTCCGTGGCGGCATCACAGGAGATTTCATCGATTATTCGCGCGTTCCCTTTGCCCGTGGTGGTATCGATGGGGGATATGGCACTCTCCGGAGGATACTTTATTGCGGCAGCATCGGACGGCATTGTTGCCCATCCCGGTACGATGACCGGTTCCATCGGGGTTATTCTCACGGCGATAAATCCCGAGGGATTGTACGAGAAACTGGGTATCGAGATGGAGGTCATTACTTCGGGGGAGCACAAGGATCTCATGCAGCGTAGTCTCGACGACGAGGATCGTCAGCTGTTGCAATCTCTTTCCGATGAAGCCTATAGGCAATTCGTGGAACATGTCGCCGAAGGGCGCGGCATGTCTATGGAAGCGGCACAAGATGTGGCGACGGGGGAGATCTTCTTCGGTACGCAGGCATACGATCTCGGCTTGGTTGACCGCCTGGGAGGCGAGGAGGAAGCTATAGAACTGGCGGCTGAACGTGCAGGTCTCCAAACCCCGCAGCGGCATGAGTTGCCGCCACCGGCAGTCTGGCGGCGCTTGCGGTGGCTGGGCGCGGATGTTTTCCAATTGCTCCAAGGGATCCTGCAACCCGATGAATTGAAATTGTTTACCCGGACCGATGAATATTTCTATCCGCGGATCCGCTATTGAGCACGAGAGGCGAGGTGTAATCTTTGGAACGCGTGATTGATATGTCTTATGCAGTTCTGATGTCCCCCGTCTCGGCGCTGCGTTCGGTCGCAAATGAAGAACCCGTCGGTCCGGGGCTGGGAATACTATTCCTGGTCTCGTTGACCGGTGCGACCGCGACAAATGTCGCCATTCCGGGAGTGCCCATGCAAATGGGATTTGGAGCCGGGGTCCTAACTCGGGGTATAGGAACCTTTATTTTGGCGTTATTGATCATTGGTGCGATTCATTTGGTATCAACCATGTTCGGAGGGGCAGGCTCGTTTATGTCCTTATTGTCCTCCATCTGTTTCGCGCAGTTCCCCGGGTTGTTGAACGGACCCGCTACTTTGCTACGGGCGATACCGCCACTCGCCCCGGTAGCGACCGTCCTCTCCTTGGGCATCGGAATATGGACACTGGTGCTCACGATCCTTGCAGTGCGCGAGAGTCGCGGCATATCCACCGGTCACAGCATTCTGACCGGCGTGTTCGCAGTGGTGGGCATTAGCATCTTCGCGGGGATATTGGCTGCCTTCGCCATCCTGTCGGCGGCGTTTTGAAAATGAAGGTGCCGGGCGTGCATCTTGGCGGGTGGCACTAAACGTGCACAAATGAGCTTCCTCGCCGTTTCATGTGGGGAATCCGCGGCGTTCGCAACGGGTATTGGTTGACGCCCCTGGCGAACAATTGCGGGTGCAGTTGGAGCCGGGGCGTGGTCGGGCTAGGAATGATTACGCTGTAATGGCCATGGGGAAAGCCTCTTGGCGTTGGTGAACTTCGAGGACGGACCGGTAAAGAGTATGCGTTTCGAACTTCCCCGTAACGATCCGTTGCGTTGGTCATGTGTCTTTGGGGACAGCCGTGTCCCCCGTGCCTCGTCATACAATGGTTTCCGGGTACGTCTACAGCCCCGCATCCACGAGGTGGAGAGTGTCCTTTGGTCCCTGCTGCAGATGTTGCCGGGTTACGGTGCGGAGTTGGCAGTGGACGTCAAGGTGATCCCGACGCACGGTCGGGATCTTCGCCCGGACCGAGATCGCGATGGTCGTCACGCCATCGACACGGATTTTGCTGTAAAGGGTTAGATGGGCATAATGATGCCCGTCGTTAATTCGGTTGGTTCGGGTACCGGGTTCACCTGATATCCGATACCAGCGATAAGTTGCCGGTGGCGTATCGGGTGACTCCGGTGTCTCAGGGTGAATTGATGGTGGCTTCGAGGATGTTCGGGGATACATCACCCATGGTAGGGGATCACGGTGAGGTGCTGGCCGCCGACCGGGGATATAACAGTGGAGGATTTGTGCGGAAACTTTGGCATGAGCACGGGATTCGTCCGGTGATCGAAATACGCAAGGCCTGGCGGGATGAGCCCGACGAGACGTCCGTCCTTGGGACTGGTTCAACGTTCGCTACGACTGGCGGGGCGAGGTGTACTGTTGTTGTCCTCGGACCGGAGTGGAGCGGCAGACGGTCTGTGGGGTTTCGAGTCGCATCGGGGGACGCACAAGTATCGTTGTCCGGCCTGGCAGTATCCTGGGATCCGTCGGGCGAGGCGGGATCCGTGCGAAGTTCGGAGTGGTTTGCAAGTGAAGATGGCGGAGGATCCCGGCGTTTTAGTCCCATTTCCCGTGGCACGGCCCGCTGGGCGGTGTTCTACGCTTGGCACAGTTGGGTCGAGCGGATCAACAGCCGTTTGGACGTATCCTTCGGGTTCGAGCGGCACTAGATCCGGGGCTTATCGAAGAGGCCGTTGCCGATGGGGATGGCAATGGAGTGATGGTGTCGATAACCCTCGGGCAAATCCGGGAGAAGTGGTTGGATCGGATGCGCAGCCCGGCGTGGGTGGCATAGAGTCGAGACGGTGTAACTGACTGAATGTGTCTAGAAAAACTGAAGCAGGAGGCGATCACGACGGATGGGCAGTGCGCGGGTTTGGATACGGGCGTTCCCGGGTGGCCATCTCCACGATCAGCCCGTGGTCACCACACCGAGATCCGTACGGAGATTCACCCGTCTCTGACGAAACCAGTGGCAAGAGGGCCGCAAGGGCCACAGCGCAAATGCTTCTCGAAACCCAAGCCTTGACACTCCATCATCGCGGTGTTACCCTATACCCGATAATCCCGAGTGAATTAGTCAGGAAAGCGAGATGCTTCCTATGAAAATATCGACCAGAGGGCAGTGCGGAGTGCGAGCGATGACGGTCCTG
>PWSR01000093.1 GCA_003563985.1 Clostridia bacterium | reverse complement strand
TGACCTCGAGCCATGCGATGTCCTCTTCGTGGGCTTACCCCACGGCAAGAGCGGCGAATACGGGGCGCGATTCGAATCGCTGTGCACCTACATGGTGGACCTGGGGGCGGACCACAGGTTGCGGGATCCCGAGCTTCGAAACGAGTATTATCCGCGCCTCGCCGAGGGCCCACCCTTCGTCTACGGGCTACCCGAATTGAACCGGTCAGAAATCGAGGGGGCCCGGAGAGTGGCCGGGCCCGGTTGCACCGCGGCGGCCACCATACTGGCCCTGCTTCCCTTGGCCCGGGCCGGCGTCCTATCCGGCGGTCCCGTGGTGGTCGAGGTGAAGGTGGGTTCCAGCGCCGCTGGCGCCTCGGTGAATCCCAGCACCCACCACCCGGAGCGAAGCGGGGTCATGCGATCCTTTGCCCCGGCGGGACACCGCCACGAGGCCGAAGTGGTACAGGCCCTGGATCTCGCACCGGGCACCCTCCACTATAGCGCCACCGCCGTGGAGGCGGTTCGGGGCGTGCTGGCCACGGCGCATTGTTTCCCCGCGGAGGCCCTCGGTGAAAGGGACCTGTGGCGAATCTACCGGGAATCCTACCGCGATGAACCCTTCGTTCGGATCGTGCGGGAGAAGCGGGGATTGTATCGCTATCCCGAGCCGAAGATATTGAGCGGAACTAACTTCTGCGAGGTCGGGTTCGCGCTCGACCCCAGGAGCGACCGCATCGTGGCCATGGCCGCCCTGGACAACCTCGGAAAGGGCGCTGCCGGGGGCGCGATCCAATCCCTCAACCTCATGGCCGGCTTGCCCGAGGCCCGGGGGTTGGAATTCATCGGGTTGCACCCGTGAGAGGGGAGATGGCGGGCATGCTAATCGTCAAGATCGGGGGTGCCGAGGGAATCGGGTATGAACCCCTCGTCGAAGACATCGTAGCCCTCGCGCACGCGGGGCGCCGCATGGTACTAGTTCACGGGGGATCCGCCGAGACTTCGGAACTGCAGGAGCGATTGGGGAGCAGCCCGCAGATGGTCGTGGCACCCTCCG
The DNA here is from genome assembly GCA_003563985.1 of Clostridia bacterium. Taxonomy (GTDB): domain Bacteria; phylum Bacillota; class Sulfobacillia; order SLMV01; family SLMV01; genus CSSED11-154. The sequence continues at coordinate 2,094 of PWSR01000093.1, read as the reverse complement.
GACACGAGAGCCGCTTCACCGACGATGAAGCCCTGGACGCCTTCATCATGGCCTGTGCGGGCCGGGTGAACACCGACCTGGTGGCCCGCCTCCGCCGCGGCGGCGCCGACGCGGTGGGTCTTTCCGGCCTCGACGGTGGCCTGTGCAGCGGTCCCGTGAAGGATGCCATCAAGGTAGAACGAGACGGCCGCCGCTTCTTGATGCGCGGCAACCGGAGCGGACGGGTGGAACGGGTGCGTCCCGAAGTCCTGTCGGCATTGATGGGAGCGGGATTCCTCCCCGTGGTGGGCCCGCCGGTCTTGAGCGATTCGGGATACCCGATGAATACCGACGCCGACCGCATGGCCGCCGCCATCGCCTTGTCCCTGGGGGCGGAGGACCTGGTGTTGCTTACGAACGTGCCGGGAATCCTGCGCGACCCAGACGGGGATCCCACGCTCATTCGCCGGGTGGACGGCCGCGAGGACTTCGCCCGGGCGCGGGGGAGTGCCCGCGGGCGGATGGCCGCCAAGTTGCTGGCGGCGGAGGAGGCATTGCGCGGCGGTGTGCGCCGAGCGATCATCGCGGACGCCCGGGCCGCGAAACCGGTGACCGATGCGTTGGCGGGTCTTGGAACCGTATTGTCCGATGAATCGGGAGAACTGGAGGGTTTGCGATGAGTGACGAGTCGAGCATCGCCGTGGAGAGTCGGCACGAGCCCGGGCTTTACGTCAAGCGCGACATCACCCTGGTGGAGGGCCGCGGTGCGCGGGTCTGGGATGAGTCGGGTCGGGAGTACATCGACTGCGTCGGGGGTCACGGCGTGGCTTCCGTTGGCCACTGCAATCCGCGGGTGCGGGACGCCCTGGCGGAACAGGCCGGAAAACTGATCACCTGCCCCGAATCCTTTGCCAACGACGTTCGCGCGGATTACCTGCGGGCCCTCGCGAGGGTGACCCCGGCGGGAATCGACCGATTCTTCCTCTGCAACTCCGGTACCGAGGCCGTGGAGGCGGCCATGAAATTCGCCCGGATTCACACGGGGAGATCCCGCATCGTGGCGGCGCGGCGCGGTTTTCACGGCCGCACTATGGGCGCGCTGGCGGCGACCTGGGGTAAGAATCACCGCCGCGGTGTGGAACATCTGATCACGGGGACGGATCACGTCTCCTTCGGGGACATCGAGGGGTTGCGCTCCGCGGTGGACGAATCCACCGCCGCCGTGCTAGTGGAATTGGTGCAGGGTGAGGGCGGGGTTCACCCCGCCGATCCGGCTTTCGTGGCGGAAATCGAGGGTCTATGCCGCAGTCGAGGGGCGCTCTTGATCCTCGATGAGATCCAGACGGGTTTCGGCCGCACCGGCGCCTGGTTTGCCGCGGATCACTACGGTGTCAGCCCCGATCTGCTCTGCCTGGCCAAGGCCATGGCCGGCGGGTTGCCCATGGGAGCCGTGGGAATCGGGGAACGCGTCGACGATTTCCCCCCGCTGTCCCACGGCAGCACCTTTGGCGGGGGACCGCTGGTATGCGCCGCCGCCCGGGCTACGTTGGAATTCATCGAGGCTGAAGACTTGCCGGGTCGCGCCGCGCGGTTGGGCGCCCGCTTGCTGGAAGATCTCCGCGGCCTCGATTCGCCCATCGTCCGCGAGGTTCGGGGTATGGGATTGATGGTCGGAGTGGACCTGCGCGTCCGGGTGTCCCCGATACTTCGATCTCTGCAGGAACGCGGCATCCTGGCGTTGCCCGCCGGGGCCACCGTGCTCCGGTTCCTTCCACCCCTGGTCATAGGAGAGGCGGACCTCACCGAGGTCGTGGAAACCCTGGGCGAGGTCCTCGGGGAGATGGCGCCGTGACCCGACGGGGTGAAGCTCGATTGCTGGTCGACCTGGTGGAGATTGCCTCGCCCTCTGGGTGCGAAGCGGCCGCCGCCCGCCACCTGGTGGATTGGTGCGGGGATCGGGGGATGCACGCGTACATCGACGCAGCCGGCAATGCCTGCGCCCAATGGGGGGAGGGTCCCGTCTCCCTGTGTTTGCTCGGTCACGTGGATACCGTCCCCGGGGCCGTTCCCGTGGCCCTGCGGGGGAGTATCCTGACCGGCCGCGGGACCGTGGAT
>PWSR01000059.1 GCA_003563985.1 Clostridia bacterium | reverse complement strand
GTGGCTCGGCTGCTGTTTCCCGGGGGGTTTCCTGGCGGGAACGCCACCGTGCGGCACCTCGTGGGCTACGGAGATCTCCACCCACCGAGGGCGAAAGAATCCCATCAGACCGGGCTGACGGACGCTTCGGGTCTCCAGGAGGTGTACCTCGGAACCGAGCTCATAGCGGATTTCCTTGAGGAGGCTATCCACGGATGCACCGCGAAACTTTCGTATCTTCAAGTTGCACTCACCCTCCCAATGGCTTCAATTTCGACGGACGGCGCCACTTCGTGATAGGATACGACCCGCAGTCCGTCCAGGACCTGCTCTGCGATCCGGCGGAAGTAGAAGCGCACGCCCGGCGAGGTCAACACCACGGGTTCCACTCCCTGGTCGAGGCATGCCGCCGTCGCCCGCTCGGTATTGCGAATGATTGCGGCCTGGATATCCGGGTCCAGCGCCACGAAGGTTCCGCCGTCGGTGCGCTCCAGGGATCCCGCGATCTGGCTTTCTACGTCCGGATCCAACACGATGACCCGGAGACGCCCCTCGTGCACCGGCAACAATTCACTGATCGTTCGGTACAAGGATTGCCGGACCAACTCGGAGAGACGATCGGTGTCGTTGATAACCGGTCCGTAGTCCGCCAGGGTCTCGAAAATGGTCAGGAGATCCCGGATGGGAATTCCCTCCCGGAGCAGGTTCTGCAATACCTTCTGAACATCGCCCAGCCGCATGGTATCCGGTACGAGTTCCTCAACCACCGCGGGATTGGTTTCCCGCATCGCGTCCAGGATGATCTTGGTCTCCTGGCGGGACAAGAGTTCGTGGGCATGCCGCTTCAATATCTCCCCCAGGTGTGTCATGAGTACCGAGGCGGGATCCACCACGGTGTAGCCCCGCAGTTCGGCACCGTCCCGGTCCCCCGCCGCGATCCATCGGGCCGGAAGACCGAAGGCGGGTTCGGTGGTCTCGATCCCGGGGATCTCTTCTTCGATGCCCCCGGTATCCATGGCGAGGAAGCGATCCGCCATGATTTCTCCCTGGGCGACTTGGACACCTCTGAGTTTGATGCAGTAGCTGTTGGCATCCAGTGCCATGTTGTCGCGGAGGCGAACCAGGGGCAGCACCATGCCCAATTCCCCGGCCAGCTGGCGCCGCAACATGCCGATCCGCTCCATCAGGTCGTCCCCGGTGCGTTCCGCGAGGGATAGCAGGCCGTAGCCGATCTCTATGGTCAGGGGATCCACTTGGAGCATCCGGGCCGTGTCTTCGGGTGCGGTGGCCTGGGGCGCCGCCTCTTCCGTTTCTCCATCGGTCTCATCGGCAGCTCCGGGTACGGCGGCGTCGCGCACCGCCACGGTAATGGTACGGCCGAGGGCGCTCGATACCGCCGCCACCGCCAAGAACGGCAGCGGGGGCAGGCCGGGTACGAATCCCAGGAAGGCGAGTACCCCCGCCGCCAGGTAGAGAACCCGAGGCTGCTGCAGGATTTGGGATATGACGTCCTGTCCCAGGTCGGTATCGGAGGCGGCGCGGGTCACGACGATTCCGGTGGCGACGGATATCAATAGGGCGGGAATCTGGCTGACGAGTCCATCTCCCACGGTCAACAGGGTATACGTCGTCACGGCTTCACCGAGGGGTAGGCCCAACTGGACCGCCCCGACGACGAGGCCCCCGAGGATATTGATCACGGTAATGATGATCGCCGCGATGGCATCTCCCTTGACGAACTTGCTGGCGCCGTCCATGGCACCGTAGAAATCCGCTTCCCGGGCGATGGCCTTTCGGCGGTCCCGGGCCTCGATGTCATCGATCAGTCCGGCGTTCAGGTCGGCATCGATGGCCATCTGCTTACCGGGCATCGCATCCAGTGTGAATCGGGCGGCAACCTCGGCGACCCGCTCCGCCCCACGGGTGATCACCACGAATTGGATGGCGACCAATATTAGGAACACCACGAACCCGACGACCGGATTACCCCCTACGACGAAGGAACCGAATTGGCTAATGATATCCCCGGCGTAGGCGTGCAGCAGGATGAGACGGGTCGAGGATACATTCAAGGCCAGCCGAAATAGGGTAGTGAGCAAGAGGAGGCTCGGAAACACCGCGAAGTCCAGCGGATCCCGGTTGTACATGGTCACCAGCACGATGACCAGCGCGAAGGTCAAGTTGAAGACCAGGAGCAAATCCAAGACGCGCGGGGGCAGTGGGATGACCATCATCACGATGATGACGATGATCAGCCCCGCCACCGCCAGGTCACCGTAGCGCAATAACTTGCCCACCAAACCTTTATCCATCAACGGGTCTCCCTTCGATCCAGCGTTCGCCCGCGGCGCTTCCACACGTACGCCAGCACCTCGGCGACGGCCCGGTAGAGGTCCGCCGGGATGTACTCACCGATCTCTCCCATGTCGTAGAGGGCCCGGGCCAGGGGGGGACGCTCTTCGATGGCCACAGCATTGGATTCCGCGATCTCCCGGATCCGTAGCGCCACCAGGCCGCGGCCCTTTCCGACCACCAGCGGTGCGTCCATGGCATCGAAATCGTACTTGAGCGCGACTGCGTAATGCGTCGGGTTGGTCACCACGACATCGCTCGTGGCCACGTCCGTCATCATCCGCTGCCGAGCCATCTGCTGTTGGAGGCTGCGAATGCGCCCCCGCAGCTGCGGATCCCCCTCGGTGTCCTTCATCTCGTCCTTCACTTCCTTTTTTGACATCTTCAACTGTCGCTCGTGCTCGAAACGCTCGTAGATGAAATCCACGGCCCCGACCACCGTGAGGAGCACCGCCGCCTGCACCACCAGGGTGCGGACCAATGTCGCGGTCCACGCCAGGCTCTGTGGCAGCGGTAGGCGCAGCAGGCCCGGGAAGGCCTCGAGGTTGCGGAGGATGAGGGCAGTGGCCAGGGCCGCCAGCGCGGCCACCTTGAGAAGGGATTTCCCCAGGTTGATGAACGAGCGAAGGGAGAACATTCGCTTGAGCCCGGCGACGGGATCGATCCGCTTTACGTCCGGGGAGAGGGGTTTCCCGCTGAGGATGAAGCCCGTTTGGACGAGGCTCGCCACGGTTCCCACCACCATAACCCCCGCCATCAACGGCAGGAGGGACAGCATGCCGCGTCCCAGCGCCCGGGAGACCATAGAGTACGCCT
>PWSR01000050.1 GCA_003563985.1 Clostridia bacterium | reverse complement strand
TCGTATCGCCCTTGCGACTGTGGCTGGGCTACGTGTCGGACAGCCGCCCCATTCTGGGACACCGCCGCCTCCCGTACATCCTGGGGGGCACAGTGCTGACCGCTGTTGGAGTACTGGCCGGCACGCTGGGGGCTCTATGGATCGTGGAATCGGCTCTGGTGGGGCTCCTGGTGGCCGTAATCGCCGTCGGCGCCATCTATTATTACGTCGCCCTTCCCGCCGGGCTCTGGGGCGGCCGCGACGAACCGGAGAATGCCGTTCCCGCCGAAGAACCCGCCGAAGGGAACGAGGCGGAAGAATCGCCCGCCGAGGAACCCGCGGAAGAGGATCCATCCCCCGCGGAGCCCGAACCGGAACCCGACCGCGAGGTAATCGGAACCGAATCGGGTTCCACCTTCGAGTACCGAGTGGTAGGCGTGGAGACGCTTCGGGTCACGCTGCGCACCGCCCATGCCTGTTGGGTGCGCGTGGAGGCCGACGGTACCACGATCTCCGAGACCACCATGGGTGCCGGGAGTAGTCAGACCTGGTCGGCGGAGGAAGAACTCTACATCCGGGCCGGCAATCCGGCGGAACTCGCCGTCGAGGTAAACGACATGGATGCCGGTACCATCCGCGCCGGTACACCCCGCAATCTTCATTTCACGCGCGCGCAGTGATGCGGGCGATCCCGCGAGAATTCAGACAGGGGTTTCTTGACTCCTAGTCGACATCGTCGCCTTCGCCTAGCCGTCGAAGCAGGCGATTCCGGCGGTGATGCAGTGCTACCGTATCCGTGGAACGGGAGCGGCTTCCCCCGGGATCGAAATGCAGTGCGCGCTCCGTGTATCGCAAGGCGCGCCTGGGGTCGCGCAACCGATGTTCGGCAAACTTGGCCAGCTCCACATATGGTGCAACGTCCCGCGATATGCGTCCCGCGCCGGATTCCATCAGCGAAACCATCACCATCCAAAGTGGTACCGCCCGGGCATAATCCCTTCGCCGCCGGTGATATAGGGCCAGCTCCTCGAGGGACTCGAGGTACTCTGCATCGTCCCGGGCGCGCGCTGTAGCGGCTTTAAGCTGCCCCTCCACTATCTCCTGGCGGCCGGCCGCCTGCGCCATTCGCGCCATGGCGAGATGCTCCGGGCTCGCCGATGGACGGGACAGGGGGCGCACCATCCGAAACAGCAAATCGATGGTGGCGAGAAGGTCCAGTTCGTTGTGGTGAACCACTTCATCCAGGAGATCGGAGCGACCGTCCGCCAGGTAGTCGAAATAGCGGGCGGGGATCTCGGATCCGGGAACGTCCCCATCGCGATCCCGGCCCAGAACGCTGCCTTCCAACGCGGTCAACCGGCAACTGGGAAGGGAACTGGACCAGAGCCTGCGGGCCGGTCCCAGGAGGTCGTGGTGACCGATGAAGGTCGGGGGAGTCATCCGATTCAACGTGAAACGTCCCGACAGTATCGGCAGGTCGAAACCCTTTCCGTTAAAGGTAACCAGGTGCCCGCGTTCACGCAGTTCCCGGGAGATGGCTTCGAGATACGGTGCCTCCATCGAGGGGTCCGGGAGCAGGTATTGGAGGGTTCGCACCCGATGCTCCTCGATGACGGCGAGCCCCGTCAGAAATGCCAGGGTCCCCGCGCCCCGGGACAGCCCCGTGGTCTCGAGATCGAGAGCCACCAGGTCCGAGGGAGATTGCGGAGGGCATTCGGGATGGGTGAGGAGGGCCAGACCCTCCAGGGCTTCCGGGTCCAGGTTGGCCCGGGGATGTTCGCTCGATCGGATATAGGTGGTGCCCCCCGAATCTTCCAGGGCGCGGAATCCCCGGGGGATCTCCCGGTCCTCCCTCCGGGATACGGCCTTCGGCGGTGTCGGGCCCGGATCCATCCTCCTGAGCCGGTCCCTCAATCCAGACAACGCAGATCACCGGTCAATCGGGCCAGGATGCGGGTGGCGATCCGGCGGGCACTGGCTCCCACCTCCGCCGGGGCACCGATGCAAGAGGGGCACCCGTCGGTACAGACGCATTCCCTCACCACCTGCAGGCAGGTTCTTTGCAGCTCCGCCTCGAGGCCGAATAGTGCCTCCCCGAGGCCGACGCCCCCGGGGTACGCATCGCACAGGTACAGGGTGGGATGTCCCGTGAAAGGGGATCGGATCTGCGCCACGGCGTAAAGATCCCTGCGGTCGCAGGATAGGAACAGCGGTGCCACCTCCAGCATGAGATTGCGCAAGCCCATGAGGCCGGATTCCACTTCCCCGGGGGAGAAGCGAGCGGTGAGGGTCGGCTCCAGGGTCATCCAGTAGGCCGTCGTGTGCATTTCCCGGGGCGGCAGGTGGATTCGGCCCCATCCCAGGTTTTCGTGGGTGCCGAAACGGATCTTCTTGAAGGTCGTTGGCTGCGCGGTGAGCCGAATCTCACCGAAGAATCGGGAGGCGAGTTCGCGGTCATCGCGGCGCAGGACGTCCAGAACCGCCGTGTCGGCGGCGAAGGTGGCATCGGTGTAATAGTTCACGTCGATCCGGCGCACGAAGGCTTTTCGCTCCTCGAGGTCCAGCTCTTCCACCTGGTACTGTACGGCCTCGTGGATGTATATGGCCTCCTCGTGTAACAGCATCGGCGCGCTGAACTCGTCCACCTCGCCGATGACCCGGGGCTCGGGTTCCGTGCGGTCAACGATGACCACGTTGCCCGTCGAGGCCGATCGTAGGCTGATGTCCTGGGCGGGGAACCCTTCGGTCATCCAGTGCCACCGATCGTCCGAGGGATGCAGGATTCTCGTTTCGGAAAGATACTCGAGGATTTCCCGCAGGTCCGAATCTCCCTCCGTTTCTTCCGCGGTGAAGGGGAGCTCGAAGGCAGCGCACTTGAGGTGGCTGACGCGGATGTGCAGATTGTCCGGCTGCACCAGGCCGCGCTCCGGGGATCGATCGAAGAAATAGTCGGGATGCGTCACCAGATGCTGATCCAGGGGGCTCGAGGAAGCCACCATGACCGCCAGGGAAGGGGCGTCGCCACGGCCGGCCCGCCCCATTTGCTGCAGGGCACTGGCGATGGTGCCGGGGTATCCCACCAGTACCGCCGCATCCAGGGACCCGATATCGACCCCCAGCTCCAGGGCATTGGTCGCCACCACGCCACGGATTTCCCCGGTGCGCAGGCCGCGTTCGATCTCGCGTCGCTGCGCGGGGAGGTATCCACCCCGGTAGCCGCGGATGTTGACGCGGGGAAGCGACTCGCGCAGGTATGACAGGAGTACTTCGGACTGGATCCTACTCCGCACGAAGGCAATGGTCTGGATGCCGTTTCCGAGGAGTTGTCGCAGGATGTCGCGGGCCTCCAGGACCGAGCTCCTGCGAATCCCCAGCTCTCGGTTCACCACCGGGGGATTGTACAATACGGTGTGTTTCCTGGACCGGGGGGCTCCGGATTCATCCACCAGGCGAAAGGGCTCCCCGACCAGGCTTTCGGCGAGTTCCCGGGGATTGGCGATGGTGGCCGAGGATGCGGCAAAGCGGGGTGAGGACCCATAAAAGCGTGCGATCCGCTGCAGTCGGCGCAGCACGTTGGCCACGTGGCTTCCGAACACACCTCGATACGTATGCAACTCGTCGATGATCACGTACTCGAGGTTTTCGAAGAGGTGTACCCACTTGGTGTGGTGGGGTAGGATCCCGGTGTGCAACATGTCCGGGTTGGTGATGACGATTTGCCCGGCGCGGCGGATGCTGCGACGCGAGGAGGCCGGGGTGTCTCCGTCATAGGTAAAACTGGCGATACCGCCTCCGATGGCTTCGATCCACTCGCCGATTTCCGTCCGCTGATCCTGCGCCAGGGCCTTCGTCGGATATAGGAATAGGGCCCGGGCTTCGGGCTTGCGTAGTATCTCTTCGAGCACGGGGATGATGTAACAAAGGCTCTTGCCTGAGGCCGTGGGGGTGGCAACCACGACGTTCTCGCCGCGGAGTAGGCCCTCCATGGCCTGGGCCTGGTGGGAATAGGGTTGAAGGATTCCGCGCCGTTTCATCGCGGAGGCCAGTCGTTCGTCGACGGCGGGGAGATCTCCGTACGCGGGGGCACGGGGGGCTACCTCGACCCATCCCGTAACCCGCTCCCCGAATTCCTTGTCCGTGCGCAACGTGTCGATCAATTGATCCAAGTTCACGCCATCACCCCCTTCAATTGTAAGCGAACATATGTTCCCGGACAAGGTCCCGAGGCAGGAAAGAGTAAGGACGGCGAGAAGTATTGCGGGGCGCGCACTGTGGCACGCCGACGACGAATGAGCGAGGGGTGGGGATGCGTGGAACTACTCCGGCTGAAACGACCGGGAGCCCTGGAAATAGGAGATGCGCTGCATCGGGACTTCTCCGTGGCCCCCCTTCGCGTTCACGGATTATTCGGTTCGGATCCGCGCAGTACGGACGCCATCGTGCGGGGGAAGCGGCGAATCGATGAGCGGTGGCGAGGTGACAGGGCCGCCCTCGCCCGGGTTCTCAGTGATGCTTGCCGGGATCGAGGAGATCATCCCAAAGCCTGCGAAGCGGCGGCGTCCTTGGCCGAAGCGGAGACCACCGTGGTTGTCGCCGTCGTACGTCCCACCGTCCTCGGGGGTCCCGTGCAATCCCTCTACAAGGCACTGTTGGCCGTCGTATATGCCCGCCGGTTCGCCCGCCTTACCCGGACCCGGGTTATACCCCTGCTCTGGGTTCTCACCGACCACAACTGGGCGCGGATGGGCGGACTGTGGCTCTTGGATCGCCGGGGAGACCCGGTGCGGATTGCCCTCGATCCTCCCGTGGAAGGAACTCCCACCGCGGCCGCGGTCGACATCGATGGGCGCGTTCACGAGTTCCGGGCCCGCGCGGAGACCTTGGCGGGGCGCGATCAGCAAGCTCCCTTCTTCCAAATGGCCGGGGATGCCGTCGAGACCGCCCTGGACTTGGCGGATTGGTTCTGCCTGGTCTATGCCCATCTGCTCTCCACCCTGGGGTTGGTAATCGCCGACTCCCATCATCCACCCCTGCGCCGTCTAATTTCCAAGGGTTTGCGTCGCTATATCCTTCGTGCGCCGCGCACCGCCGCGGAGGCGCGGGTGCTGGGGGAGCGGATGAGTGCGGCGGGCTATCCCGTTCCGTTCTCCCACCCCGAGGACGCCGCCGGCCTCTTCGTTGAGAGGGAAGGGCAACGCAGGGCGGTGCGCCGGCGCGGATCGGAGTTCGCCGTCGACGGACGGGACGGGGGCCTGGAAGCCCGGGAACTTCTCCGATGGCTGGAAACCTCCCCGGAAGACTTCAGCCCCGGCGCCATTTCTTTCCCCACCATCCTGGGGCTGACCCTTCCGATCCTCGCCCATCTCTGTGAACCGGTGGAGTCGGGGGTCATGGTTCAACTCCGAAGCGGCTTCGGACTCCACAATCTCGATGCCCCGGCACTCTTGCCAACCCCGAACATTACGATCCTAGATGGGAATCTACAGGAGGCCATGGGGCTGCTGGGCTTGAACCCGCGACGACCCGGGGAGATCGATCACCTCGAAGCGTTCCTGGCCCGCCGCAGGCGAGGGGTGCTCGCTTCCGTCGATCAAACCCTGGACGGGATCTTCACCCGAGCCGAGTCGGAAATCCGGGATGCATACCGGCCCGTGGAGGCGCACCTGGAGTCGCGGATTCCCGGGTCGGCGACGATGGTGTCCCGGGATCGGGATGCGACCCTCCGCCGGCTGCAGAAGGTACGCGAACGATCCGAGCGTCGCCTGATCCGGCGCGCTTCGCGGGAATGGCGGGCCCTGCGAATCCTATCGACTACACTACTTCCCGCGGGAGCGCCCCAGTCGAACTTGAGCCTGGCGAACTTCATGGGCTCCGAGGCGCGCCCCCGGGTCGTGCGCTTCCTGGAGATGCTGGCGGCGGAACCGCATCCGCTGGGATCCCTGGTCGTATTGGATTCCTCGCAACTGTCTCCACGATCGGACGAACCGTAGCGGCGGGCGCGACAGTCGAGCCATCCCGGCAAATCGAGCAGGATCCGCGGCCGCTGTGCCGTATCCTACGCAATGGAGTATTGGCTTCGAGGTCGGATGCCCGAAGCCTCACGGGGGATGGTCGCGCGAGGAGGGTCGGCGCCTTCCGATATCGCAGAAGGGCGAGGTGTAGCATGTTCATCGTGGAAGATCTCACGTTTCGCTATCCGAAGAACGACGAGGATACGCTCAGGGGGTTGAATTTCGAGGTCCGCGACGGCGAGATCTTCGGGTTGCTCGGACCCAGCGGTGTGGGGAAGAGCACCACCCAGAAGGTCATGGTGAAGATACTGGGAAGATACGGGGGAAGGATCCTGTATCGAGGTCGCGATCTCGCGGGCTACGGTCGCGATTTCTACCAGCACGTCGGCGTGGGATTCGAGATGCCGGTCCATTTTTCTAAGCTCACCGCCCAGGAAAACCTGGATTTCTTCGCGCGGCTGTACGAGAGGACCACGGACACCGACGCCCTCCTTCGGCGCCTCGGCCTCTTCGAGGACCGCCACAAGCGCGTGGCGGAGTTTTCCAAGGGCATGAAGATCCGGCTCAACTTCGCCCGGGCGTTGCTGAACGAACCCTCGATTCTCTTCCTGGATGAACCCACCATGGGCTTGGATCCCATGAATGCCCGGGTGATCAAGGGGATGATTCGCGAGTTTCGCTCCGAGGGTGGTACCGTCCTGCTTACCACCCACCTCATGAACGATGTCGACGAGTTGTGCGATCAAGTGGCGTTCATGGCCCACGGGAAAATCGCCGATATCGAGACCCCCAAGAACCTCAAACTGCGTTACGGGCAGCGCCGGGTAGATGTGGAGTACGAATCCGATGGTGGCGTGCGGCATACTTCCTTCGACCTGGACGGATTGGGGGAAGACGAAGGTTTCTTGGATGTCGTGCGAAGCCACCGGATCCTAACCATGCACAGCCAGGAGACCACCCTGGACGACATCTTCATAGAGGTGACCGGGATGAAGATCACATGAAGGCCTTTGGAACCCTGTTCAAAGGGGAACTCGTTCGACTGGCGCGTTACAATATCATCTCGGCCAGCCTGTTCGTGGCCGCCTTTTGGATCGCCGTCCTGCACTTCTCCGAGATTCCCAATCTCACGGGGATATTCGTCCTGGTCCTGCTCATCGACACCACCGTGATGGCGATGCTACTGGTCGGGGTCACCATGTTTTTCGAAAAGGATGAAGGAGCCATACGGAGCCTCTTGGTCTCTCCCATTACGAAGGCAGAATACGTCCTGGCGAAGTCCTCGGGGAATCTCCTGTCCAACGTGCAAACCCTGGTGATTCTCTACGCCTACGCGCGATTCTTCCGGGAGATCGATGTGGCCTTGCTACCCCTGCTGCCGGCGATCCTGTTGATCGGCGCCTTTCATTGCCTCATGGGATTCTTGGTAGCCTATCGCTCGCGCGATTTCACGGATCTCCTGACGGGGATCGTGAAATACACGATCGTGGTGATGTTACCGGTGGCGCTGGAATCCGTGGGTTTGATTCAAAACCAGATCCTCGAATCCCTGATGTACCTGCTGCCGACCAAGGCGGCCATCATATTGATCGGTGCATCGGCGGGCGAAGGGGCCCCCTGGGAGATCGGCTACTCGGCCGTCTACCTCGCCGTGGGTACGGCCGTGCTCGCCCGATCTGTGCTGGCGGGATTCGATGCATTCGCCGCCCGGGAAAGTGGGGTGTAACCGTGTACATGACCTTCCTCTTGGGCGAAGCCAGGAAAATGATGCGGGATCCCATGCTGCGTTTCATGATTGGCTATCCCATTGTATTCGGGATCATCGGACGATACGTCATCCCCTGGGCGGCAGAGATCGGAGCCCTGGACTTGCGGACCCAGGGGGATTTCCCCCTGGTCTTCCTCCTGTTGATGACGCCCCACGTGTTCGGGGCGGTCATCGGGTTTTCCATCCTCGATGACCGCGACGACGGCGTGCTCATTTCCATCGGCGTCACACCCCTGGGGGTCCATCGATTCCTCTCGTTCCGCTTGATCTTGTTGTTCACCATGTCCGTGGTGAGCTGTCTGTACGTTCTGTGGTTTTCCAACCTGGGAATCCTGGGAGCGGGGGACATCCTGGGGCTTTCGCTGCTGGCCTCCCTGGCGGCGCCCATGTCCGGTCTTCTCATCAACGCCGTGGCCACGAACAAGATCGAGGGATTCGCCGTGATGAAGGGGACGGGGATCATCCTGATCTTTCCCATCGCCGGTATGTTCTTCGCCGACGCCAAGGAACTGTTATTCGGGTTCGCCCCGGGGTTTTGGCCGGCGAAGGTGGTCAGTACCGTGGTCCGTGGCTCCGATGCCATGTTCCTGGGTTACTGGCAGTATTACGGGATCGGCCTTGCCTACGTCGTCCTTCTGAACGTCCTGGCGTACCGGTCTGCCCTGCGACGCATGGGCAATTGAGTGGCAACTCTACTTTTCGCCCGGTCCGGTATCGGGTACACTCCCGGGGGAGAGTACGGCGAACTGTGTCCCGGGAGGCTTCCGCCGCCCCGGGCTTCGAAGGGAGTTCGGTCATGCAGGATGGGAAGGACCGCATTGCGTTCGTGCACCTGGGTTGCGCCAAGAACCTGGTGGACGCCGAGGTGATGGCCGGCCATCTGCGGGAAGCGGGATACGAGATTGCCTCGGGGACGGAATGCGCCGACGTGGTCATCGTGAATACGTGTGGCTTCATTTCCGATGCGCGCGAGGAGGCAGTGGATGCGATTCTCGCCGCCGTCGAACCGGGAGAAGATGGCCGCATTCCCGCGGTGATCGCGGCGGGGTGCCTGGCCCAGAGATATCCGGAGCAATTGCGCGAGGGAATCCCGGAACTGGCGGGGATCATCGGGGTCAACGATATCCACCAGATCTCCGGGGTGGTAGCCGGGGCCCTGGCCGGGGGACACCCGCTGCGGGTGTCGAACGATGTGGAAGCCGCCGGGGGACCGGGGAAGCGATTTCGTTGGACGCCCCGGCATTATCGATACCTCAAGATCGCGGAGGGTTGCGATCGCCGTTGCAACTATTGCGCCATTCCGCTGATTCGCGGTCCCTATCGATCGCGGCCGGCGGCGGAGATACTCCGGGAGGCCGCTGCCCTGGTCGACGATGGTGCCCGGGAACTCAATCTCGTCGCCCAGGATGTCACCCGCTATCGCGATCCGGCCACCGGTATGGGACTCAATGAGCTGCTCGGATCCCTGGCCGAGGCGTTTGTGGATACGTGGATCCGTATACTGTACGCGCACCCCGCCGGGATTGACGAGTCCCTGGTGGAAACCATTCTCCGGCACGACAATATAGCGCCCTATCTCGACGTCCCGCTGCAACACGCCAGCCCGCGCATCCTCGCGGCCATGGGCCGCCCCGAGGATCCCGAGAGGGTTCGCGACTTCCTCACCCGGTTGCGCCGAAATCACCCCCAATTCTCGTTGCGCTCGACCTTCCTGGTGGGGTTCCCCGGGGAGACCGAGGCAGACTTCGAATTGCTCCTGGATCGGGTCGCAGCGTTGCAGTTGGACGATGCGGCCGTATTCCCATTCTCCCCCGAGGAGGGAACGCCGGCCCATTCCCTGCCCGGTGTGGTCCCCGGGGGGGTGGCGCGGGATCGAGCGAATCAATTGGGCGAGGTCATCGAACGGGCCTCCTTCGAAGCGAAGCAGCGCTTCGTCGGACGAATGCTTTCCGTGGTGCTGGATAAGTATAGGGATGAGGTCTGGATGGGTCGTCACCCGGGGCAGGCGCCCGAAATCGACGGCGCCGTGATCATCCCGGGGGTCGACGAGGGAGTCAAAGGACTCGAACCGGGTGTCCGGCTCGAGGTGGAAATCGAGGCGGCCGACTCCATCGATCTATGGGGACGGATTCGCCGAAAACTCGTCTGAGAAGTCGAGGGATTCTCGATGCACGCTCCTCCCACCGGACCCAAACCGAATCAGGGGGGAACTACCATGGCCAAAGTAGCGAGGGAAATGGTTGAGAAGACGGGTATCAACGTGGACGAGCTGGTCGAACTGCTGGTCAAGAATGCCGCAGCGGAACTGACGACCTTCTATTACTACACCATCCTCCGCGTAAACTTGATCGGCCTCGAGGGCGAGGGAATCAAACCCATCGCCGAGGCGGCCCGGATCGAGGACCGCAACCACTTCGAGGCACTGGTCCCGAGGATCTACGAATTGGGAGGCAAGCTCCCCGACGACATGAAGGAATTCCATGACATTTCCGCTTGCCCACCCGCCAATCTACCCTCGGATCCCACCGATGTGAAGGCAATGCTGCAGGTGCTGGTAGAAGCCGAGCGGTGTGCCGTTCGCGGATACACCCACATATGCAATCTAACCGCCGGCAAGGATCATCGGACCTATGACCTGTCCCTGGCGATTCTCCACGAAGAGATCGAACACGAGGCGTGGTTCTCCGAGTTCCTGGGCGAGGGTCCCTCTGGACACTATCTGCGCACTGGCGACACCTCTCCCTTCGCCGGCAAGTTCCTCCGCTAGCGATGTGGATACGGGGAGGGAGGCGGCGATGGCTTCCCTCCCCCTATCGGGGAGGTGGATTCCGTGAAAGTGGTCACACCCGAGGAACTCGCCCGATGCGATGGAAAAGAGGGTCGGCCCGCGTGCGTCGCCGTGGACGGAAAGGTTTACGATGTGAGCGCCAGCTCCCATTGGCGGGACGGGCGACACCAGGTGACCCATCCGGTGGGTAGGGATCTCACGGAAGCAATGAAGGCGGCACCCCACGGGATGGACCTGGTGGAGCGTTTCCCGGTAGTCGGGACCCTCGAAGAATAGAAGACGTAGACGGTTTCATCTCAAGTGCGTGTAAGATCCCCCGAGGGGGATGCGCGGGTCCCGGGATATCCCGGGGCCCGTTTCCTCTGGGTCTGGGTGTACGTCCCCGGGCGTAGCTCTGGTATGCTAGGGATGGGTGTCGACGGGGGATGGTCAGTTTCCCTCCGGATCGAGACCCCGTCCCGGACGAGCCCGGTGCATGTCACCACAACTGGGCGGACAGGAGAGATCATTTCCCGGCCGCGGGACGGAGGGTGATCGCAAGCTGCATTTCGGATCGCCCGATGGAGGCCGGGAATTCCATGAGAGCAGAAATCATAGCGGTGGGAACAGAACTCCTCTTGGGCGAAGTTCTCAATACCAATGCCCATTACCTATCGAGCCGGTGTGCCGAGCTGGGTATCGACGTCTATCACCACATCACCGTCGGCGACAATTTCGCGCGGCTATGCGAGACCCTTTCCGTTGGCCGGGAGCGATCCGATTTGCTCCTCGTTACCGGTGGACTGGGTCCCACGGCGGATGACATCTCCCGGGAGGCGACGGCGGCGGCCTGGGGGCGACCCCTGGTTACGGATCCGGATTTGCTCGACCGCATTCGAACGTACTTTTGCAACAGAACCGTAGAGATGACGGCGAACAACGAGAGCCAGGCCCAGATGCCCGAGGGCGCCATCGCCCTCGAGAACCATCGCGGCACCGCCCCGGGGTTCTACCTGGCCGACGATGTGGGTTCGGTGGCCTGCCTACCCGGGCCGCCGGGAGAACTGCGAGCGATGTTCGAAGAAGCCCTGTTACCCCTCCTGCGATCCCGAGATCTCATTCCGGAAACTCGCCTCTTTTCGCGGGAAATACTCACCGCCGGCATCGGAGAGTCCACCGTTGCGGACAAGCTGGCGGACCTCATCGATGCCCAGACCCAGCCGACCATCGCCCTCTATTCCGGGACCGGCACCGTGCGGGTGCGCCTGACGACTCGGGCTGCGGATGCCGAGGAGGCGAACGAGACCTTCGTAGCTCTCCAGGGGGAGATCGGCCGCCGGATCGGGGAATACATCTACGGATACGACGGAGATTCACTATCGGCCTCCGTCGGAAGAGACTTGCGCGAACGAGGCCTGACCATTGCCCTGGCGGAATCCTGTACCGGTGGATCCCTGTCGGGTATGTTGACCGATGCTGCGGGCGCCTCAGACTACTTCCTCGGGGCCATCGTCTCCTATTCCAACGCGGCCAAGGAGGATCTCCTCGGCGTACCCCAATCCCTGATGATCGAATGGGGTGCGGTAAGCGAACCCGTGGCCGGGGCCATGGCCGAGGGGGCACGGGACGTCCTCGGTGCCGACATCGGGATCTCCGTCACCGGTGTCGCGGGACCCGGAGGGGGGACCGAGGAGAAACCCGTGGGCACGGTATGTTTCGGCTTTAGTGGCCCATGGGGAACCGAGACCGAGGGGCATTTCTTTACCGGTGACCGGGCCGGGGTTCGCCGGAGGAGCGCGATATATGCCCTGGTGGGCTTGAGGCGTCGTTTGTCGAGATCGTCTTGACGGCGAACACATGTTCGATGATACTCGGGGTGGAGGTACACAATGTATCGTCTATTTATCGCCGCGGATCTCCGGCGGGATACCGATGCAAGACTCGATGAACTCACCGCAGCGGCGAGTCGAGGGTGGGGGAGAACCTTTCGGCCCGTGGCCCACGGGCGGCGTCATCTAACCCTGGTGTTTCTGGGGGACACGGATCCCGACCTCGTGAAACCGATGGCCCGGGATCTCCGCGAAGTAACCGCGGCGGAATCTCCCTTCCAGATGCGGGTAGAGGGAGCCGGAGCCTTCCCGACGCCCCAACGGGCGAGGGTTTTGTGGGGCGGGGTATCGGACGGTGCGGATCGTCTGACAAATCTCGCCGAAGGCCTGGTGGAGGTATTGACGCAGAAATACGGCCTCCGAAAGGACGATCGATCCTTTCACCCCCACGTCACCGTGGGACGGTTCCGCGGAGAACCGGCGGACGTATCGGAAATCGTGTCGTCCCACGCGGATAGGTTGTGGGGGATCGATCCCGTGGAGGAGGTACTGCTGATTCGGAGCCAGTTGAGCCGAGGTGCTCCGACCTACACCGTTATGGAGAAGCTATCCCTGGGGTTCGGGTAGTCGGCGGGAAAGAATTGGTATATTATGCCACCTAGGAGGTGTTCCCATTGGAGCGGGAAAAAGCTCTGGATATGGCGATTTCGCAAATCGAACGACAGTTCGGCAAGGGCGCCATCATGAAACTCGGGGAATCGAAGGCGTACCGAGACGTCGAAGTGATTCCCACCGGGTGCCTATCCCTGGACATTGCACTGGGAGTCGGGGGACTTCCCCGGGGCCGCGTCGTGGAGATATACGGTCCGGAAGCTTCGGGTAAGACGACGGTTGCTCTGCACGTGGCTGCCGAGGCGCAGCGGCACGGTGGCTTTGCCGCATTCATCGATGCAGAACACGCACTGGATGCCAGCTACGCGCGCCGGATTGGCGTCGACGTGGACAACCTTCTCATATCCCAACCGGACACGGGAGAGCAGGCGCTGGACATCGCAGAGGCCCTGGTGCGCAGCAGCGCCGTGGATGTCGTGATCATCGATTCCGTCGCCGCGCTGGTGCCGCGGGCCGAGATCGAAGGGGAGATGGGGGATAGCCACGTTGGCCTCCAGGCTCGGTTGATGTCCCAGGCCATGCGGAAGCTGAGCGGGGCAATTTCCAAGTCCCGCGGGATCGTTATCTTCATCAACCAGATCCGCGAGAAGGTCGGCGTGATGTTCGGCAGTCCGGAGGTAACCCCGGGTGGTCGCGCCCTGAAGTTCTACTCTTCGGTGCGCATCGATGTGCGCCGGATCGAATCCCTGCGGGATGGAAGTACCAGTTTGGGTATCAAGGTGCGGGCCCGGGTACTGAAGAACAAGGTGGCGCCGCCCTTCCGGCAGGCGGAATTCGACCTGATGTATGGTACCGGTATCTCCCGGGAAGGTGATTTGCTGGACCTGGGCGTGGAACACGAGATCGTTACCCGGGCCGGAGCCTGGTACTCCCTGGGCGAGGAACGGATGGGCCAGGGACGGGAAAAGGCGAAGGCCTGGCTATCGGAAAACCCGGAGGAAAAGGAAACGCTGGAGAAGGCTATTTTGGAGAAGGTCGGATTGGAGCGTCGGCTGCGACCCGAGCACGAGGAGGAGAGCTAACCCGTGTCCGATATCCGACAGGATCCGGTCAAGGAGGCGCTGGCCTACTGTTTTCGGCTTCTGACGCGACGGGACTATCCCCTGAATGCGCTGCGCGATCGCCTCGTCTCCCGGGGTTACGCACGGGAGACGGTCGATGACGCGGCGGCGCGACTCATCGAACTGCGCCTGGTCGACGATGAGTCCTATGTCCGCCGGTACGTAGAACACGTGTTGACCCGAAAGCCCGCGGGTCGGGCCAAGGTGATCCGGGACCTCCGGCACCGGGGTGTCGAAGATGAGTTGGCCCGCAGGATCGTCGACGAAGAATTGACGTCGGATCTCGAGGATGCCATGGCGCGAAATGCCCTGCGGGGACGGGGGGTGGACCCCGATGTGTTGCGCGCCGATCCCAAGGTGGCGGCCCGGCATTATCGTTTCTTGAAGGGCCGGGGGTTTCCCGACGGGGTCATTCGCCGGGTCATGCGAGATGCCGAAGATTCACGATAACCCGCGATGCCCGCGCCATCGCGGCTGCGTTTCTTGACACCGGGTACCGATGACCGATAAAATTTGCGTGGGAATCACCTGTTCTGAATTCTACCGGTGCACGGTTTTAGATATGTTCGGTAAAATGCCCAGCAACATCGGCGGGACAGCCGGTCCGCGGTCGTTAAGGAGTAAATGGGGATTACAACCGATTCGCCCCCACGGGGGAACGTGCGAGCCGTACGCGCTGTGGTAGGTTCACAGGCCGAGTCCCATGGACTCGGCTTTTTTTGTCTGATTCAAGAACAGGTACGCCATCATCCCAAGGATGGAGGTGTGTGACCTTTGACCCTAGGGCAAGCGATCGCCGTTGCAGCGGCCGTAGGAATCATATGTTTAATCGTCGGTTTTCTCTTGCGCAAGTCCGTCGCGGAAGCGCGGATCGGCTCCGCCGAGCGCGAAGCGGTTCGCATCCTCAACGATGCGAGCAAGGAGGCCGAGCGCAAGCAGAAGGAATCTGCGCTGCAGGCGAAAGAGGAAATTCACGCCATGCGGTCCGAGTTCGAGGACGAAGTGCGCGAACGCCGGACCGAGTTCCAGGAGATAGAGCGAAGGTTAGCCAACCGAGAGGAATCCCTTCAACGTCGTCTCGAGGGGCTTGATGAGCGAGAGAACGCTCTGAAGGCCCGCCAAGAAAAAGTGGAAGAGATCGAGGCAGAGGCACAGAGGGTCTTGGATGAGCACGTGCGAGAGATGGAGCGCATCGCGGGGCTCACCCGGGAGGAGGCCAGGGCGGAAGTCATGGCCAAGATCGAGAAGACGGCTCGGCGCGAGGCAGCGATATTGGCTCGCGACATCGAGACCGAGGCCCGGGAAACCGCCCAGAAGAAGGCCCGGGAGATCATCTCCCTCGCGATCCAACGAAGTGCCGCCGATCAGGTCAGCGATAGCACCGTATCCGTGGTGGAGCTGCCCAGTGACGACATGAAAGGTCGAATTATCGGTCGCGAGGGGCGTAATATTCGCGCCTTTGAAAGCCTCGCGGGCGTCGACCTCATCATCGACGATACGCCGGAAGCCGTGGTTATCTCCGGCTTCGACCCCATTCGCCGCGAGAAGGCTCGACTCACGTTGTTGAAATTGGTCGCAGACGGACGGATACATCCCGCCAGAATCGAGGAGATGTACGAGAAGGTGGGCCGCGAGATCGAAGAACAGATTCGCGAGACCGGCCAGCAGGCGGCTTACGACGCCGGGGTGCACGGTTTGCATCCCCGCCTTACGGAATTGTTGGGGCGGCTGAAGTTCCGTTCCAGTTACGGCCAGAACGTCTTGCAGCACTCGATGGAAGTGAGTCATCTGGCCGGTGTCATGGCCTCGGAACTGGGTGTGAGCACAAACGTCGCCCGGCGTGCGGGCTTGCTACACGACATCGGAAAAGCGGTTGACCACGAGATACAGGGAACGCACGTCGATATCGGCCGCGATCTCCTCCGTCGCTACGGCGAAAAGGACGAGATCGTCGCCGGGATGAGTTCCCATCACGGAGACTACGAAGCCGAAAGCGTCGAGGCTGTCCTAATCACCGCGGCCGACGCCCTTTCCGCGGCGCGCCCCGGCGCGCGGCGCGAGACCCTGGAGGCCTACATCCAACGCCTTTCCAAGCTGGAGGGCATCGCCGACTCCTTCCAGGGGGTCGAGGAGAGTTACGCCATCCAGGCGGGCCGGGAGATCCGGATCATGGTCAAACCCGATGAGATCGACGATCTAGAGGCCTACGCCCTGGCGCGGGAGATCGTCAAGAGTATCGAGGAACAGGTGGAGTACCCGGGACAGGTAAAAGTCACGGTCATTCGCCAAACCAGGGCAATAGAATACGCTCAGTAGTGGACAGTTGAACTCGCCGAAGTTGCCGGGGCGCGCGGGCTTGTACCGCGGGCCCCGGCGCATTTTCGGAGGAAACTACATTCCTTTGGCGAAAGATCGGTGGGGACGGGGGTATCGGGATGGCAGGGACTGCCACTGAGAGGATTCTATTCATCGGCGACGTGGTGGGGCGATCGGGTCGGCGTTTGCTGAAAGAACGGCTGCCGGGGATACGCCGGGAGTTCGCAACTACCCTGGTGGTTGCCAACGGAGAGAACGCCTCCGGGGGCGTGGGGATCGGCGAAAAATCGGCGCGGGAACTATTCGCCGCCGGGGTGGATGTCATCACCACGGGAAATCACGTTTGGGACGTTCGGGGTTCCCTGGAATATGTCCCGACCGAGCCCAGGATCCTCCGACCGTTGAATTACCCACCGGGAACGCCCGGGCGCGGATACGGTTTGTTCAACACCAGCTCCGGGCGAGAAGTGATGGTGGTGAACCTCCACGGGCGGGTCTTCATAAATACCAATTTCGACTGTCCCTTCCGAGCCATGGAACGGGTTCTGCAGGATTTCGAAGGCGCTCCGGGTACGCCGATACTGGTGGATCTGCACGGCGAGGCGACCTCGGAGAAGATCGCCTTCGGGCATGCCTTCGACGGGAGGGTGGCCGCCGTGGTCGGCACGCATACCCACGTGCAGACCAATGATGCCCGGTTGTTACCGCGAGGCACGGCCTACGTGACGGACCTGGGTATGACCGGTCCGGCGGATGGGGTGATCGGGGTTAAAGCCGATATCGTCGTGGAACGCTTCTACTCTCAGATCCCATCGCGATTCAAGGTTGCTTCCGGGCCGAGGATGCTGAACGCGGCCCTACTGACCATGGGCGATGATGACGACGCCTGCTCTCTCCGGGAGATCGAAGTAATCAACCGTCGATACGATCCATAGGGGGGTCATAGATTGTCCGACAAGAGGACGTTCGTTCAGGGAAATGAAGCGGTGGTGGAAGGGGCACTGGCCGCCGGGGCCAGTTTCTTCGCAGGCTATCCCATAACGCCATCGTCGGAGATCGCCGAGATGGCTGCTCGAAGGCTTCCGGCCATCGGCGGCGTGTACATGCAGATGGAAGATGAGCTGGCCAGCATGGCGGCAATCGTCGGGGCGAGCCTGGCCGGTGCGAAGAGTTTCACCGCCACCAGCGGCCCCGGATTGTCCCTAATGCTGGAAAACCTCGGGGTGGCCATCATGGCCGAAGTGCCGTGCGTCATAGTCGATGTGCAGCGATCCGGCCCGAGCACGGGCCTGGCGACCAAGCCGGCCCAGGCAGACGTAATGATGGCTCGCTGGGGATCGCACGGAGACCATTCGGCCATTGTGCTGGCGCCATCCTCGGTGAAAGAGTGCTTTGATCTCACACGTCGCGCCTTCGACCTCGCCGAGGAGTATCGTCATCCCGTCCTGGTCCTAAGCGATGCCATCGTCGGGCACATGCGCGAGGATATACTCCTGGTGCCACCCGAGGATTCCAACCCGATAACCCGGCGCGATCCCGGGGTCGATCCGCGGGATTTCCGGATGCATTCCGACGGCGATGACGGCCTGCCGATTCCGCTCCCTCCCTTCGGATCGGAATACCTGGTGCGGGCCAATTCTTCCGCCCACGACGATACCGGGTATCCTTCCGCCGACCCCGGGCAGGCCCGAAAGACCATCCGCCGATTGCACGATAAGGTGGAGAATGCCGTTCACCGGATCGCCGACTACGAGGTGATCGGACCCGAAGATCCCGACGTCATCCTGGTTGCCTACGGCGCCACGGCCCGCACCGCGGAGCAGCTGGTGATCGATTCTCCGGGGGGGCTGCGCGTCGCCCTTCTGAAATTGCGCAGCCTGTGGCCCTTCCCGGCGGACGCAGTGCGCGAACTCGTCGGGGAAACCCCGGTCATCGTCCCGGAGATGAACCTGGGGCAGATGGTGCGGGAAGTGGAGCGGATCCTGGGTCCACATTATCCCTGTTATGCCTACAACCGCAGCGACGGGCAAGCGATCCATCCCGACGAACTGGCCGAATTCATGGTCGAGGTGATTTCATGACCCTTGGATATCGAGACTACCTGCTGCAGGATAAGTTCCCACTGTTTTGGTGCCCCGGCTGCGGTAACGGGATCATCATTGCCTCCCTGGCCCGCGCCCTGGCGCGGCGGGGAACGCCGCCCAACCGCGTGGTCACCACGACCGGTATCGGCTGCTTTGGGAAGGCCGACGACTACCTGGCGACCAACTCCATCCACGGCACCCACGGTCGAGCCCTAGCCTTCGCTTCGGGGGTCAAGGCGAGCAACCCGGAGTTGACCGTCCTCTCGCTGATGGGAGACGGAGATTGCGCAACCATCGGGGGGAACCATTTCCTCCACGCTGCCCGGCGCAACATCGGGGTGACGGCGGTCGTTTCCAACAACTTGAACTACGGCATGACGGGAGGACAGTATTCCGCCACGACGCCCGCGGGACAGTTCAGCAGTACCTCCCTGTACGGCAATCCCGAGGAGGGTTTCGATCTGTGCGCGGTGGCCGAGGCAGCCGGCGCATCCCTGGTGGCCCGAAGTACCGTGTATCACGTCGGCGTCCTGGACCGGATCCTGGACCGGGCTCTGGAGAACCCCGGGTTCTCGCTGGTCGAGGTGATGTCGTCCTGCCCGGTCCACTACGGCCGTCGAAATCGACTACCGACCCCCGTGGACATGATGAAGCACTGGAGGGATCACGGTGTGCCCAAGAGTCGATACGATGCCATGACGGAGGAAGAACGGCGGGAACACCTTCCCATCGGTGTGCTCCACGAGACGTCGCGGGCCGACTTTCATAGTCGGTATGCCCACGTTCAACGCGCGGCGGCGGGGGGTGTAGAGTAATGCCCTCCCGAGGAGTAGCGGATGGTGCCACCCGGGGGGATCGACGTGAAATCGTCCTCGCCGGGTCGGGTGGACAGGGCCTGGTCTTCCTGGGCCGCCTCGTCGGGCGAGTCGCCGCCGAGTCGGGACTGCACGTGGTCCAGACGCAAAGCTACGGAGTCGCCAGCCGGGGTGGGTTCTCCAAGTCCGAAGTGGTGGTGGCGGAGTCGCCCATCGCCTATCCCATGGTCTTGAATCCCTGGGGGATACTGGCCCTCACCGGTGCTGCCCGCGCCATGTACCCGCCGGAGGCGGATTCGCAACGTCTGCTGGTATACGACACGTACGACGCGACCGAAGGGGACGCGCCCGGAGAGCGGGGATTCCCCTTTACCGTGGAGGCCCGCAAGGCGGGCCTCGAAGATAGTTTCAACATCCTCGCCCTGGGGACGTTCCTGGCCCTGCGCCCGGTGGTAGACCCCGATCGCGTCCTCGCGACACTGGCGGAGGCCGGCGGGGATCTCGGTCGCAAGAACCGGCGGGCCTTCTCCCTGGGGATCGAGTTGGCACAGTAGTCTCGGATCTCAATCGCGAAAGGAAGTGGCGTTATCGTGACGGACGCGGCGAAATTGCATCGGGAAGCATTGGTGGTGGACGGCCACGTCGATACCCTCATCGCGGCGGTCAAGGGAAAGCGGTCCCTCGGGGAGCGCTCCGCGGAGGGACATGCCGATTTCCCTCGTCTGCTGGAGGGCGGAGTCGACGTACAACTGTTCGCCCATTACATAGAGCCCGATTTCAAGCCCGATCGAGGCCTGCTCCGGTTTATGCAAATGGCCGACGCCTTCTACCGGGAAGTGCGAGCCAACCCCGGTCTAGTGGGACATGCGAAGAGCGTGGAGGACATCGAACGACTTCGCGAGGCGGGCAAACTGGCGTGTGTGATGTCCATAGAGGGCGGGGAAGCGCTGCAGGGCGACCTCGGGGTACTGCGGATGCTCTTCGAATTGGGCGTCCGGGTCATCGGGCTGACGTGGAATCAGCGCAATCGCATCGCCGACGGGATCGCCGAGGCGCGGACCGGCGGTGGGCTCACGGAGTTCGGCGTTGCGGCGATACGGGAGATGAATCGCCTCGGCATCGTCGTCGATGTAGCCCACGTATCCGACCCGGGTTTTTGGGACGTCGCGGAGATTTCCGAAAAACCCTTCATCGCCAGCCATTCCAATGCACGGGCCGTCTGCGATCATCCGAGGAATCTCAACGACGACCAGATCGCAGCCCTGGCCCGGGCCGGCGGGGTGATGGGGATGAATTTTGCTCCGAACTTCGTGCACCCGGAACTCGGTGCCATGGCCCATCCGTTGTCCGGATCGAAGGCCGGTGAGGGGGCGCCGCGGGCCACCCTGGACATGGTGCTGGATCACGTCGACTATATCGTGGAACTCGTCGGACCCCAGCACGTGGGCCTGGGCTCGGATTTCGACGGGATCGGTGACACTCCCGACGGCCTCGAAGACGCCACCAAGCTCCCCGCCATTACCGCGGGATTATTGGATCGGGGATACTCCGAACCGGATATCCGCGACATCCTGGGCGGCAACTTCTTGCGCGTGTTTCGGGAGGTATGGCCGAAGGGGTGAGGCCCGGGCGCGCGGACCTTCACCTGCATTCCACGGCCTCGGATGGCACGCACTCGCCCGAACAGCTCTTGCGAGGGGCCGCCCAATGCGGGTTGGAGTGGATCGCGATATGTGATCACGATACCGCCCCGGATCCCGGCGCATGGGCCACCCGCGCCCGGGAGTACGGTCTGCGCACCCTGCCGGGAATCGAATTGGGCGTCTACCTGTCCGGGGAGTCGGCCTCCCTGGCCGCGCCGGGGGCGGCCGATAAGTTGGATGCGGGGGAAGTACCCCTCCTGGCCTACGGTGCCGATCCGCTCACGGGACCGCTGGCCGACCTGCTGGCGGCGGCGCGGCGGGATCGACACCTTCGCATGTTGGCCATGATCGACAGGCTCGAGGAAACCGGCGTCCACGTAACCTGGGAACAGGTATCCGCGGGGATGGCCCCCGATGCCAGTCCCGGGAGGCCGCACCTGGCGGAAGCCCTGGTACATTCGGGTTACGCTTCCACCATCCCCGCGGCCTTTGCGCAGTTCATCGCCCCCGGTCGCCCGGGGTACGTACCGCGCCGCCGCGTAGATGTCGAAGAAGCCCTGGTGGCGATCCGGGCCTCGGGCGGGGTTCCGGTCCTGGCACATCCCGGCCTGTACGCCGACCCCCGCCCGCTGATCGAATACCTGGTGACACTGGGCTTGAAGGGGCTCGAGGTAATCCATCCCGAGCACTCCTTCGCCCAGATCCGTGGGCTGATGGAATGCGCGCGCCGCCTCGATCTGCTGCCCTCGGGAGGGTCCGATTTCCACGGGAGGACGGGAGAACCTCCGTTGGGATCGATATATGTTCCGGCCGGCTGGGCCCGGGATCTTCGGGACGCTTCGATGGAAGCGCCATCCATCCATGACAACCCCGGGGGCGAATGGTAGAATGCAGTGTGGGTTTTGCTGGTCGCATGGGAGGTGGTCAATCGATGCCATCCGACGATGCCGGGAATATCCTGCCCGGGGGTGAAGAGAAGGTCGTCACTCTGCCCGATTTGGGGGAGCGCCTGGGCCTGAGCCCCAAGGTATTCCGTTCCTATCTCGCGGAGTTCGGGGACCTGCTCGCGGTTCGGAAAGATGGGGGAGACAAAGTCCTCACGAGGGACGGCGCTCTCCTCCTGGAGAAAATACACAAGTTTGCACAGATTGGATTGACCGCCGAGGAGATCCGCGGAGAGTTGGGTGCAACCGTCGGGGCCAATTCGCCCGTCGAGGTTGCCGAGGATGTTGCCGTCGCCGGAGAGACCGTCGAGGACGAAGATCCCCTGCTCCGCGAGATCCTGGGGCGCCTGGAGCGCATCGAGGATCGTCGCATGGAGGATCGAGACAAGCTGATGCTGACGTTGATTCGGACACAAAAAGAGATACAGCAGCTGCGCTACGAGCTGGCTGCGAGGGAAGGACGGCGTCGAGGTGGATTTTTCGCTCGCCTCTTCGGACGCTGAACCCGTACTGATTCCTTCCGCGGAAAGGTGAGGATGCATGCCGGACCTGAAGACCTTGTACAGACCAAACGCCATCGCCGTAGTTGGGGCCTCGGACGCACCCGGTAAAGTCGGGAATGCCGTGGTCAAGAATCTCATTAGTTGTGGCTTCCCCGGGGAGATCTACCCGGTGAATCCCAAGGCCGAGGAAATCGAGGGCCTAAAGTGCTACTCGAGCGTGAGCGAGATTCCCGGCCCCGTGGAACAGGCGGTCATGTGCATACCCGCGCCGCTGGTTCCCGCCGCCATGGAGGAGTGTGGTGACAAGGGTGTCGGTAGCGTCGTGGTCATCACCGCCGGTTTCAAAGAGGCCAACGAAGAGGGCGCGAAGTTGGAGAACCAGCTGGTGGAGATCTGCGAGAAGCACGATATGAACATGATGGGGCCCAATTGCCTGGGTGTCATCGATACCCATACCCCCATCAATGCGTCCTTTTCCGGGGTCTATCCGATCACCGGGAACATCGCCTTTTTCTCGCAGTCCGGGGCACTGTGCCTGGCCATCCTGGACTGGAGCCTCGAGGAGGGCCTCGGGTTCAGCAAGTTCATCAGCATGGGCAACAAAGCCCATCTGAACGAAGCGCACTTCATCTCCGACGCCGCCGACGATCCCGAGACCGACGTCATACTGCTCTATCTCGAGAGCATAGAGGATGGCCCGGCTTTCCTGGAGGCCGCCCGGGCGGCGAGCCTCAAGAAGCCCGTGGTCGTCCTGAAGGCCGGCGTCAGCGAGTCCGGTGCCAAGGCAGCGTCTTCCCACACCGGAGCCTTGGCCGGCAGCGATGCCGGGTACGAAGCGGCCTTCCGGCAATCCGGTGTATTGCGGGCCCGCACCATGGAGGAGCAGTTCTCCAAGGCAATGGCCTTCGCCTACCAGGCGGTGCCCGAGGGTAAGCGGGTCGCCATCGTCACCAACGCGGGGGGAACCGGCGTCGTCGCGACGGATGCCGTGGAACTCTCCGGGCTGGAACTGGCCCAGTTGGATCCCGAAACCATGGATACCCTGCGCGAGGGTCTGCCGGCCATGGCCAGCGTGAAGAACCCCGTGGACGTCATCGGCGACGCCGGACCGCAGCGCTACCGGCACGCCCTGGAGCACTCCCTGGCGGATCCGAACGTGGACATGGCGCTCATCCTGCTTTGCCCCACCGCCTTCACCGATCCCGAAGAGACCGCCAAGGACATCCTCGAGTTCCACGAGAAGTATCCCGGCAAGCCCATCATCGCTTCCTTCACCGGGGGTGCCAGCGTCAAGAAGGCATCCCGGGATCTATTCGCCAATGGAATCCCGGCCTTCGCCTTTCCGGAAGGCGCCGTGGGTTGCCTGCAGGGACTCGTGGAGTACGGCAGCCGACGGGATATCCTCGAGGATGCCACGGAGGTCACGTACCAGGGCGATGGAGCGGAAGTCCGACGGATCTTCGACTCGGTGAAGGATTCCGGCCGTCGCATACTGCTCGGCCCCGAGGCCATGGCCGTGGCGAAGGCATACGGAATCGGAACGACTCCCTCGGAGTTGGCCACCACCGCCGAGGAAGCGGGAAATATGGCCGATGCCATGGGCTATCCGGTGGTGCTCAAGGTCGCTTCGCCGGAGATCATCCACAAGACGGATATCGGTGGGGTCGTTCTCGGTATCGAGGACCGGGCCTCCGTGGAGCGGGCCTTCGAAGAAATCAGCGAGAATGCCTCTACCCACGAACCGGACGCCAAGGTATACGGTGTCGAGGTGCAAAAGATGTTCCCCAAGGGCGAGGAACTCATCGTCGGCCTTTCCACCGATCCCGTCTTCGGCCCGCTGCTGATGTTCGGCATGGGCGGGGTTTTCGTGGACCTGATGAAGGACGTCTCCTTCCGGGTGGCCCACGGACTCACGGACGTGGACCTCGACGAGATGATCGAGAGTACCCGGGCCTTTGAATTGTTGAAGGGATACCGGGGCGACGAGCCCAAGGATATCGATGCAGTCAAGGACACCGTCGGCCGCATCGCCCAACTGGCCCGCGACTTCCCCGAAATCCAGGAGCTGGACATCAACCCCTTCTTCGCCTATGCGGACGGGGTCGCGGCCCTGGACGTCAAGATCACGTTGAAGGACGAGTAGCGGGGAGCTGAAGGAACGGGCTACGCGTAAGGGGCGGGATCCATCTCGGGTCTCGCCCCTTACGCGTGGCGCGGGGGTATGCGCATCCGACGGCGCCGCGAGGACGCCAGGACCTCGTTGCGGATGGCCTCCACGGTTAGCAGCTTCCTCCATGCCCGCTTCATCGTCGCCCGGAAGGCGGGTTGCAGGAGTTCGGGGCGATCGACCTTGATCAGGGGGCAGATGGGCAGCCCGTTGGGGTCGAGGATCAGCCGCCAGTCGCCGTCCTCTGACATATCCGCCGTCAACGGGAACGTTCGACAGCCGAAGGGGCGCATGGACCGGGGACACCATCCTTCACACGTCACGAACCAGGCGCCTCGATCCCAGGAAGTCGGGAGGGAGTACCGCTGGGTGTCGTGCCAGCGACGAGTCAGCCAGGGCTCCCCCGCCAGCAGGAGTTCTTCGCCCGGCAGAAGGTACATACCGACGCCCTCTTCCCAATCCTGGCAACAGAGTGATTCGCACAGTTCCCCGCAGTCGTAATCCAGGGGCGTCACGGGGTCGGTCATGGCGTATACCTCCCGCCATAGGCGAACCAGTCCGGCTTCACTCAACAAGGGCTTCGCCCTCTTCCAGGAGTTCCAGGGCGAGCAGCGACCAGGTTTCCGTGTTCGCATCCCGGGGAATAGCGGCGGGGCTGCGAAAATCGCCGGTCAACTTATCCCGCTCCCGCACCTCGACGGAAACCGATTCGGCGATATCCAGCAGATACAGAAAGCCCAGGTGGCAACGCCCCACGTCGTTCCCTTCGTCGTTGAGTACGCCGAGGAAGGACAACTGTCCCCGGAGATCTTCCGGCGAGGGGCGGGGCCGGAGAAACAATTCCTCGTTGAGTTCGCGATATGCATTTTCCAATAGCAGGTCCTCGAAGGTGGTGTGATCCCCGGGACGTAGATGCCCCCCGATGCCGATGGAGACCTTGTTGCGGAGGCGGCGCTCCTCGCCGTCGGAGCTGCGCACGGTGGTGAAGATCTGCTCGCCGCGGCGGATTAGTATGTAGGGAATGGGCTGCTTCCAGTCGGAACGGGATTCGGCACGCCCGCGGGGGGCGCGAAACCAGTGTTGCCGCAGGGCGTCGAGGAAGGGATTCGCACCCCGGCGTACTCCGCTGAAACGGGCCTCTTCCGGTAGGTGCTCCCGGGCTACGACGACGATGGTTTCTTCTGACAATTTGTTTCATCACCTCCACGATCACCAACGGGTTGAGCTTGTCACAAAGGTCGTTCGGGTCACAAGGGGTGAAGGCCCGCGTGGGGACTGCTACAATGGGGCAAGAAGTCTCGATGAAGGGAATGGGATCATGGCGATGCACTCTGAATTCGGCCCCCGGGGTCGCTTCCATATACAGACATACGGCTGCCAGATGAACGAACACGACTCCGAGGTCTTGACCGGTATCCTGGAGGCGTCGGGGTACGCGCGCGCTCCGGGGCCCGAGGAGGCGGATATCATCCTGCTCAACACCTGTGCGGTGCGGCAAACCGCCGAGGATCGCGTCCTGGGTGAACTCGGTAGGCTAAAGATACACAAGTATCGCGACCCGGGGGTCATCCTCGCCATCGGGGGGTGCATGCCCGTCGAGGAAGGCGCCGCCGAGCGCATTCTCGCGCGGGCGCCGCACGTCGACCTGGTCTTCGGTACGGGAGATCTCCACCGATTGCCGGAGCTTCTAGAACGGGTGCGCTCGGGACAGTCCCCGCTGATCGACGTGGGGGATCGAGATACCGTACGACCCGAGGGCCTGCCTCGCCGCCGCGACCCGGGGGTACGGGCCTGGGTCCCCATCATTTACGGCTGCGAGAATTTCTGTTCGTACTGTGTTGTGCCCTATGTGCGCGGTATCGAGCGCAGCCGTCGCCCCGTGGATATCCTCGAGGAGGTCCGGGGCCTGGTCGACGAGGGGGTGCTCGAGATTACCTTGCTCGGCCAGAACGTGAACGCCTACGGGCGGGACCTGGAGGAAGATGTCAGGTTCCCCGATCTCCTGGAGTTCCTATCGGCGGTCGCGGGCCTGAAGTGGATACGCTATACCACCTCGCATCCCCGGGATTTCGACCACGGGATGGTGGATACCGTGGCGGACTTGGAACCGGTTTGCAATCACTTCCACCTCCCCGTGCAAAGCGGTAGCGATCGGATCCTCCGCCGTATGAACCGCGGGTACGATCGCGATCATTTCTTGGAGTTGGCCACCTACATCCGGGAACGAATCCCCGGGGCCTCCATCACCACGGACGTCATTGTAGGTTTCCCCGGGGAGACCGAGGCGGATTTCCAGGATACGCTGGATTTGTTCCGGCGGGTGGGCTTTGATGGAGCGTATTCCTTCGCTTACTCGCCGCGCCCCGGGACCGCCGCCGCCGACTACCCGGACCAGGTGCCGCGGTCGGTGCAGAAGGAGAGGTTGGCGCGCCTCAACGAATTACAATACGGAATCGCCCTGGACCGGAATCGAAGCCGGGTGGGGGATACACCCGAGGTCTTGCTGGAACGCCCCTCGGCATCCCATCCCGGGGTCTACCGGGGGAGAACGGCGACGAATCACCTGGTGTTGGTCGAGGGTCCCCCGGGTCTGGAGGGGTCCTTTCGGACGGTCGAGATTTTCGAAGCCCAGACCTTCCAGTTGCGCGGGCGTCTCCTGCCCTAGCCACTCTCCGCGGGGGATAGTACCGCAACCACCATCCGGAGGAACCCCTCTCGGAGCCCGGGGATCCGGGTGAGGGGCGCCATGAAGGACCGCAGGGGATGTTCCCGGTAGTGAAGCGTTTCCATGTCGGACGCTGCCAGGATGCGCCGGAATCGGCCGGCGGTCATCCCGTTGAGGTAGGCGAGTCCCTCGGATTCGGGATCCCCTCCCAGTCGCAGCGCCAGGCGTTCCGCCCCATCGGGCAGGTCCGCGACCAGCCGCCGGTACGCCCGAACCAACGTCTTTTCGGAGAAGAACACGTGGACCCACGGGATACCGATGGCGTCGGTGAGGTGGGCGCCGTGGGGGTGGTAGTACGGTGGAAAGTTGATGAAGATCCGCCCCGAGGCGGCCAGGACGCGACCACACTCCTCCAGGACCGCTTCCGGGGCCTCCAGGTGTTCGAAGGTATCGTTCATGATGATCGTGTCGAAGAAATCATCCTCGAAGGGCAGTTTGCGGGCATCCGCCGCGATGAACGTCGTTCGGTCCGCCAATCCCTTCTCCGCGCTGAAGGCCTCGGCGCGGTCCCGGTATGCCTCGACGGCATCGACACCCCAGACGCCCCTGGCACCCAACGTGGCGTAGTAGCAGGTCTTGCCACCGCCGCCGGAGCCGACGTCCAGGACGCGTCGATCCGCGAACATATCCTCGGGGGAGGTATAGTCGAGGAAGAACTCGATGGTGCGCTGTCCCATCCGGAACTGCCATTCGGCGTAGCTCTCCCGGCCCGCCGACTCCAGGTTGAAGGGATGGCGGGGTAGGGGAAAGAAGCGGTTAAGGAAAAGCAGCAATCCGACGGACACGATGGCCTCCCGAAATTGGCGATTGAATCGGCTTTCCTGTACAATAACATGAAGAATTCCGCGGTGGAAGTTGGTCCCGGCCCGCGGACCTGGGAGGTTACCGTTGGACATCAAGGATCAGGTATCGACCCCCATGATGAAGCAATTCCTGGAGATCAAGGACGCCCATCCCGAGGATATTCTCTTCTTCCGGATGGGGGATTTCTACGAGATGTTTTTCGAAGATGCAGAGCGCGCCGCCGGGATCCTGGAGATCACGCTGACTTCCCGGGATGGCGGGAACGGCGTTCGCGTACCCATGGCCGGCGTACCCCACCACTCGGCGGAGGGCTACATAAAGACCCTGATCGAGGCGGGAGAGCGGGTTGCCATCTGCGAGCAGATTGGCGATCCGAAGGCCAAGGGCTTGGTAGAGCGCCGCGTAGCGCGCGTGATCACCCCGGGGGCTCGCCTGGACTCGGGGGTGATGGGAAGTCGCCGCGACAATTTCGCCGCGGCCATCGCCGGAGACGGTGACGTCCTGGGCATGGCCGTCGCCGATATATCCACCGGCTACTTCGCCTGCGTACAGGTGGAGGGCCCCGGGTCCGAGGACCTGCTCCTGGGCGAGTTCGCCCGCCTCGCCCCCAGGGAATGCCTGGTGGATCCGGGCCTGCGAGAGGATTCCTGGCGGAACCGGCTGGCCCGGGTCGGTGTCCTCAGCTTTCCCCGCGTCGAAACGCGAGCATTTGGTGAGGTCGCCGCCAGGAGGACGCTGACCGAGCATTTCGGGACGCGTGACCTGGCCGGCTACGGATGCGAGCACCGGGGTCAAGCGGTGCGGGCCGCCGGTGCCCTACTGTCCTACCTCGGAGAGATCGGAGGCGCGGCACCCGCTGCCGTGACGGGGCTGCGGACGTACGACCTCGGGGACTTTCTCATCCTAGACCCGGTGGCGCGCCGTACCCTGGAATTGACGGAGCCCCTTTTCTCCGATCGCAGGGGGAGCACGCTCCTCGAGGCATTGGATCGCACCCGTACCTCCATGGGCGGGCGCCTCCTTCGCCGGTGGATGGAACGACCCCTGAAGGATATCGGGGCCATCGAAGAGCGTCTCGATGCCGTCCAATGTCTCGTGGATAATGGGATGGGACGTGAGGCCCTGGGCGAGGCCCTGAAGGGCGTCGCCGACCTGGAAAGATTGGTGGGCCGAATCAGCGCGGGGAGAGCCAACGCCCGGGATATGGTGGCGCTGCGCGATGGATTGGATCGCCTCCCGGCCGTAGCGGAGGCGCTGCGGGGCCTGGCGGATCGAGGGGTCTGGGAGGAAATCGCGGATCGGATGGATCCCCTGGAGGATATCCGTGAAACCCTGGAACTTGCCATGGCCGACGATCCACCGGTGAGCCTGACCGAGGGCGGTCTCATCCGCACGGGCTACGATCCGGAAGTCGATACCCTACGGGAGCGCGCCGCCCGGGGACGGGAATGGGTGGCGGGATTGGAGGCCCGGGAGCGAGAGCGAACGGGGATCAAGTCCCTCAAGGTGGGCTATAACAAGGTATTTGGATATTACATCGAAGTGACCCATCCCAATCGCGATCTCGTTCCAGAAGAGTTCATTCGGAAACAGACGCTGGTCAATTCGGAGCGCTACATCACGCCGGAGTTAAAGGAGAAAGAGGCGGATATCTTGGGCGCCCAGGAGCGAATGGGCGAGCTGGAGTACGCCGTCTTCCTGCGCTTGCGCTCCGAGGTGGCGGCCGAGCGTCGCCGGCTCCAGGCCACCGCGGCTACCCTGGCGCAAGTGGACGTACTGCTCAGCTGGGCGGATACCGCGGTCCGCTACGATTATTGTCGTCCCGTCATCGATGAGACCGGGGATCTCTCCATTGTCGACGGCCGGCACCCCGTCCTGGAGCGCACCGAAGAGGATTTCGTCCCCAACGATTGCCAACTGGATCCGCTCAACCGGGCATTCATGGTGATCACGGGGCCGAATATGTCGGGTAAATCTACTTACCTGCGGCAAGTCGCCCTCATAACGATCATGGCCCAGATGGGGAGTTTCGTGCCCGCTCGAGAGGCCCGGATCGGGTGGGTGGATCAGATTTTCACGCGCATAGGCGCCGCCGACGACCTGACCCGGGGACGCAGTACGTTCATGGTGGAGATGACCGAAGTGGCCGACATTTTGAACAACGCATCGGGGCGAAGCCTCGTGATCCTGGATGAAGTCGGACGCGGCACCAGCACCTTCGATGGGATCAGCATCGCCTGGTCGACGTGCGAGTACCTTCGGTACGCGCCGGGGTTGGGCTGTCGTACCCTTTTCGCCACCCACTACCACGAGTTGACGAGGTTGGCCCATTTCTGCCCCGGCGTCATCAACTGCTCGGTGGCGGTGCGCGAAGATGGCGAGGACGTGGTGTTCCTGCGGAAGGTAGTGCCCGGTCCTTCCGACGAGAGTTACGGTATCCACGTGGCCCGCCTCGCAGGCCTGCCTCCCTCGACGATAGGACGGTCCCGGGAAATCCTGGATGGCCTGGAGCGTATCAGCGCCCTACCCGAGGTCGTCGCCGAGATGGCGGACTCGCCGCACCTGGATGCCATGCGGGGCGAGCGAGGCTTCAAGCAGTCCTCATTATTCGGCGGAAAGGGAGGGGATGGCCCGTGACGCAGCAGAGGCGGATCCGCGTGTTGCCGCGAACCCTGGTGAATCGGATCGCCGCGGGGGAGATCGTAGAGCGGCCGGCATCCGTTGTCAAAGAATTGGTCGAGAACGCCCTGGATGCCGGCGCCCGGCGGATTCGCGTGAAAATCGAAGGGGGCGGCCTCCAGAAGATCTCCGTCGTCGACGATGGATCGGGCATCGATCCCCGGGACATGCTCCTGGCGGTGCAATCCCACGCTACCAGTAAACTCGAGGGGGAGGACGATCTGTGGGCCATTCCCACCTTCGGATTTCGCGGGGAGGCGCTGGCCAGCATCGCCTCGGTTTCGCGCCTGGAAATCCGCTCCCGGACCGCCGACGCCATGGAGGGTGCCCGGCTGGTGGCCGAAGGAGATGTCCTGGAAGGCGCCACCCCGTGGACGGGCCCCCAGGGCACCACCGT
The DNA here is from genome assembly GCA_003563985.1 of Clostridia bacterium. GTDB lineage: Bacteria > Bacillota > Sulfobacillia > SLMV01 > SLMV01 > CSSED11-154. The sequence goes on along the minus strand of PWSR01000050.1, from coordinate 3,757 downwards.
CGAAGTATCCGATCTCTTTTTTAACACGCCCGTGCGGCTTCGCAATATCGGCTCCCCGGGCACGGAAGCGACGCACGTTGCGACCCGCGTACGCGAACTCGCCCTCGGTAACCCCGCCGTCTCATTTCGCCTGATATCCGGGGGCAAAGAGAGCATCTTCTCCTCGGGATCCGGCGACCTCGCACAGGCGGTCGCGGAGGTATTCGACGCGGAATTCGCCGGCAAACTCCTCCCGTTGTACCCCGGGGAAACCAATGCAATCATGAGTGGTCTCGTGGGACCCCCGGACTTGAGCCGCGCCCGCCGGGATCGCCAGTTCTTCCTGCTCAACGGGAGAGCCATCACCCATCCCGCCTTCTCCGCGGTCCTCGACCGGGCTTACGAAGGCTTTGCCCCCACGGGTCGACATCCGGTAGCCATCGTGATCCTAAACGTTCGTCCCGATCGCGTCGACGTAAACGTGCACCCCACCAAGCGCCGCGTTCGCTTCCACGATGAACGCGAATTGACGGGCCGTCTCTATCGCGGCGTGCAGGGGGCCCTGCTCTCCATGAAGGTTTCCCGCTGGGATATTCCCGGTGGCCAAGGGAGGGAGGACGACGCCCGGGAATTCCATCCCGGGGCCGTCCTGGCGGAAGAACAGGTAGCGTACGGGTTCGCCCGGGACGACGAGAAGATTCGGGTGGATCGCGTCTTTGAGAACCTGGAGCCCCTGGGACAGGTGTTGAACACCTTTATCGTCGCCCGGGGTCCCGGGGGATTGTACCTCGTGGATCAACACGCTGCCTGCGAGAGACTGTATTACGATGTGGCCCTGGAGGCCTCGGAGCGACCCGATCCGCCCGCCCAACGCCTGGCCGCCCCCGCCATCGTCGAATTGGATGGGCGGACCATGGAGTTGTGGCGCCTGTGGGGCGACGTCATCTCGGAGATGGGTTTCGAAGTGGAACCCTTCGGTCCCGGGGCGGTGGCGGTACGATCCGTCCCCATCCTGGCCGGCGAACCGGCTCCCGCGGGGCTTCTGCTCGAGATCCTCGAGAGGCTCGGGGAGGGCGCATCCAGTACGCCCAGTTCCACGCGGGCTGCGGCTGCCCTGGCGGCGTGCCGGGCCTCGGTCAAGGCCGGCGAGGCGTTGGGGCCCGCGGAGATCCGGGGGTTGATCGCACGGATGGCGGCGTTACGGGCACCCGGGGTCTGCCCCCACGGTCGCCCCACGGTGATCCGGATCGATCGGACGGATATCGATCGCCTTTTCCGGAGGGCGTGATGGGGAACAGGGAATGCCTCGTAGCCGTAGTCGGCCCCACCGGGGTGGGGAAGACGCGCCTAGGCGTGGAACTGGCCGAATCCTTCCACGGTGAGATCATCTCGGCGGATTCCATGGCGGTGTATCGCGGCATGGATATCGGGACGGATAAACCCGGGCTCGATGCCCGCTCCCGGGTACGACATCATCTGCTGGACATCGTGGACCCCGATCGCGAGTTCAGCGTCGGGGAATTCAAGTCCCTGGCGCGTCGCGCCATCGCCCAGATTGGAGATCGGGGTCACCTACCGATCCTGGTAGGAGGAACCGCCCTCTACATCAGGACCCTTCTTTACGACTATCCATTGGCCTCGGTGGGATCGCGACCCGCGCTCCGAAAAGCCCTGGAGAATGAGGAGCGAAGATGCGGGCGGGGCACCCTGCACCGCAGGCTCGCCGTCATCGATCCCGAGTCCGCCGAGAGGTTACATCCGAACGATTTGCGGAGGATCATCCGCGCCCTGGAGGTGCATCGGATCACGGGAACCACGATGACGCAATGGCGGAATCAAACCCCGAGCAAACCGGTATATCCCTGCCTGCTCATCGGCCTGTGGTTGCCGCGAGAGGATATTTACCGCCGCATCGATGCCCGCGTGGATCGGATGTTCACCGACGGCCTGGTGGAGGAAGTACGGGAGTTGCTGCAGTTCTATCCCCGGTTGAGCGCTACGGCCTCGCAGGCCCTAGGTTACCGGGAAGTCCTCTCCTATCTCGGGGGATCCATCGATTTCGAAGAATGCCTTCGACTGGTGAAGCGAAATACACGTCATTTCGCCAAGCGGCAGTTGAGCTGGTTCCGGAGGGAGCCGGGCATCCACTGGATTTGCGGCGAATCCCCGACCCGTTCCGCGCGGGAACTCGTGATCGATTGGCTGGAACGATGTTGAAATCCCCCTCTCGGGGGAAGGGGATTGCCGTGTAGACGTCGAAGAACCGGGGGAAAGTAGCCTTTTCGATTACGACCGCAAGCCGTGGTTGGGCCGCCGAAGCCCGTCGAGGGGACGATTCCAGTGGATCGAGCGTACGACATCTTAACGGTTCGCAATGTCGAACACGGTCTGCGTCTCGATTGCCCCTCCATCCCCACACCCACCCAAATTCCAGGTTCACCAAAGGAGACGCCACCGATTTTCGTGCGCTCCACATTGCGCCCTTCGGTGGTGGATGCCTCCTTTTCCGCCAGAAGTCGAGTTCGCTCGGATTCGGGCCGGGACCAGTGGGTCCCGGGAGTTCGAGCCGGCGCGTCCGATGAAGTCGAGGCCTCCGGGATGGGTGCCCCGGAATCGGAAAAGAGGGATCGGATGAGAATGATCAGCACCGAGGAAGTAACGGTAGAGTACCTGTGTTTTCGCTGTGGACGCCAGGGTACCATGGTCGTTAGTTCGCCGGCCAATACGGAGACGGCATTTCCATCGGGCGAGGTAACGTGTCCCGGCTGTGGAACCGCGGTAGTCGGCCGTCCCGTGATGGGAGTAACTTCCAACTTCTAGCCCACCGAGCGACGCCGGGACCGGATAGATGACCAAAATAATAGCGATTTTACCCGAAAGAGGGGATTCTTCGAGAATCCCCTCTTTTCGTTGAAGGAGTTTCCCGTGGGGCGGAGAATACAGTGAGTGGAGACAGGTGGAGAAAAGTGGGGGATAGCGGAGGATAGGCGGAGGATGGCACCCATGTTCATGGGCGAATACCAACATAATTTGGACGAAAAGGGAAGAGTAACGGTACCCGCCCGCTTTCGAGAAGGCCTCGGAGCGGAGTTTGTCATGACCAAGGGTTTGGACAACTGCCTCTTCATATATCCCACGGACGAATGGGAAGTCCTGACCGAGAAACTCCGGCAGCTGCCCTTCACGCGCTCCGATGCACGCGCCTTCGTTCGACTTTTCTTCTCCGGTGCCGCCCATGCCGTCTTCGATTCCCAGGGCAGAACCATTATCCCCGCCAATTTGCGGACTTACGCTGACCTCGACAAAGAAGCGGTAATCATCGGTGTCGGAAGCCGGATCGAAATATGGGATCGCCGAGAGTGGGAGCGCTTCCAGGATGCCACCGAAGAGAGTTACGAAGAACTGGCCGAGGAACTGACGGATCTGGGGTCCATATTATGAGGTTTCACCGACCGATCATGTTGCAGGAAGTCGTCGAATTGCTCGATCCACCCGAGGATGCCATCTGCGTCGATGGGACCGTGGGCGGCGGGGGGCACGCCCGTGCCCTAGCCGAGCGATTGGGAGAACACGGCTCGCTGGTCGGCATCGATCGAGACGGCGAGGCCCTGGAATTCGCGGAGAAAACATTGACCGGTCTGCAATGCGGCCTGGAATTGATCCGGGGAGACTGGCGCGACCTGAACCGCCACCTCGATGCCCTCGGGGTCGGGGAGGTGGACGCGATCCTGCTGGATCTCGGCGTCAGTTCCCATCAACTGGATACGCCGGCCCGGGG
>PWSR01000049.1 GCA_003563985.1 Clostridia bacterium | reverse complement strand
GGTTTCACCGACCGATCATGTTGCAGGAAGTCGTCGAATTGCTCGATCCACCCGAGGATGCCATCTGCGTCGATGGGACCGTGGGCGGCGGGGGGCACGCCCGCGCCCTAGCCGAGCGATTGGGAGAACACGGCTCGCTGGTCGGCATCGATCGAGACGGCGACGCCCTTGAATTCGCCAAGGAGACATTGACCGGACTGCAATGCCGCCTGGAATTGATCCGGGGAGACTGGCGCGACCTGAACCGTCACCTCGATGCCCTCGGGGTCGGGGAGGTGGACGCGATCCTGCTGGATCTCGGCGTCAGTTCCCATCAACTGGATACGCCGGCCCGGGGATTTAGCTACCACCATCCCGACGTAGGCCTGGACATGCGAATGGATCGCGAGGCGAGCTTTACCGCGGCCGAGGTGGTCAACGAGTATCCGGAGGAACGGCTGACCCAGGTCATCCGCGAATACGGGGAGGAACGCTGGGCGTCGCGCATCGCGCAGTTCATCGTCGAGCGCCGTCCGCTGCAGAACGTGGGGGAGCTGGTAGATGCCATCAAGGATGCCATCCCCGCTTCGGCGAGGCGAACGGGGCCCCATCCCGCGCGGCGGACCTTTCAGGCATTGCGCATGGAAGTAAACCGGGAGCTGGAGGGATTCGAAGCAGGTTTGATCGCCGCCCTCGGTCGACTCCGGATCGGTGGACGCATGGCGGTCATCTCCTTTCACTCCCTGGAGGATCGACCGGTGAAACGTCTTTTTCGCCATCTCTCCAAGGATTGTAGGTGTCCACCGGATCTGCCCATGTGCGCCTGCGGGGGGCCGGTCGCCCGGGATCTGACGCCGAGACCTCGCACGGCATCCCCCGAGGAGTTGGAGATCAATCCCCGGGCGGCATCGGCGAAATTGCGAGCACTGGAGATCACGGCACCGGTGGAGGAAGTTCTGGCAGAGAGAGGAGGATCCTTCGAATGGCGGTAACGGCGAAGCGACTGAAACGACGTACATACTCCGCGGGACCCAACGGCGGTGACGATCGGAGGCCGCGGAATGCAGTCACCCCGACGAGGGATCTGGCGAAGGATCTTCGCACGGCGCGTGGGCGTCGTACCCGTGAATCTCCTCGCGCCGCCAGCGCGGCGGCGGCTCGCAGAGCGCAGGTCTTGTCATCGGTGCAGCTTATAGGATCGATTCTCCTCATCTTCGCCATGGCGTGCGGCGTAGTCGCCGGTCGTGCCATGGTCGCGGACCTGGGCTACGAATTGGTTCGCCTGGAAAGCCAATTGGAAGAAGCCCGCGGCTACACGGACACGCTGTCCTCCCGGGTTGCCGCCCTGCAAGATCCCGAGCGCATTGCCCTGGCCGCCGAGGATATGGGCATGGTTCCCGCCTCTTCGGCAGCGGATCCAGGCGAGGACAACGCCCCCTCCGTTGCCATCATCGCCTCGACGACCGGCTCGACATCCCCCCCGGCGGTGACGATGGCGAGGTCTGAAGATTCGCGCGCGCCTTCCTTCGACCGGCCCCCTTCGCGTATAGTATTGGAATTGGAGGACACCACGGAACCCACGGTACAGCTGGCGGATTTTCGCGGCCTGGGGGATTGGGTTCTTCGGTGGCTCAAGGGACCGACTCCGGTCGAAGCCCACAATTAGCGGGTAGGGCGGTGGCAGTCCCCGTCGTTCCCTAGGAGGACGGACCTCAGGATGCGTTCCCCGGGCATCGCCCTCAGGAACCGAATGCTTCACGTGCTCATACTATTCGTCCTTGCCTTGATCATGCTGACGGCGCGGTTGGGCTATATCCAGCTGGTGCGCGGGGAGGAACTGGGCGATCGCGCCCAGGATCTGCGTACCCGTGAGATTTCCATCCTTCCCAAGCGCGGGGTTATCCGCGACGTGCGCGGTCGCGAACTGGCGATCAGCATCGACGTGGATTCTCTATATGTAGTTCCCGCCGAGGTGGTGGATGCGAGCCGCACCGCCGAACGAATCGCACCGATCCTGGGCGTTCCCTCCCCCGAACTGCGGGAAAAGTTGACCCGCCCAAGTTCCTTCGTGTGGATCCAGCGAAAGATGCCGCAGGAAGCGGCAGATGCTATCCGGGAATTGGACTTGCGGGGTTTTCATTTTACCCGGGAGAGCGAACGCTTCTATCCAAAGGGTAGTTTGGCCGCGGCGGTCCTGGGTTTCGCTGGAATGGACAACCAGGGCCTAGAAGGCGTGGAGCACGCCTACGACGACGTCCTTCGGGGCGACGAAGGTCGAATCGTCGTCGAGTTCGATGCTGACAATCGGCGGATTCCGAGGACGGTCTATAGTCATTTCCCCGCCACGCCCGGGGACGACGTGTACCTAACCATCGACGAAGTTCTCCAATTCGTCGCCGAACGGGAGTTGGCGCGGGTCGTCGCAGAACAGGAGGCCGAAGGGGGCGTCGTCGTCCTGATGGAACCCTCCACCGGCAAGATCCTGGCGATGGCATCCCATCCCGGCTTCAATCTCAACAGGTGGACCGAGGTCGCACCGTCGCTGTGGCGCAATCCCGCGCTGTCCTCTCCCGATCACCCGGGATCCGTCTTCAAGGCCCTCACCGCCGCCGCCGCCATCGACGCCGGAATCGTGTCCGAATCGACGCGGTTTCACGATCCCGGATTCATCCGGGTCCCCGGGGCCACGATCCGCAACTGGGACCTGGGTTCGCTGGGCGATACCGATTTTGCCACGGGCTTCGCCCGCTCGGCAAACGTTGTGTTCGTACAGGTTGCAGAGGAATTGGGGATGGACCGCTTCTACCATTATCTCCGGGGCTTTGGGCTGGACGCTCCGACGGGTGTGGCCCTGCCCGGCGAAGCGGATTCGATCATTCCCGAGCGGGAGGGCGCCCGGCCCGTGGACCTGGCAGTGATGTCCTTCGGCCAGACCCTGGCGGTAACTCCCCTGCAGATGACCACGGCCATGGCGGCCATCGCCAACGGAGGCGAGCTGATGCGCCCCCGGATCGTCGATCGGATCGGAAGTTCCGCCGGGCATACCGAGATTGCCCCGGAGGTGCGGCACCGGGTGATATCTCCGGAGGCCGCCGGCGCCGTTCGCGACCTCATGGTACACGCCGTGAGCGAAGGGACGGGGGATACAGCCCGGATTCCCGGTTACCAGGTGGCCGGCAAGACGGGCACCGCCCAAAAAACCATCGATGGCCGGGTCTCC
>PWSR01000022.1 GCA_003563985.1 Clostridia bacterium | reverse complement strand
TGCTGCATCATTAGGATAATCTCTCACCGTTCGTCCGTGCGGGATGTCCCCTCGAAGCGTAGTAGGATCTCTCCGAGCCCCTCGTACTCCTGGGCCTCTCCGCCGGCCGTGGGGATAACGAACCCTTCGATCTTTCCAGCGGATCCGAACCCCACCTTGAGCCGCATTTCGCCCTCGGCGATGCGGAGCCCCGGGAGGTGGGTGTCCACATCCCGCAGTAGTTGTTCCACCATCATGGATACGCGTTCCGCGGGGATTATCGGTTCCCGTCCCTCGGCCCGGAGTTGGGCCGTGGCCTGGGCCAGTTGTTTCTGCGCCACCGCGTCGCGGCGGCGCAGCTCGGCGATCACGCCCTCGAAGTGGTCCCGCACCTTCTCCTCTGCATCCCGTCGCGCCGCCTCGGCGCGCGCGTCGGCTCCCTCGATGCGATCCTGGAGGGAGAGAAGATCGCCGGACAACCCCTCGACCTCCTCTGCCAGTCGACGGTTCTCCTCCAGGAGCGCAGCGGTCACGTCACCTTCCTCGTCGGGGGCGGGGATCGACCGCAGCGCTTCCGCCAGGGCTTCCTCCAGCTCCCGGATGCGCGCTCGATCCTCCTCGGCCCGGGCCTCGGTCTCTTCTCGCAGGGCTGCCAGTTTCTCCCGGGCCCGTCGCAGGGCGGCATCGTCGGTGCCGATCTCCCGCAGATCCTCCAACTCGCGGGCCAGTTGTTCGGCCCGTTTTTCGGCTTCCTCCAGCCGGGACGCCGCATCCGCCAGGGCCGCGGCGGCGGCCCGCGCAAAGGCGGGAACCGAGGCTTCCGCCGGGCGGGCGATGAGGCCCGAGGAGGCCGCGGCGTCGAACTCCGCGAGGGCCCGATCGTAGCGAGTCTTGACCTCCTCGGCGGCGAGCAACGCATCCTTGGTCTCCGTCAGTTTCTTCTGCATCTGGCGGTGTTCGCTCGCCAGTCGTCCGGCGTGCTCCTTGAGTCCGTCGAGCTCCGCCTGGAGGGCGGCCAGCCGGCGAATGTCCCTTGGATCGGGTGGTCTCGGCACGTCAGTCCCTCCTCTCGTCGGGCACGACGATCTCGCGAACCAGTCGTCCCCCGGGGTCGGTGACGGTAACCAGCCAGCGTCGCGATTCGGGCACGAAGGTGGGCGCGATCTCCATCCGCCCCAGGATCTCCTCCAGGCGGGCGACATCGACGCGCCCCCGCACCTCGTCGATCACGGCGCCCCGGTCTTTCCTCGGGGTTTTCCCGGCTCTGTCCGCGGGCTCGGGAGCCGTGGTGACGAATTGCACCCGCAGGGTGGAGAGTGCGGCGGCGGAAATCCGGGACTCCAGGTCGCGGGCCGATACCGGGTGGACCCGCAGGGCCCCCGAGACATCGGATTCCAGGGCCACCCGGGCCTCGAGCTCCGCGGAGGCGATGATCATGTTCGTCTGGAAATCGATGCCCTCGGCGAGATCACTCCCCGCCAAGGACAGCGATCGCCCAGCACCCTCGAGGAACCGATGGAGCTCGGGATCTCTGGGTGTGAGATGCTTCTCGCTCATGACATCACTCCTCTTCCGCGGATTCCGTGCGCATCGTCGGTTCCAGCCGCAGCGGCATGGGAACCGGCACCAGGGTGGCCTTCAGTCGCGAAGACGCGCTGACATCGCGGTTCAACTTGCGTTCGAAGCGGACGCTGGCGGTATCTGCGTACATGGACATGCGTTTCTCGCCGGTTCCGGTCTCGGTTTCGTTTTCCACGATCTTGATATCCATGGCCACGTCGGCGGTGGCTTCGGAGAACTGGTAGAAGGTGGGGCGCAAGCCCAACTCCAGGAGCGAGACCTCCCTGGGCTCACCCTGGACGTAGGTTACCGTCCCGTCTGCCGCTATCCGCTCGGTTATGCTCGGGACGGTCCACACCCGGGTATTGGCCAGTTCCACCACCAGTTCCGCGGACGTTCGGTCCAGGCTGGCCTGGGCGCTGGCGATACCCTCTGCGAGCATCCGGACCAGGTCCCCGAAGGACGCCATGTCCGTCTCTTTCACCGGCGTCTTTGGATCCACGATGGGTTGACGAAATCCCCGTAACCTCTCGAGCAGCTCGGGGTCTATGTGTCCATTCATCCCGCGACCTCCTCAACGATCATTCGGGCGTCGGTGTCGGCTCGGGCGTCGGCCTGAGGTCGTTGACCACCAGCTCCGGCGCGATGCGGGGCGGTGGCGGGACGGGAACCATCCGCGTCATCAGGCGACTGGTTCCGTGTACCTCCTTGCCGAACTTCCGGTTGTGGGCCACGTCCACGGTGACCGAGGCGCTCCACATGCCGAAGCCGGCCTTGGCCTTGGCGCCCACCTTGACGCTGGTGTCCGTCGAAGAGGTTGTCTTTATGTCCATGGTGACTTCGATGGTGGCCTCGGCGAATTGATAGAAGGTCGGCAGTAGGCCGATCTGCAGCAAAGACACGTCCACGGGAGGCATGTTATCGAAGCTGACGCTGCCGTCTTCGTGGAAGGTCTGCACGGTGGAGAGAACCAGGGGGATGGTGGTATCGGCTAGTTCCTTGGCAGTCTCGACGGAGTTCTCGTCAAGGGCTCGCTGGGCTTCGGCGATACCTAAGCCGAGTTTCATCACCATCTCCGGCAGGGGTACGTTGAGGAGTTCCTGTCCTACACTGGATCTTGCCATCGAATATTCCCCTCTCTGGATATCGATTCATCATCGCGACGCGAGGGTTGGATCAATGCTGCCTACGAGTGTCGACCGAGTCCCGAGTGTTCCATGAAGTGCTCGAAGCGTTCGGGGTCGATGGAGACCGGTCCGATGTGGCGAAGATCGCGGTGGGAGAGTAGTGCCGGGTAGGCCGCCCCGGGAAGCAGGGCCAGGATCCGGTTACCCCCGGGGATGACCAGGACGATCCGGCCCCCGTGGGCGGCGATGAGTTGCCGCGGAGGCGTCACGCGGCCCTCGACTAGGAAGAGGCCGGTGTCGGGGGGAGTGATCCGTATTCGGGCCCCGAAGGCCCCGGCGACGGTGGATCGTTGTGCCATGGGTGGACTTCCTTTCCGGATCGAGGATGCCGACCGTTGGCAGTTGCGGGTTAATTCCCCCTGGTGAACTCAATGCGATCGATGGCCGTTCCGACGCGAAAACGGGGCAACCCCCAGGGGCTAGGCCCCGGGTGGAAACCCCGGCGATACTGTCAGTTTCTGCGTTCGAACCGAATCTCCTGC
>PWSR01000072.1 GCA_003563985.1 Clostridia bacterium | reverse complement strand
GTTACTTCAAGGGTACATCATCAGGTAGGTCGATGAATGAGGGTTTACACCGTGACCGAACCGGTGATCCGTATCTAGTCTATGGGTTGGGACTGAGACGTTTGCCGTCGTTGGAGATCGACCTGTCTGCTTCAACCGACTGCCCCTGTGGCAGCAATCTCGCTTACGGTCATTGTTGTTTCGAGCCGGTGGTTTACGTTAGAAGGCGAATCGTACAGACCCTCTCGGATGCAATTCCCGCCTGGGATCGCATCGATCTCCCCTTGGAATCCCTCGCCCTCCTGGCCGGCCTCAAGCCGGGTGTCGGGGAACACCCTCCCACGGTGGAAGACATCACCGAAGCGACGGATTGGCTGATGCAGGGGCTTATCGATTATCCCGAGGGGATCAAGGAATTGGATGAGGGGCTGCGGGAATTGCTGCGGGAATCCGGGATTCGCCTGCCCGCGGATTCCCTGACCGACATTCTCATCGACGGAGTCATAGATGGTGCGGGCGACGAGGCTCTTCGCTCTACCGACGAGGCCGCGGATCTGATCCGCCGGTGCGTTGAGCCCCATTTGACCGAGGTTTTCGTGGAACGCATCTACTGGCACCTACTGTTCCGCGGGCGCCGGGAGGGGACGGGTGCCCGCGTCCTGGCGGCAGTCTTGTGGGGCCTTTGGAATCTCCATCAGGATCTTCCGATTTCCGAAAATGCCGTGTGGGACGGACTATTCCGCGTCAGCCTGGATGATCTTTGGAACGGAGTGGTCGCGGATGCACCGGGGATCGAGGATAGTGAAGGGGCGACCGCGATCACGGGGGAGGTGGCCCGGCGCGAGGATATCGTGGACCTGCGAGAGCGGTCCGAGGCGGCGGTGCGAGCCCTGGCGAATGGTACGCTGAGCTTTAGACTTCCCCTGTTTAGCGTGATCAACGGAGCCCTCCGTATGAGACGACTCATGTCCGATCCCGATTATCCCGGTTATGATGCGCTCTTTGACTCCCGGGAGTGGCAGCCCTGGGGACAACATCCCATTACCGCGCATATGAAGAACTCCATGAGGAAAGACTGGCGGTATTTCCTCCCCGCTTTCGAGAGCACGCTGGACCGCTGGCTCGAGGAGGCAGGGGAACGAGACGAGCGCTTCGTCGCGTCCGTCCTGTCGATGTTCGCGCTCCTGGAGTGCCATGGGCTTCCAGAACTGGATGATGTATTGGCGGTCATCTACACGTCCTGCGTGCGGGATGTCCTGGCTGACGAGGACGCGGATCCCGGGGTTGAGGCCATTATTGAAGAGGACTACGCCGACCTACTCCGTTACGCGACGGATCTGCACGAGTGGGGCAGACCCGAGGCCGCCCGCCACGTGAGGCTCGCACTCTTGCATCGCACCCCGGGCTCTCACTGAACCACCATCCGTCGTCCATCATGGCAAGTGTTCCACCATCGAAACCCCTCGCAACCCCGGGTGGAAACGAATGCCGCGGACACACCCAATTCTCCCAGTACACGGCGTCGTGTAGGTACCCGTATTGCGCGCTCAATGCTGCGGGTGGAATCTTTCCTGGCGCCGGGGTGCACCCCCTCATCCTCGTACAAGGCATTCGATCGAACGGTGGATCTTCCGCTTCGAAGGAGTTCCCCGCCGTTCCCCGGGTTCGTTCTCAAGAGCCCGGGATTCGGGCCATGTCGGCCAGGCAATCCGTTCATGGTGGCATTGTCGCCGATCCAAAATAGATCGGGGTTCGACGTAGGTTGCCGGTATCCTTGATCGTTCATCGGTCCAGGGTACCCTGGAAACTTGCTCGGTGGATCGGTATATGCATCACTTCGCAAGCGTGGCATAATTGCATAAGATGAATTCGGAAGGGTGGGTGTCCCCCCGAACATGGCGCCCCTGGATCGCCGAAACCTGATGACAATCGTGGTCACCCTGGCGGCGGCCGCCGCCATCACGCTACTCCCTTTCCCGGAGGTGTTCTCCGAGGACGGAGTCCGGATGTTGGCCATCGCACTGGTCGGTGCGGTGTTTTGGATCACCGAATGCATACCGATTGCCCTGACCGGGCTGGTCGTAATTCTTCTACAGGCTTTGGTCGGGATCCAGCCCATAGCCCAGGGATTAGGATACATAGCAACGCCGGTGAACAGCATCATCTTCGCCGGGTTCATCATGGCTACGGCCCTCAGTCAATACGATTTGGACCGCCGAATCAGTCTTAACATCGTTGCGGGGATGGGGGAACGAACCGATCGCCTGCTGCTTGGCATCATGATCGCGACGGCCTTCCTATCGATGTGGATCTCCAACTCCGCCGCCACGGCCATTATGATGCCCATTGCCCTGGGCATCATCAAGATGGCCCGCCTTCCCGAGGGGTCGAGTAATCTGGGAAGGGCCACCCTGATCGGAATTGCCTATGCTGCCAACATAGGCGGCATGGGCACCCCGGTGGGCACTCCGGCGTGCTCCATCACCATCGCCTTTATCGACGAAATGCTGGGAATCGAGGTCGGGTTCTTGGACTGGATGATTCGCGCGGTGCCCGTGGTGATCATCCTGATACCCATCGCCTGGAAATTGCTACTCTTGATGTTTCCAGTGGAGTTGGATCGGATTCAGGGCGGGACCGAAGCGGTGCGTGCTGAACTCGAAGATATGGGGCCGGCGGACCGCGGGCAGCGGAAGGTGATGACCCTCTTCGCCCTCGCGGTAATCCTCTGGATCGCCGACTCGGTGTTGCCGCTCATGTCCGGTTGGCTCTACATCGCCTCGGTGATCATCGCACTGATGTTTGTGGCGCCCGGGATCGGGGTGGTCAAGTGGAAGGACGCCGCCAAGGAGATGGGATGGGACATATTCATCCTGGTGGGTGGTGGGCTCGCCCTGGGGTCGGGTTTGATCCAGACCGGCGTCATAGAAGTGATCGCGGATAGCCTATCGGGGCTCCTGGCCGGCGCCAGCCCCTATATCATCGTCACCTTCCTGGCTTTTGTGACGGCGATGAGTATCACGTTTTTCTCCAGTTTGACGGCCACCTCGACGACCTTCGTCCCCGTTTCCATCGGGCTCGCGATGCAGCTGGGAATGGACGCGGTGCCGTTGGCCATGGTCGCCGGACTCGCCAGTTGCATGGCCTTCCTGTTGCCCGCGAATACCCCGCCCAACGCCATCGTGTACAGCGCCAATCACTTCCGCACCCATGAGATGATGAAGGCCGGCCTCATACTTACCGTCCTGGCCGTGGTGGTACTGTCGATCAACGCGAACCTACTGTGGTTCCGGTAGCCTGGTTGCGGCGTCTTCGGGGAAGGAGATGGGATCGTTGGAGGCATCACTGGAACTCGTTTGTGCCGATATCACCATCTTGACGAGCAATAGAACACCGCAGGGGGGCGATCTCCGATCGGAACACGGCCTCTCCATCCTCGTGGAACTCGAGTGGTGCGACGAATCCACCGGAACGCTGTTGTTCGACACCGGCGCTTCGGGGCAGGTATTGGAGCATAACCTAAGGGCCAGGGGAATTTTGGTGCAAGACATCGACTGGGTCGTCCTCTCCCACTGCCACGGGGATCACACGGGGGGATTGGAGTGGTTGCTTTCCCAACCCGGTGGACAGTTTCTCGTGATCACCCATCCCGAGATCACCCGACCGGTGTACAAAACGGAGCCGGACTTCCATTTCGTCGGCGTGGAAAGCCCGTCCCTCCGGGGATTGGGGCCCGGGCGATGGATCCAGACTCGCTCGCCGATCCAATTGGTCCCGGGCGTCTGGGTGTCCGGGGAAATCCCGAGGGTGATGGAATTCGAGCGCCCCAGGCCACAGATGGTTTGTCTTCGAGACGGGGTCATGCAGACCGACGGGGAACCCGATGACTTGGCCGTGGCGCTGGATATGGGGAACGGCGGCGGCGTCGTATTGGCGGGATGCAGTCACGCAGGTCCCATCAACACCCTGGCGGCGGCCTCGGAACTGGTACCCGGGGGGTTGGCGGCCTTACTCGGAGGACTCCACCTCTATGATGCCGAAGCGGCGGTCCTCGAAGATACGGGGCGATCCCTCAAGAACCTCCTGGGCGAGGGTGTAATCTCCGGTCATTGCACCGGGGTGCGAGGGGAAGGCATGCTGGATGCGACGTTTGGAGAGCGGCACCTGACCTTTTACACCGGGGACGTTTGGCGATTCCGCCGGGGCGCCCCGGATTGGGTCGAGGCACTGGCGGTATCTCCGCGCTGACCGGATTGATGGCCACGAGAACTGACCCGCCGGCGCGTCGACCACCCCGGGAAATGCCCGGCCTTTGGAACATCGGTTTGTTTGGGTTCCTCTTCGCCCGGTGGGAACGATTTCGAAACCAGGCGTCATGTTTTGCGGCAGTATCCATCGGTGGAGCGGGGGATTCCATGGGTCGGAGAATGGGCAGCACTTTGAAGGTATGTCTCGTCGGCGTCTTCATTGTTGTGACTTGGCTCTCCGCGTGCGGAGGTCCGGCGAGGGAGTCGTCGGCGTATGTGCAGGACAACCTCCACACCCGGATCGCTGTACCCGACTGGGTGGATCGAATCGAGTTTCTCGACCTGGCGGGCCAACGACATCTGGTCGAGACGCCGGATGAGATCGCAGATGTCCTCCACTGGATTTCGCGGGCCGAATACGAATCCGACCACTTCCCCGAACGGGATACCGGTGGGGGGATCATGGGAGAGATGTCTCTCTTCCAAGGGGATGGGGATGTTGTAGAGATAGCGATCCTCTCGGATTTTCTATGGTTCGAGCAGGCCACGTATGGCCTCGGCGAGCAAACCGTTGGCAACATGGTGCGGCTTCTGAGGGAATTTCACTAGGCGGAACGCGCCGTGGCCCGAATCGGTAGACCCCTCGGTGGTCGGGCTGGGGCTCCTCGCCGATCCGGGCCGCGGCGGTGCGACAATCCTCGTTACCCTCGTCAGTCGATGATCGTCCAGTTTCCGCTGTATTTCTCGAGTTGCTCCAGGGAGTAGTCGTCGATCGGGTGCTCTCGTTGGGGGATTTCCACCTCGCGTTTATCTTCGAAGAGTTCCGTGCTGAAATAGCGTTGCCCGTTATCATTGATCATGGTGGCGATGCTCTCCATGGCCGGGAAACGCTTCGCGAGTTTCGCGGCGGCGACGATATTGGCGCCCGAGGACATGCCCGTGAAGATTCCCTCTTCGCGGGCCAGGCGGCGGGCCATTTCGATTGCTTCTTTGGAGCTGACCGTCACGATACCATCGAGGATGCTCAGGTCCAGGTTGCGAGGAACGAAACCGTCTCCGATCCCCTCGATTTGGTGTGGTCCCCATTCTCGCCGGGAGAGCAGGGGGCATTCCGCCGGTTCTACGGCGAAGATTCGCGTTTCGGGATCTTTCTCCTTGAAGTAACGGCCGATGGCGGTCAGTGTACCGCCCGTTCCCTGGGTTGCGACGAAGGCATCCAACTTGCCGCCACATTGTTCCCACAGTTCCGGCGCAGTCGTAGTGTAGTGGGCCTCCACGTTTTCGGGATTGTCGAACTGGCGCGGCACCCAATATCGCCCGGGTTCCGCTGCGGTGATCTCTTCCAACTTCTCCAGGGCGAGATCGACGTCGCTTTCGCCCCCGGGGGTGAATATCAATTCGGCACCGTAGGCCCGGATGGTCTTGTGCCGCTCGGCGCTCATTCCCTCCGGCATGACGATGACGCAGGGGTAACCCTTTACCGCGGAGACCAGGGAGCAGGCGATTCCCGCGTTCCCGGTAGAGCACTCCAGGATCGTCATCCCGGGCTGCAGCTGCCCCGCGGCCTCCGCGCTTTCGATCATTCTCAGGTAGGCACGGTCCTTGAGGCTGCCGCTGGGGCTGAAGAACTCTAACTTGGCCAAGAGGCGTATGCCCATCTCGCGGCCCATTCGTGGAAGTTCAAGGGCGGGCGTTCGGCCGATTAGGTCCAGCAGGCTTTGTGCAGATTGGGCGTTGGCATTCCAGCGTGTCACGGGTATCGAGCCCCCATTTCCTTGGCAGTTCTTTCGAAATCTTGATCGTTCCCCGAGGTTGCAACTTCCGACATTCTAATGATGACCGCTACCCCGACTTCGATCAAGGTCTATCGGCCCGGGGGATCGGGTCTGGCTGCCGTTGGATCGTTGGGGTAGGATTGGGGAGAATATTCGGAGGGTGATACCTTTGCTTCGCTGGCCCCGCATTCGAGGCGTATATTATGGGTGGGTGGTCGTCTTCGTGGGCGCCCTAGCCGTGTTCCTCTCCGGTCCGGGTCAGACGTACTCCGTGTCCACCTTCATCGATCCGCTGATGGATGAATTCAATTGGAGCCGATCCCTGGTATCGGGATTGTATTCCGCCGGTACGTTGACGGCGGGATTCATGATGATGCTGGTGGGTCGGACCGTCGACTCCGTCGGTTATCGCATTGCCCTTACCGCCGTGGCGGCCCTGTTTGCCGGTGCTCTTCTGTTCATGGGATCGGTGGGCGCTCCCGCAACGCTTCTTTTCGGGTTTGTATTGATCCGTACCCTCGGGCAGGGTTCCCTGACGCTCATCCCTTACAGTTTGATACCCCAGTGGTTCGTCCGTATGCGGGGAAAGACCCTCAGTATCTTGGCGATGGCTGGAGCCATTGGTTCGGCCACCATCCCCTTGTTGAACCTGCTGATCATGGATTCTGCGGGTTGGCGGGGCGCCTGGCGTTTCTGGGCCCTGGTCTTGGCCCTGGTCATGGTGCCGCTGGCCTGGAAACTCACCCGGGATCGTCCCGAAGATCTCGGTCTCCTCCCCGACGGTGCCCCGGTGAATCCCGCGAAGGGGCGAAACGGAGAAACGGGCGAGGAGGCCACCGCCGAGGTCTCATGGTCATTGGAGCAGGCGTTGCGATATCCCCCGTTTTGGGTGATCCTCGCCGCCAGTTCGATTCCCAGCATGGTGGGGACCGGCGCGCAGTTTCACCACATGTCAATCCTGGCCGAAGGCGGAGTCATGCGTACCGTAGCGGCCGGCGTCTTTACCGTCGGAGCCGTGGTCCATCTCATCGCGACACCCCTATTCGGCGCCGCCGCAGACCGCCTGGCACCGCGCCATCTCCTGGTGAGCAGCCTCGTGTTGCAGGCGATATCCTTGATCTACCTGATCTTCGTACGATCCACGCCCACTGCCCTGGTGCTCGGGGTCCTCAATGGCGTGCGGATGGCCAACGTGTCAGTCATCAACGGCGTGATCTGGCCTGCCTATTTCGGACGCGGGAACCTGGCGACGATACGGGGTGTTACCACCACCGGGCTGGTGGTGGCATCCGCGCTGGGCCCCCTGCCCTTTGGGTTGGGATTCGATTGGTTCGGACGTTATAATGAGGTCCTCATCTTGATGGCGCTCTTGCCGTCGGCCGGGGCCATCGCCAGCGGGATGTTGCCGCCCCCGCGGAACCCGCTTTCCGAGGCCGAAATTGTTGCGGGCGGCAGGACATAGGTTGCACTAACTCGTAAAGGTAGGATGGGGCAGAACTGTTGAAGTCACGGCGCATTCCGAGGTGCGGGGCGAGGGCGGGAGGGTGGATCGATGTTGCAGGGAATCAACTGGGGGCGCGTAATGCGAGTCGCCGTCCTATTGGCGGTACTCGGCCTTGTCATCTTCATAGGTTTTCGCGTTCGCCAGGTACTCCCGCCCTTCCTCTTTGCGATTATTATCACTTACGTTCTTAGCCCCGTCGTGGATTTTGGAGAGCGAAAAGGCCTTAGTCGCGGTCAGGCCCTGGCCGGGACCTATGTCGCTCTGGCGGTTCTCGTGGTATTGCTGGCCGTATACGTCGTTCCCGTTCTCCTCGTGGAGATCAACCGTCTGATCGCCAATATGCCGATGTTCGTGGATGCCCTGCAACGGGCCATCCTGGACTTCGAGGGCTACTACGCTCGAACGGCCCTGCCGCCGGCGGTTCGCGAGGCCATCAACCAAAGCATAGAAACCAATCTTGGAAAGATCGAGGAGCACACGGCGACGTTGCTCGGCGGGCTCGTAACGGGCGTCATGGGTGTGTTCAGCAGTCTTTTCAACTTGATACTCGGGCCCATCCTGGCGGCATACATGTTAAAGGATTTCCGCAAATTCCACCGGAACATTGAAAATGCCTTCGCCCCGGCGAGGCGGAAGTATATTAACGCATTCATGGCCGACGTGGATCGCGTCCTCTCGGGCTTTCTCCACGGTCGCCTGATCGTTTCGCTGGTGGTCGGTGTGCTCGCGGCCGTCGCGTTGCAGCTCCTGGGCGTACGCTTTGCCCTCATCCTCGGATTAATAGCTGGCCTGACGAATTTGATTCCGTATTTTGGCCCCTTCATCGGAGCGGTGCCCGCACTCCTGTTGGCGGGCCTGGACAACTGGGCCCTCTTCTTCAAGGTGGGGATCCTGTATCTCGCCATCCAGCAGTTGGATGGTTTCGTCATCAGCCCGAGGATTCTCGGCACGCGGACGGGACTCCATCCCCTGGGCGTGATCTTTGCCGTATTGGCGGGCGGGGTCCTCTTCGGATTCTGGGGTCTGTTCCTCGGGGTCCCGACTGCAGCGGTCTTGAAGGTTTGCGTGGACCACATTATCGCGTGGTCGGCGTCTTGATGCCGATAGGGACGGGCAGGGCGTCGTGCCGAGGACAGCGCCCCGGTCGGACGGGGAAGCTGCCATCAAGAATTGCGAGATCGATGCTTCGATGAATTGGGTGATTGCCTTGTTCGATGCCGGAGTAATAGGGGTGCTGCTGATCTTCCTGGTCATTTCCGCCGGGGCGGCCATCGCGTTTCGGAACGTGCTGAATTCCGTATTGGCCCTGTCCGTTTTTAGCATCGTCCTGGCCCTGCTATTCGTCATATACCAGGCCCCCGATGCGGCTATGGCCGAGGCCGTCGTGGGTGCGGGCCTGGTGACCGCGCTCTTCTTGGTTACCATCAGCAAGACCGGAGCTACGGGGGGTGACGGGTAGATGAAACTCCATCGAATCGGTGTTGCAATTCTCATCGTGATCCTCTCGGTTACCCTGGCCGGTGCCCTGGCCGAATTGCCGTCCGTCGAACAGAGAACGAGTACTTCGCAATTGACCCGGCGGGTCATCGACGGGGGACTCCAGGATACCGGGGCACTTAACCTCGTTTCCGCCGTCCTATTCGATTATCGCGCCTTCGATACTCTGGGTGAGGCTACGGTGATCTTCGCCGCCGTTGCCGGGGTCGTGATGCTGTTCTACCAGGCCCCGCTGCATCCATCATCCATCGGGCTATCGATGTTGGCCAAGCGCAGCCTGGATTCCATCGGTCCCTTTGTCTTTCTGGCGGGGATGTACGTCGTACTCTACGGCCACATTTCACCGGGAGGTGGTTTCCAGGGTGGCGTGATCTTGGCCACGCTGACGATCCTGATCTCGATCGTCTACGGTTTGGAGACGGAACGGCGCCTGCTCGACCCGACCTTCAAGACGACCCTGGAATCCTCGGCGGCACTGCTTTTCATGGTCATCGCCTTCGGAGGGATCCTGACCGGAGAATACTTTCTTTCGAATCTATCGGCGGGATTTCCGAGGGGAGAAGCCGGCAGCCTGCTCAGCGCCGGGTCCCTGGCCCCCCTGAACGCCGCCATCGGATTAAAAGTGGGCGCCGGGTTGGCCCTGATCTTCTACAGCATGGTCAAAAGGGAGCCGGAATGATGGCCCTGCCGGTGGCTTACTGGGTGGTGCTCATACTATTTGGCATGGGGCTCTACTGCATACTGACCGAGCGCAATCTCATCAAGATCGCCGTCGGCTTGAACATCATGGAGGCCGGGCTCCTGCTGTTCTTGGTGCGCATGGCCTACAGTCCGGGGGACCGGGCACCCCTGCTCGGAACGGGAGTGATACGGATGGCCGATCCCATCCCCCACGCCCTAACTTTGACCGCCATCGTTATTGCCGCCAGCACGACGGCTTTATTGCTGAGTTTCATCATCCAGATTCATCGGCACTACGGGACGGTAGACATCGATGAGATTAGGAGCAAGATGAAGTGAGCCATCTTCCCGTGTTGGTAATCGCCATCCCCCTGGTCTTCGCCTTCGCGTTGCCCTTGATATTCCTCCTGGGCCCGCGGGTGCGCCGTCCCGTCGTATTCTCCATGGGATGGGCATACTTCGCCGTGGTATTGATCATGGCCGGAGGATGGCGCGACGCGGGCGCACAACCCCTGGTTTATCCCATCGGGGGATGGGGGCCCGAGATCGGGATCGCACTCCGGTTGGACGCACTATCGGCCGTGTTCTCTGCCCTCCTGGCCCTCGGCATGCTTCTCGTGATCTTGTATTCCCAGGAGTACGTCGACCAGGGTGAGAGCAAGTACTATGTGTTGCTTTTCATCGTTGCGGCGGGAATGATGGGAACGGTGTTGACGGCGGATTTCTTCAACCTGTACGTCTTCATCGAGATGACCGCCATATCGAGTTTCCCGTTGGTTGCCCTGAGCCGAAAAGGGAAAGCGGTCTTCGCCGCTTTCTATTACATGGTATTCACAATGGTATCCAGTGCCCTCATCTTGCTGGCCATCATACTCATCTATGGAGCGACGGGGAGTTTGAACATGGCCGAGGTGGCCGCGGGATTCGGGGATCTTTCGACGACGCTTCGGTCGGCGATAATCGGATCCCTCGTGGTCGGCCTGGGTGTCAAGATCGCCCTCATTCCCTTCCACAGCTGGCTTCCCCCGGCGCATGCCGAGGCCGTATCTCCGGTGAGCGCCCTCCTATCGGGGGTGCTGCTTAAGACCGGCGTCTACATGATGATTCGGTTATTACCCATGTTGGCGGCCGGTGGTGCAGATGCCCTCATGGTCCGCAGGGTGCTCTTGGCCATCGGATCCCTCACGATAATCGGGGGACACCTGCTGGCCCTCGGCCAGGATAATATGAAGCGAATACTGGCGTGTTCCAGCGTTGCTCACATGGGTTACATCGCCCTGGGCCTGGGCATAGGGGGGCCGCTGGGAGTGGGGGGCGCCCTGTTTCATTCCCTGAACCACTTGCTGATGAAATCCGGAGCCTTCTTCGCCGTGGGGCGAATGGTGCACGGGGATTTCCAACTCGAATTGCTGCGGGGGAAGGGGCGCGCTGCTCCGTTGCCCGGTTGGGCGTTTGCTGCATGCACCGGTGCCTTGATCGGGCTACCCCCCTTCGGTTCCTTCGCCAGCAAGCTGATGATCGTCATGGGGGCATTGGCGGCGGGGATGATACCCGCTGCCCTGTTACTGCCCATCGGTGGCGTTTTGTCTGCCATGTATTACGGAAGAGCCTACCGGGTGATCTACGACGCAGCGGCAAATTTCGAGGAAGGGGAGGACCTGGCCGTACCATTGCAAACCGCCGGGGTCCTGGGATTCACCGCCGTGGGGTGCGTGGTTACATTGGTTGCATCCCCCGTCCTCTGGCGTTTCTTCCTCGCGGTTGCAGGGGGTATCATCGGTTGAGTCGGGCAAATCCGCGGGGATTTAGCGAGAAATGGAGGTGACCGAGCCGATGGATCTGAATATCGGGCTACGGGCCCTGGAGAGTCCCCTGTTTCGGGTGGATTCCGTGAACTCGATCTTCTTGCTGGCCTTTATCCTCGCGGGGTCCCTTAGCTTCGTCTACACGCTGTCCACGGGTCCGGGACCGCGAAAGGTTCTCCTATCATCGCTTTTCGTGTTGGCGTCCCTCGGTTGCATTCTCTCGGCCAACATGCTGCTGTTGTTGGTGTTCTGGGAGATCATGCTGGTGACTTCCTATTTGATGATCGTCTCGGCGGGAACCGGTGCCAGTTCCGGGGCGGGTTACCGCTACCTGGTCTTTCATGTGCTGGCCGGCGCGGCGATGATCCTCGGCGTGCTGATGCAGTATTCGGCTACGGGGACACTGTCCTTCTCCCCACCGGCTGTGGCCGCCATACCGTTCTTTGCGTTGGGCATCGGGATCAAATTGGGAGCCATACCCTTTCACACCTGGGTGCCGGATGCGTATTCCCGTTGTTCCATCCCGACCTCCGTGGTGCTCTCTGGATTCACTACCAAGGTGGGGGTCTATGCCGTGATTCGTCTGTTGCCGGAGGTCGCGTGGGTACCCTACGCCGGGGCCACCATGGCGGTGGTCGGTGTGGTAATGGCGTTGTTGCAGCGGTGTTCGCGGCGGATTCTCGGCTATAGTATCGTCAGCCAGGTCGGATACATGGTGGCTGGAGTCGGGATCGCGACCTCCGCGGGGCTCGATGCCGGGACGTTACATGTGATTAACCACGTGGCGTACAAGACCCTCC
>PWSR01000017.1 GCA_003563985.1 Clostridia bacterium | reverse complement strand
TTCAGCGCGTCGGACCATCCGACCATACCTCCGGCAGCGCCGACAACCACCCGACAAGGGCACAGCGCAAATGCCTCGGCCTCGAATCCCAATGCAGCCACCGAAAGACCGAAAACTGCATGCGTAATCGGTTCGCACCTCCAACGGATATCCAGGCCATTGGGTTTATTCGACCCATTCGTGGTAACGTATTGTTTGGTAAGTTAAGCAACGGTAGATATGGGTCATAGCTGTGGCCCGATTGCATATGCTTGGATCCCACCACGTAAGGAGAGGATTGCCTTTGCCCTCGGAGTTACAATCGCAAAGAGATCAATCGAACGTAATTCGGTACTTGCAGGAGCGACAACGGGATGAAGGCTATATTTCCGACGACGCCATCCGTGATGTCGCCCAAGAGTTTTCCATGGCGCCCATTGAAGTAGAGGGCATCGTCACGTTTTATACCCAGTTTAAGCGCACCCAACCCGGGAAATACCAGGTGGCCGTTTGCGATGGAACCGCATGCCATATAAAGGGCTCCACGCAAATCCTAAACTGGGCTCGTGAAAGTATCGGAATCGAACCCGGAGAAACGGACGATGCAGGATTGTTTTCCCTGGAAGCGGTCGCGTGCCTTGGTTGCTGCAGCTTGGCTCCCGTATTGAGCATTAATGGTAAGGTGTTCGGCAATTTGGATCGCGGCAAGCTACTGCGTATTCTGCGAGACTACGCCCGACGTGAGGAGGACGCATGATCAAGCGCATCAAGGTTGGTATGGCCAGCTGCGGAATCGCGGCTGGAGCCACTGAGGTCCGGGATATGCTGGAAGAATTGGGATCAGAGCATGAGATCGTTGAGGTGGGATGCATCGGTCACTGTTACGCTGAACCCCTCATCGAAGTAGAAACCGAGGACGAGAGCCTGTTCTTCGGCAACGTGGAGCCCACCAGGGCGTCCATCCAAAGTGTACTCGACCTCGAAGAATCCGCGCGCTTCCAACCGCATGCCGCGCGGCAAGCGTTGGAAGCGCTGCATGTGACCGCTTTGGCCGGCCGCATCGATCCGATATCTATGGATGAATACCGCGAACACCGGGGATACGAGGGCTTGGAAAAAGCCCTTGCGCAGGATCCTGCCCGGGTCGTCGAGGAGGTTGACCAGTCTGGGCTGCGGGGGCGTGGAGGTGGCGGTTTCCCCACGGGGCGTAAATGGCGGATGTTGGCGCAAAAGACATCGCCTCGCAAGGTATTGATTTGCAATGCCGATGAGGGTGATCCCGGCGCGTTCATGGATCGCAGTCTCATGGAATCTCTACCCCATCAGGTTCTCGAAGGCATGCTGATCGGCGCCCATGCGACCGGGGCGACGGAACTGTATATCTACTGCCGCGCCGAGTATCCCCTCGCTTTGCGGAATCTGCGAACAGCCGTCGAGCAGATCGAAAACGCCGGCTTGAATCGTATCGGCGGCCGGACCCTGGAGATCTCGATCAAGGAAGGTGCCGGTGCCTTCGTTTGCGGAGAAGAAACCGCGTTGATCCATTCCCTCGAGGGCAAGCGTGGGACACCTCGCTATCGCCCCCCCTACCCCACGGATGAAGGGTACAAGGGGTATCCCTCGGCGATTAACAACGTCGAAACGTTCGCCAACATTCCCTTGATCCTGCGATCTGGAGCGGATCAGTATGCGCGGATAGGGGTCCAGGGAAGCACGGGGACGAAGCTGTTCGCCATGGCGGGGGACTTGCAATATGCCGGATTGGTTGAAGTACCCATGGGGCTCAGCATTCGCGAAGTAATTCATGGCATCGGCGGTGCCCCGGAGGGGTCGGTCAAAGCGATCCAGATCGGGGGACCAAGTGGCGGCTGCATCCCGGCAGAGCATTTCGATGCACCCATCGACTACGACTCACTGGGTGAACTCGGCGCCATCATGGGCTCCGGCGGCCTCATCGCCATCGGGCAACAACGGTGTATGGTGAAAACGGCTCGTTACTTTTTGGACTTCACCACGCGCGAGAGCTGCGGCAAATGCACGTTTTGCCGCGTCGGTACGAAACGGATGCTGGAATCCTTGGATGGTATCGTGGGTGGCAAAGGCTCCGAGGAGGACCTGGACCGTCTCGAGGACTTGGGCGGGAAAATCATAAATGGATCGCTCTGCGGACTCGGCCAAACGGCCCCCGGGCCCGTGCTTACGACGCTCCGATATTTTCGGGATGAGTACTTGGCACATGTGCGGGATGGTTGTTGTCCGAGCCTGGAGTGCGATGCGCTGGTCGATGTTACCATCGATCTCGAGGCATGTATCGAGTGCGGTGCCTGCATCCGCGTGTGCCCGGTATCCGCCATTTCGGAGGATTTCGTCGTCGACAACGACGTGTGTACCCGGTGTAACAGCTGCATAGAAATCTGCCCCGCCGACGCGATCTCGCGCGAGACTGGAGGGAATGACTGAATGTCTTCGGTACAGATTACGATAGATGGTCGGCCAATCACCGCCGAGCCGGAACAGACGATTCTGGAAGCGGCCCGCAAAGCCGGGATCGAGATCCCCAGTCTCTGTAAGGACGATCGCATTGGACATAATACTTCTTGCTTCATCTGCGTCGTAAAGGATGCATCATCCGGCAAGTGGATGCCCTCGTGCGCGGCGCAGGTTGTAGATGGTATGGAGATCGAAAGCGACACCGATGAGGTACGCGACCTCCGGAGAACCGCCCTCGAACTCCTGCTATCTGAGCATGCGGGCGACTGTGAGGCTCCCTGTACGCTAGGATGCCCGGCGCATGCCCCCGTGGAGGAATATGTGCGCGCCGGTCGCGAAGGCAACCTGAGGCAAGCCTTGGAATTGGTGAAGCAACGCGTTCCACTGCCCTTGAGTATCGGTCGGGTATGCCCGCGCTTCTGCGAGAAGGATTGCCGGCGGAGTGTCATGGACCAACCGGTCGCAATCAACGATGTCAAGAGACTGTCAGCGGACCTATTCTACGACGAATACCTCGAAGATCGATTGCCGCTGACCGGCGAAAGAGTGGCAATCATCGGGGCGGGTCCCGCCGGCTTGAGCGCCGCGTACTTCCTGCGATTGGAAGGCGTTGCTTCCGATATCTTCGAACGCATGCCCCTTCCCGGCGGGATGCTTCGTTATGGTATTCCCGAATATCGTCTTCCCAAGGCAATTCTCGATCGCGAAATCGCTCATTTCGATCGCATGGGCGGCATCGAGATCTATACGAATCGCGAGCTCGGAAAAGACGTACAACTTGCGCGGCTGCAGGCGG
>PWSR01000055.1 GCA_003563985.1 Clostridia bacterium | reverse complement strand
CGTGGTAATGGGCCGGGATGATCGTGCCGAACTGAAGATGGATCAGTATCGGATATCGTGCCGCCGATTCCCCGGGAACGTTCGCTGCCGGTGAATGCGCCGGCGGGACGAGATATTCGAGTTCATCGTCGCTCAACCGCTCGCATCATTTCGGGGGGAATCAGATAGTTTCCGATGTGGCGGTAGTCGGGGGTGGAATCGCGGGATTGACGTCCGGGGCGTACCTGCGTGACGCGGGTTACAGGCAATGGGAGGTCGATGTTGGGTGGGTGGAGAGTCGAGTCTCCATCGATATCGAAAACGAAATCGTCCACCTCCCTTCGGACAACAGCCGCCTCGATTATCGTAATCTACTGGTTAGTCAATTACCGGGAACTTCCAGAGGCATCCGGGATATCGTGGGTGATATCGAGCGGGTCATGGGATACATGGAAGTATTCTATGGTATCGATAATCCGCTACTCCCGGAGACCCGCGACGAGTACCTCCACGGGTACAACGAAACCGGGATCAAGATGTCACCTGGAGCCGTGCGTCCCGCCGAATACCGAAGGAGTCTTGGAATGACCGGGTAAACAGTCCAAGAGCATGTCCGCATCCCTAAATCCCCGTCGTAAAAGTTCCGGTCATCGCCGGTGAGATCCCATCCCCAGTGGCAGTTACACCCCCTTTGCGGGTGGCGGGCGGTCCAGGCCCGCCTTGCTTCGGTTTCGGGTCCGATACCCATCTTCCCGGATGTCTCCCAGGCTAGGCGTCGTGGAGTGCAGTCCAATGCAATGGATCAGTACATTGATGGCGGGGCGTCGCGTTAGTACTTGATCTGCCGCGCTTCGCACATCGTCCGGGCGGCTGAAGTTAGCGATCACGATACCGATGGGAACGTCCCACCTGTCGCGGGTTGCGCTTCGTATGGCCGCCGCCCTTTTTAGATTGCGCCACACCATGACGATATTGGCACCCCCATGGGCTAGCCGCCGCCGTGCTTGCAGACCGACCCCGGGTGTTGCGCCCGTGATCACGTTAGACCTTTCCGGTCATCGGGGCCGAAGGGGTCTTCTGAGTGAAATTTCGGTCTTGAATGAATTTCGGTTCATCCGGCCAATTGAACGTTCTCATCGGCCACCCCTGCATTATCCGAACAACTTGGCCATGACGAATCGGTACAGGTTTCGAACCCCGGGGATCCCGTTGAAGATGTCGCCCCAGAGATCGAAGTAGTCCCTTTGCTCGATGATGCGACCGTCTTCGCCCAACGTGAGACGCGTGCATCCGAATATGGGGGTGCTCGGGGATCTCCGAAAGGACATCGTCATCTTCCATTCCATGATGATGATGTTGGAATGCTGGGTTATGTTTGCGATGTCCATTTGCAATTCCTGGCATCGTTTGGCGAGCCGATTGCACATCGCCGCGAAATCGGCGATGCCCTCGATCCGTTGGATGGAGTCCTGGAAGACGATCTCCGGGTGGTAGTAGGGGAAGATGTGCGACCAGTCCGGTTTTCCCTTGGTGTTGTAAGTGCGAGACCACAGTTCCAATACGGATTCCGGTGTCAGGCGTGTATTCATCGTGTCCTCGGTATTCACATGACTCACTTCCAAATCAGTATTCGGGATTCGGGTTCCGGTTTCCGGACCCCTTACGGGGCCAACCCGGACGAACTGGCCACGACATCGACTCGATGCGAGTATTGCTCGAGATACCGGACTGCCTTTCGGTGCGCGGTGGACAGGTGGCGCTGCACATTGCAATATTTCATGTGCCGCGTCAAGATTCCTTCGCGTTCCTCGAGATCCTGGGCCACCGTGGTCCGCGGGCGGATCGCTGCCGCCGTACGACCTTCATGCTTCCCCCGTACCCACTTCCGTTACCCATGGAACCCCGTTCCTCTTCCATCGCCAACGACGGATCCCGCACAGAGGATACCCCTTCGATCCCGGTTAACACGTCCGCAAGGCGTATTGCAATGGAGTAACCTTCGAAGGTAACCGGTCGGATCGAAATAGCTGGATGACGATCATGGGCTTCGATTTCTGGGCGCGCTTTTTGCAATGCCCGGGCACGCGACGCGCTCCCGATTGAAGAGGGGATCTCCTTGCCCTGCGCCAATCGTTCGCGCCAGCGCGGCCGGTACGTCTACGCGGGAGAGCTATTCCCCGGAGCCGTGGCCAATATGGCACAGAATGGGTTCGAAACCCGTCGATGCCGCCTCGTTTCGAGAACCAGGGGATGGATGGTGGCTCGGATCGGGATGGATCGCCGGATTCATTCCGAACGCCCGGTCGGACCGAGCGGGGATCCTGGCCCCCGGCGGTCGGCGAGAGCAGGATTCGCGAAGGGAATGGGTGTGCCGCTATGAATTGCGCCGTGTACCAGCGACTTCGCCGCTTCAGCCTGGTGATGGAGCCCTGCATCTGGTCCAGGGTCTCATCAAGCTGTTTCTGGGCACCCGCGTCATCGGCACCATCGCAGAGGTTACCCCCGAAATCACCCGATCCTATTCGACCTACAGCCCCCAGGAGCGGGCGTCCGTGGTAGAGTTGACCCGGCTCTTCGATCTTCCCTTTGGTGCCCCGGTGGCCACTTTCTCGTTTCCTTTCGCCGCGGCCCACTTCCTGGCATCCCTTCCCCGGCACATCAATGCAATCTACAATGCGGATCTCGGGCGCCGGATCAATGGGTTTCGCCGGTTCGAATGCGCTCTCAGTTCCGCGGTGACGATCGTCCTCATCGCGGCGCTATTCGGAATATACGGTATCGCCTCCCGGGTCCTGTTTTTCCTCCTGAACATTTCCATGACCCCGGTTGGACTGGTGATGGAACAATGGAACTCGGGCGGGAGGGAGGGCGAAGTGAACTGGAGTCCCGCTCCTCGGGGATGCATCGCTGGAATCGACCCGTGGATCGCCATCCGGCTCTGCATTCTCGTACGGGCAAACTCGGTAGGGTCCCGTGGTTCGCGTGGGTGATCGTCGGAACGGACTTCCTCGCCTTTAATGCCTTCTCGGTTAAGATGGTGCTGGAATACAAAGGGGTCGGGCGCTGGCGAGATTATCCCTACGGGGAATGCATGTACATCATCCTCAATTCGGTGGCCAAGTCGGCCCTCGCCTGGTCGGTGCTCTTCGGGGCCATGCCGCCTTGAACGTCGCTGACGCCCCTGCCTCGAGGCCGGGACTCCTGCCGATTTTAAGCCGCCTCCGGTGGATGCCATCGTGTTTCTCGATCCACCCACGCACCGGCACCAGGTGATGCATCGATTCGCTCGACGGACAGGGATAGGAACGGATATGGCTACGATGTTCT
>PWSR01000152.1 GCA_003563985.1 Clostridia bacterium | reverse complement strand
TGCTCTTCCGGTTCTTTCCCCCCGAGCTCCCCGCGGGCGTTTCCAAGGAAGCCCGGCCCGCCGCCGAACTCCCTCCCAAGGGGAACCTTCCCACGGACCGGTGAGGGGCGGGTGGATGCGAGGAAACGGGTGTACGATAGACGGATTCCGATTATAGAATGCACGGGAGCGCAGGCTTCACCCTGTGGATTCGGGAGGCGAGTCGATGAACGCCGAGATGATCATCGTATCTGGCATTCTCCTGCTGATACTTGCCTGTTTCATAACCGAGTGGCTCCGGTACGACCTGGCGGCCCGCACTCACCCCGATCCGGAGTACCCTCCCGTGAAGCAAAGCCGTCCCGCACATCGCAACCGGGGTCTGCCACCAGTAACACTGGCCGCCCCATATCTGTCGTCGCCAGCCTCGATTGCGCCCCGGTGGGCGGAATGCTTTATCGTTCGCTTCCCATCGCACTGCAACTTACATGTGCCGCCGTCGCCCGCAAGGCAAAAGCGTCTTCGAGGGAGCCCCTGACATGCATCATCTTCCGCGGCCCCCTTTCTGCGGCTCCCCGGGAACGGTGGAACTCGTGATCCCCGCGGATACCGGCGTCTTCGGGAAACCTGCAGGGCGATAGCATGGCCCATCGTCATACTGCCGGGGCCCAAGACGGGCGGGGCGGTCGCAGAGGGGAGAAACCAGGATCGCGGCACCGCATCCCTCTTGGGAATGCGTGCACCGATACCGGGCAACCGATGGTGTAGAAACGAACCGGAGGCGAAGCAATCCGACCCTCCGCCCCGATCTGCCCACTTGTACTTGCCTACAGCGCATCTACAGGGGCCAGAAGATGCTGATGAGGGGAACGGAGATCACCAACACGATAACCTGGAGGGGCAATCCCATTCTCCAGTAGTCGGTGAACTTATAGCCGCCCGGTCCCATAACCAAAGTGCAGGACTGGTGGCCAATCGGGGTCATGAAGGCCGAAGACGCGCTCACGGCTATCGCTATCAGGAAAGGATCCGCCGATACCCCAAGGGAACTCGCCACGCCGAGGGCAACCGGCGCGAGAAGCACTGCCGCCGCGGCATTGTTTAGAATATTGGATAGCAGCATGGTAACGATCATTAGGAGCACCATCGTTCCGATGGCCCCTGCCCCTCCGGACAGACTCGTCACCTGGTCAGCGATCGTCCTTGCGCCACCACTTACCTCCAAAGCCTCACCCACGGGGATCAGTGCACCGAGCAGGATGAGGACGGGCCAATCCAGGGCCTCGTAAGCCTGCCTCAGCGTCAATAGCGACGTTAGGATCATCGTTATAGCCGCCGCGGGGAATGCGAGATGCGCGGGAAGGAGTCCGAGGGACGTTATGGCAATCGCTACACCGAAGATCCCCACCGCCAAAAAGGGCGTGTGCGGATCCAATTCCATCCGGGGCTCGCGCTTGGCTAGCATCAGCCAGCCCATAGCCCGCGCAGCCTCATCAATCATTTCCTCGGTGCCCTGGATCAGGATGATGTCGCCGGGGCGGAAGGATATCCTCTTGAGACGCTGTTCTACGCGGGATCCCTGTCGCGCCACGGCGAGAAGGTTCACACCGTAGCGACTTCTCAAGTTGATCGACGGAAGTTCGCGAAAGACCATGGGTGAGGTATTCTTGATTACTGCCTCGGCGAGAATGACGCCGTCAGGCCCCAACCATCGAGTCGAGACATCTTTGCTCCCCACGAGTTCCAATCCCATCGACCCGTCCAGACTCTCGACCTCTTCGGCATCCGCGTGAACCAGGAGGATATCCCCCTCCTGAACGACGGTGTCCGCCCCGGGGTTGTTTCTCCTGTAGTCGTCGTGGATGGAGGCGACGACGGTGAACTCTGCGTCCACTATCTGCCTGAGTTCGCGTATGGTCTTGCCCGCCAGCGATGATGTGCGCGGTATTCTCAACTCGGCCAGATAGCCTTCCTCGATCACCAGGAGACTATCGCTCGAAGCGGCTCCTCGGCGGCGGGGTATTAGCCTCCAGCCGATCAGGCTGATGAAGAGGATTCCGGCTATGGTCACACCCAAACCTACCGGAGTGTAGTCGAATATCTCGAAAGGCACTCCCTTCACGTCGTTTCGAAAGCCGGCGATAATGAGGTTCGGAGGAGTCCCGATGGACGTCATCATGCCCCCGAGCAGGGACCCGAAGGCGAGGGGCATAAGGAGAATCGAAGCCGGAACCCTGGTCCTCTCAGCCATACGCATACTGACAGGCAGGAGCAGAGCGAGGGCCCCAACGTTGTTCATGAAAGCCGACAGCAATGCCACAAGGGAGGTGAGGCTTAGCACTTGCAGGAAGGGACTGTCGCCGACGGAATCGAGGGCGTCAGTCAATACGTCGACGATCCCGGCATTGGCGAGGCCCCGGGTGAGGATGAGAATTGCGGCCACCGTGACCACCGCTGGCTGTGCAAATCCCTTGAAAGCATCCTCGGGCTGGATCACCCCCGTGAGAGCCACTGCCATCAGGGCCATCAGAGCCACGAGATCGTAGCGTGGCCGCCCCTGGACGAAGAGGACCAGGGCCATAATGAGCGTGCCGAATACGATGTACTGTTCGAGCATAGGTGATCCCCTCAAAGCCCTATCCGGGTTGTTTGGTTCCACCCGCGCGGCGTTCCACCATTATTATCGATGCGAGTCCCGTCCAGGACAAGCTGCATAATCCTCTCCCATTCGCACTCGCTCACCTCCTCCGAGTACACGGGCGCCGAGACGTCCCTCGCTCCGACCCGCACTGGGTACTCATACGGATGGATGGCTCCCGCGGAGAGTTAGCCGTAGATCAGCGCAATTGCACAGGAGGATGTACCTCCTCAGGGTGAGCCCCCGAAGACCGGCGGGCCCGCGGATGCCTCCCGACGGAGCCTAGCACAAATCGTTTCCCGGGACAGGTCGCAGGGGCCGACGTCACACTCCGGGACTCTCCCCGCGGGCGGTGAAGCTCATGCGACAGTGCGGCGGATCTCCACCCTCGCAGAAATGCCGATGGTGGCAGAATTCGACGTCGCCGTCGTACCCGCGGACGAGGGCGGCATCGATGTCCCGGCAGTACAGGGAACCGGCCCCGGTCATGCCCAGGTCTTCCCAGGTACTCCACAGGGGACAAACCCAGAAGGTCTGTTCGGCGAAACCCTCCGCCGTGCGGGTATCGATGTCGAAGGCCTCGGATCGGCCCATGTCGTAGAAATCCAGGTAGTTCTCCACGGTCCGGGACTCCCCCGCGGCGTCCACCCGCCGGGCGATATCGCGTCCCCTCCGCTCCCCGAAGGCGCGAACCGCCTCG
>PWSR01000056.1 GCA_003563985.1 Clostridia bacterium | reverse complement strand
CACCCCGATCCGCCAGCTGCATCGTCGCCAGGGCCGTCACGCTCTTGGTCACCGATCCCACGCCGAATATGGTGGTGTGCGTGGCGGGCAGTTCTTCCTCCCGATCCCGGTAACCGAATCCCTCGGTGAAGAAAGGGGTCCCATCCCGGGCCGCCCCCACCGCCATGCCGGGTATCCGGTGTCGTCCCATGATCCCCTGGATGTACGCGCGTACGTCGTCCTCCCGAAACTGCATCTGCCATCCTCCATTTCATCGTGTCGCGTCCGAATGGGTTCGCGTGCTACCGGGCCAAATTCTGCAAAGCGGCCGCCAGTTCCTCCACCACCTCCCGGGAACTGGCGCCGTCCCCCCCGGGGAGGGGTTCTCCCACCACCACCCGCACGTCGCCGCGGCGGGGCAGGTAGCGCCCGGTGGGGAGGATGCGATCCGTCCCCCGGATCAGCACGGGGTAGAGGGGTGAACCGGTGCGGACGGCCAGGAATCCCGCCCCCTTCTCCAGGCGTTCGGACAGGGCCGGACGGACGCCTCCCTCGGGGAAGAGGGCCACGGCACCACCCGCCTCCAGCACCCGGGTCGCCTCCGCCAGGCTCCGCCGACTCTGGACCGCCCCGCCCAGGGGCAGCACCCCGGCCCAGCGGAGTATGGTCCCCAGGACCGGGATCTCGAAGAGGTATCCCGCCGCCAGGAAGGTGATGGGGCGGGGAACCAGGGCGGCGAGCAACGGGGGATCCAGGATGCTGAGATGGTTGGGACAGAGGAGGAAGGGGCCGCACGCGGGCAACCGCTCCAGGCCCTCGCTGTCGATACGAAGCCAAATCGGCAGAGCCAGGCGGAAGATTCCCCGGACCAACCGATAAAAGGGTGTGGCCAACGAAACCCCTCCCCAGGACCGGACGCCAGCCCGGCGGTGCTAGCCGCTTCGTCTACATTCGCCCCGCGGCGGACGCTTCCGTTTCCCGGAAGGAAGCGGGCACCCCCGGGGTCGAATCCCCCGGTCGTCGCGCCGTTCTCGCGGGGGCGCGATCCTCGGAGGTGAACATGGAACCCACCGCGGAACACGAAAAGGATACGGGCTATGCCCGAGACCGGGGAGAGGATCGGGAGCGCCTGGGCGAACTGGCCGCGGGGATCCGCTATCGCGCCCGGGTGCTATCGAGCGGGCGGG
Organism: Clostridia bacterium; assembly: GCA_003563985.1. Taxonomy (GTDB): domain Bacteria; phylum Bacillota; class Sulfobacillia; order SLMV01; family SLMV01; genus CSSED11-154. The sequence continues at coordinate 2,201 of PWSR01000056.1, read as the reverse complement.
CATCGAGGGAGACGATGGACCGTCTCCTCTGCGAAGTCGACCAATTCGTAGCCCTGGGGCGCCGCTACCTCGAAGATCGCGGCGGAACCGATCCCGGGGGCACGGGCTAGGTGCGGAGGCCGGGCGCCTCTCCCGCCCGGTCGGGAAACGCCCCGGGGGGCAGCGGGGACACACCGTCGAACTCGGCGGCCAGGGCGGCCATGGCATCGACCTCTCCCAGCCCCTCCTTCTCCTCGGCACCCATCCCCTTGATCCGGGCCTCGGCGCGGGCGGCGATGCCCCGGTCCGGGGCGCGCCAGGCCGCCACCGTACTCACCGGCGGGAAGGACCGCGTGTAGCGAGCCCCCCGCCCCGACCGGTGGGCGTCCCATCGGGCCCGCAGGTCCTTGGTAATCCCCGTGTAAATGGACCCGCCCCGGCATCGCAGCATGTACACGTACCATCCCCCGGGTCGATCATTCGACATCGGGGGGCTCCGGCGCTTCGTTACCCGGTATATCCCGCAGGACGCGCAGGGCCTTTTCCGCCTCGGGCTCGGGCACCCACACGCTGACGCCGGAAAAGGGATTCATGGAACCCGGACCCAGGATCACCGATCCGGCGGGATCGTAATCCAATCGCACGTCGATCCCCTCGGATTCCAGCAGCGAAACCACTACCCGGGCTTCGGACAGGGTGGCTACTTCCGCCACCGCGATCCACCCGATGCGTACGTCTTCTCTTTCGTTCATTCCTTCGACCCCATTTCCCGCAGAGCGACCGCGAACCGCAGGGATCCCGGTGGACGGGACCCCGGACAGCTCATGTCGTGGGCTATTCCTTCCCCGGGGAGGGCGTTCCTTCCTCCCCCGGGGATATCTTTCCCATCCGGCACGGTCTTATCCGCGACAGCCCGGGATCCGATGAGGGCCGATCCCGGGCCTCTCCCGCATCGCGAGGCCCGGGGCAAAAATGGCCGCAAATTCCCCCGGAGACGGGGGAACCTTCGTCCCCGGGTCGCGTCCACGAGAAGCGTACATAATTTCGGCGCACATTTCTTGTGCGGATTCGAAAGGGGTAGGGAATGTGGATCATCAGCACGGAAATCCGGGGAGGCTTTCGGTTCCCCTGCTCATACTGTTCGTCGTCGTCATAATCTCGAACCTATACGTCATCGCCGGTATGCGGGATATATCCCAAACGGTGGACAACTTGCCCAAGCAATACATCCAGGAGACCGGCCACCTGCGCGAGCGAGTCGAATCCATCTCCCGGGCCATGCAAGCGATGCAGCAGGAGGCGGCGTGGTACAGCCATCCGCGCATCGAGATCGAACGCGGGGAGACGGGCGCGCCGGATGCCCTGGCGGTATCGTGGAGTTTTCGCGAGCTATCCCGGGATGCCGAGGTCGGCGTCCACTACCGGATCCACCCCGAAGAGCAGTGGCGCGAGGCGACGGTGAGGCCCCAGGCACCCCTGTCCTTCTCGGCGAGGATGCCGCTGCCCGAGGCCCTCGTTCCCACCATGGAGATCCGGTACGAGAGGGCACCCGAACAGGATGACTCGCGGTCGGTGCGGGTAGAGGCCATGTCCACCCACGAGGGTTCCCTGCGCGTGGAGTACGTCATCAGCGCGTCCGACGGGCAGGAAGCGCGATCCGGCGGGCGGGAAAACGTGGACATCGGGCACTGGGCCAGCCTCCTGATGGGATCCATCGTGGAGGTGGACCGCAACCGACTTTTCAACGTTACCCTCGTCCAGGTAGACCGGCATCGGTTCGAGTCCCCGGAGTTATCCGAACTGTCCTCGGTCCATTTCGTGGTGCGCGATCGGGATGGTGAAGTGATCCGCGAACCCCTGGAGTTGGAACCCGATGGCGGCATGTGGCGCACCGTGGTGGAACTCGGTGAGGAACTGGAGATCGCCGAGGCGGGGTTCCTGGTGGAGACCGCCGACGGGCGGGAACTGGAGAAGACCATACCCTTCAACTAGGATGGCGGGGTAGGGAGCTGGCGTGGTGGCTTCAGGTGGGCCAAGTCAGTTTCGATTGAGGGAGCCTGGATCATCGCACCCTACCCCATCTCCAACTCCCGCCACCGCGAACCGTGCGAACGGCTTTCCCGTACACGGTTCTCCGACATCCCTCATCCTCGGCTTTCGGGGATCCGAGACATCTCGATTGCGACGGGGTACCCCGACCATACCGCGGAGATCGGTCGGTT
>PWSR01000199.1 GCA_003563985.1 Clostridia bacterium | reverse complement strand
GCCGCGTTATGGTGGCCGATTCTGGGAGTGCACTGACGATACCCGTTGACGAGACCGGTATGAGGGAGGTCATCCGACATTGAAGATCCTCGTAGGCGTATCGGCGGCCGAGCACGCGACCGCCGTCATAGAGTTCGCTTCGCGCATGGCCAGGGAATCCGCTTCCCAGCTGATAATGCTGCACGTGAAGCCCAATCCGTGGAAGCACTGCAAGGGCTACCTCGAGGACGTAGAGCGCGACCAGATCGACCGAGACCTCGCCTGCTTGCCGGACACCACGGAGCAGTTCATGGGTGACTCGCGTCGGAGCCTCGAAGAGGCGGGCGTCGACGTGAAGTGCATCGTGTTGGAATCCGATGATCCCGCGGCTTGCATCCTGCTGGTGGCGGAAGAGGAGGACGTGGACCTGCTGGTCATCGGGGCCACGGAACGCTATTTTTTCGTGGAGCGAATCCTTCGACCCAGCATCGCCACCCGGATCATCAAGGGTTCCAGGCGCCCCGTGTTGGTGATACCATCTTGAGTACGCTTTGATTCCGATCCGAACTCGTTTCCGAGGGGAGACATTTTTGTGCGCAAACTATCTTTGACGACAGTCGCGGTCTTACTCGTAGGTGCTTTCTTGCTGGGTGCGGTGACCCTTGGAGGAGCCGATCTTCCCTGGGTCTCGGGGCAGGTCTCCGCGGAGACGGGGACGGGCGACGAATCCGACCCGATGTTCGATATATTCCAACGCTCCCTGCAGATCATGTCCGATCGATCCCTCGTGGAAGTCGATCGGGACGATCTCCTGCGCGGTGCCATCCGCGGCGCCCTGCTAGCCCTGGATGATCCGTACGCCGCATTCATCGGCGAAGCGGAGTTCGAGGCGATGATGGAACAGTATTACCGGCCCACCTACGCCGGCATCGGGGTGCGCGTCACCGCGGCGCCGGAGGGAGCGGTGATCCTGGAGGTCTTCCGACATGGGCCGGCCTACCGTGCCGGGCTGGAGCCCGGGGATATCATCTTTCGCGTCGAGGGGGACGAGGTAGCCGATGTTCCCCTGTCCGACCTGGTGGATCGCATCCGGGGCGAGGTGGGCACCGAGGTGACCCTTTCCGTTCTCCGGGACGGCATGCCCGTCGAGAACGTCACCATCGTCCGCGAGGAGATCGCCCAGCCCACCCTGGATTACGACGTCCTGGAGATCCACGGCGTCCAGGTCGGTTACGTAACCATCCGGCATTTCTCCGATGGTACGCCCCGGGAAATGGAGCGCGCCCTGCGCGCGATGTCCGGGGTGGAGGGACTCGTCATCGACGTGCGTGGAAACCCGGGCGGTATGCTGCAGTCGGCGGTCGATACCGCCGCCCATCTCGTCCCCCCGGGGCGGATCCTCGAGACCCATGGCCGGGAGGGGGTCCTGGCGACCTTCGATGACGATAGTCCGGGCCCCGATGTGCCCGTCACCGTGCTCATGGATGGCGGTACCGCCAGCGGTGCGGAAATCCTCGCCGGCGTGGCCCGGGAGCGCGGGGGTGCCATCCTCGTGGGTGCCGATAGCTACGGTAAGGGCATGGTGCAATCCATCTACGACATCCAGGGCACCGGCCTTCGCCTCACCACCGCCGAGTATCTACTCCCCTCGGGTTATGCCATCGCGGGCCGCGGCCTCGAACCGGACATCTACATCAGTCGCACGGGCAACGTGGATCCCAGCCCCCGTTTCGCCACCTTCGATCGGACCCTGGGGTCGGGAGATTACGGCCCCGACGTGGAATCCCTCAAGGCGCGGCTGCAGACGCTCGGGTATTTCCACGGCGAAGTCGACGATGAGTTCGGACCCATGACGGCGCGGGCTGTGCTCGAGTTCCAGCGGGACCAGGGACTGTCCATGACCGGTTCCGTCGACGTCCAGACCCTGGGCCGTATTCTGCACCTGACGGGTCACGTCGACTCCCCGCTGCAATACGGTGAGCTGGACGAATCAGAGGTCGCCTTGGAACACCCGGCCCTGCGCATCGACCGGCAATTGCTCTCCGCCATTCGCGTTCACCTGGGCCAGCTGGGCATGGAACACCCGGCCGCTGCCTCGGCCGCGGACTGATCCTCCGCTTCCCGGGGGTGGATTTGCCATCCACCCCCGGTTATTTCCCCCCTCGCTCGATATCCTATGGTGGAAGATTTCATGGGTGAGCACGCCCATAATACCGAAAGAGGTGTGGGAATTGAGTAGAAGATTTTCGTTGTTCATGGCGATGGCCCTGGCCACCGCCCTGGTGTTTGCAGCCCTCGTCCCCGTCCAGGCGGCCCCGTTTTGGGCCGGCGAGGACGACGAGGGTTTCGTACCGCCCGGGCTCGCTGGACCGGGGGGCGACGCCCTCGAACGGCACCGGGAAAGACTGGAAGCGCGCTTGGCCGAGCTGGAAGGACGCGCCCTGGAGAACATGCAGCGGCTCTTTGGTTTCGACGACATGGATGAAGCGGTATGGGCCCTGCCCTACGTGGCGCGGGTTCGTCTCGCCAACCTCATGGTCGGGCGCGGACCCGACACCTTTGCCCCGAATCAACCCGTGAAACGCGCCGAGGTCATCACGGTGGCCGTCCGGATGTTGGACGAGGCCGAAGCGGATGTCGCCGCCGACCTGGCGTTCGGGGTCAACGGCGTGGAGTGGGCCGAGGACTGGCTGGCCATCGGTGCCGCCCTGGATCTATACGATAACGATGCCAACTTCCGTCCCAACGCCGCCGCGCAACGGGAATGGGTAGCCCACGTCCTGGTTCGAGTGCTGGAGGCGGCCGAATACGATTTCGGAGATGTAGATGAGGCAGACTTGATCGAGTTTGTGGACCATCCTTCGATCAGCGCGGAGTACTGGGACGACCTGGCGCTGGCGGTCGGTTTGAAGATCTTCACGGGATATCCCAATGGGACGCTGCAGCCCCGCGGACCGATCACCCGCGCGGAGTTCGCCGCCGTATTGGCCCGCATGGAGAATCTCCTCGATATCGACCTGGAGTTGGAAGACGACTTAGCCGGTTTGTTCAGCGTCGAGGGCGTAATCGTCGCGATCCAAACCGATTCCATCACCGTCGCAGTAGACGGAGACGAAGAGAATGAGGATGAGCCAACCTACGATTTGGATGAGGATACCGAGGTATGGATCAACGACGATCACATAGCCGACGCCGACGAACTGGCGGTGGGCGATGCGGTCCAGCTCTGGGTGGATGCCGATGGCCTGGCCGTTTACATCTTCGCCACCGTGGACCTGACCCCCGTCGAAGGAACCTATCGCGACATGGTACTTCCCGGGGACGACCCCGGGTATATCGAGATCGATGTCGATGTAAATGTTTACACGTATGAGATCCGCGACACCACCGACGTAGCCTGCGACTTTCGGCCCCAGG
>PWSR01000140.1 GCA_003563985.1 Clostridia bacterium | reverse complement strand
CCGGGGCCCCCGCCGCTTGCAACTTTCGACGTCGATTACTAACCTTCCTCGGCTTCCGCCTCCCCCGGGCCCCGCTTGGGAAATCCGCATGCATCGAATCGCAGGGAGAAAATGGCCAAGTCGTCACCGTCTTGCCAATAATTCGGAACGATGGCGGTGCAGCTAAAACCCAGCGATTCATAGAAGGTCCTCGGTCCCTGTGTGTAGGGAAGGGGGCTGGTCCACGTGTAGACGATCCGGGCGTCCCTTTGGACCAACTCGTCGCGAACTGTCTTCCACAATGCGCGCCCGACACCGCGACGCACTGCCTCGGGATGCACCGCAACATAGGTCAGGTTGTATGCCCCTTGTGCGCCGGACTCCTCGCGATACCCCATGGTGCCGAGCACGGCGTCCTCCTCCACCGCTACGAATTGCTTGGTCGAATCGAGCCCGGTGCAAACGGACTGGAAGAGGGTCCGGGCGTCCTCAATCTCCCTGGGGTAGAAATACGCTCCCACGTGGGCGCGTATGACCTCCAGTGCCCCGGGAATATGTGTGGTCTCAAGTTCCAATATCCTCAGTGAATTCACCTCCGCGCGCGGATTCGATTCCGCAGTGGGTCACTTGCCATCATAGTCGTCAGAACTTCATCGCGTCCCCGGGTTCGAGGACTCGTACTTCCGCGTCCGGCGCGAGTTGCGCTACCCGTTCGAGGAACGCATCGGGGGTTTCGACCAGGACGGGGAATGTTCCGAAGTGCATGGGTACGACGAAGTCGGGTTTCAGTAGGCGGACGGCGTGCGCTGCCTGTTCGGGATCCATGACGAAGTGGCTGCCGATGGGTAGCAGGGCCACATCCAGGTCGTAGATATCCCCGAGGGTCTCCATGGTCGAGAAGATGCCCGTGTCGCCGGCGTGGTAGATCCTCTTGCCGTCCTCGGTGGTCACGATGAATCCGCAGGGAAATCCGGCCGAGGCGGAGTGGAAGGCCTGCACCATCGTTATCCCGATCCCCGAGATCTCGACCGTACCCCCGATATTCATTCCCGTGGCTCCATCCACACCCATGTCCGCGAGCTTGGCCGCCACTTCGGGTTGTACCAGGATGTCCGTCTTCCCATCGCCGGTAAGAAGTGCCAGGTCGTCGCCCATGTGATCGTGATGATCGTGGGTGATCAAGACGATGTCCACGTCTGCGACGTCCTCGGCCTCTACGGGACAGCGCGGGTTGCCGGTAATCCAGGGATCGATGAGTATCTTTGTTCCGCCTCCAGTGATGATTTCGAAGGTTGAATGTCCAAGCCATCTCACGCTATTTTCGTGCAACCTACATACCCCCTCTAGCAAGGACGATAGATCTTTCTTTAAAACTCTTCACGATCTCCCCGCACCATTCCTCCAGCGAGTCACACCCCCGGGGGCTTGGGTGGTGCGGATTTCATGGGAGAATTCGCCGCGCTGGCGCCGTAGTCCACCGCGGCAAGAATCCTCGTGTAAGCGACTCGGGCGTCGGGAGCATCGAAGCGCACCCCGGTGCCCTCCGCACGTCTGATCCCGTGAAGCGTGGAAGCCTTGTCGGCCATGGAGGAGTACTTGAAATCGATCTCCACCTCCGCCGGGAGCTCCAGTTTGAGCGGCGCGGCTGCCGCCCGCTTCTCCAGTTCTTCGGTTACCGCGGCGCGTATCAAGGCGCGCGCCCTGGAGGGATGCAGGGACCACGCCGCGTGTCTCCCGACGGCCCGTTTCAGTTCCAGTGTGCGGATCCAGGGGGTAACCTCTCGCACCTCCTCGGCCAGGCTGTTGTCCCCGGTCACCAGGACTACGGGAACGTCGAAATGTCCGGCCAGGTAGGCGTTGATGGCGAATTCACCGACCGCCTTTCCGTTGATCCGTATTTCGTAGATTGCGCCGCCGTTGATGGTATGGTTGAGGACACCTTCCTTACCGTGGCGGGCATGGTATCCGACGAGGACGATCGCATCGTATTCCCCATCGAGCCCTTCCATCTGCCCCATGGATCGCGAATCGCCGCTGATCAACTTGGCATCTTCTGGCAGGTCCTCGATGAGTATGTTGCGGAATCCGTTGGACCCGTGGCCATCGCAAACGATGACCTCCCCGGCTCCAGCGTCCAAGGCGCCCTGGGCCGCCGCGGCGGCCTCGGCGGTCATGAGACGTCGTCCCAGGCCGTAATCGATTCCGGGCGCAGAGCCCTGGGATGCGTCGACGATACCGGTGATACCTTCCATGTCTACGGAGATATATACTTTCATATGACCCCTCTCCTTTCGTATCTCGTTCAGCCGCCTCGCACCATCGAGGGCTGATTGGTTCCTCCGAGCCTGATGATCATGCGGATGGTACGCAGCAGATCCGGTATGTCGTCGGTACGATAGGCCACGGTGACATCGTCCACGCGTTCGACGAGGGGTGCGTCCTCGGCCGCCTCTGCGTGGGTTGTCAGCTTGAATTGGACCTCTCCGCGATACGGTGGATCCGGTCGCAGAGGTTTCATGGATTGCAGGTTGGAAAGGGCGCGGGTTGACGCCTCTTCGATCAGTGCCTGGGCACGTCGCGGGTGGAGGCATAGCGCTGCGTGGCGCCCGATGGCTCGCTTAACCGCCACACCTTCGGCCCAGGGGAACCACTCCGCCGTCTCCCGGACGACCCGGTCGCAGCCCGACACCAGGACGACGGGGACCCCGTGCCAGCCCGCTGCCAGTCCGTTCATCCCGATTTCCCCGATGGGCTTGCCGTCGATGCGGATCTCGGCGACGTCCCGGGCCGTGATACTGTGATCCAACACGCCTCCGAATCCGTTCCTCGCATGGTAACCGATTTGAATCACGGCATCGTAGGTTGAGTCGATGCTCTGGAGGCGATATTTCCTCGTACTTCCGCTGATCAGGATGGCTTCGGGGTGCAACTGTTCGACCAGGACATTCCGCGCGCCGTTTCCGCCGTGGCCCCCGGATACGATCACTTCCGTGGCTCCCGCGGCGAGGGCCCCGCGCACGGATGCGTTGATATCCTCTGTCATCAATTTCCTCCCGCGATCGTAATCGATTCCCGGGGGGGATATCTGGGCTCGATCCACGATGCCGGATATGCCTTCCATATCTGTCGATATCGATACTTTCATGGTCTTACTTTCACCTCCACTGGATGTCTTCGGGTGTTCGGGTGGTAGTTTGTTGGTATCATGGATCCGGGTTGCGGGCGGAATGCGGAATCATTCAATTGTTCTCCGAATTCTCCGGGCTTCCTTCTGGAGCTCGAACCCGGCTAGTAATAGAATACGTTCGGAGGTGACTGTATTGAGAGTTGGGCTGTTACTTTTCGAAGGTGTCGAGGAATTGGATTTTGTGGGTCCCTGGGAAGTACTATCCTACGTCAACAAGATTGTCGAAGGGTCCTTGGAAATG
>PWSR01000032.1 GCA_003563985.1 Clostridia bacterium | reverse complement strand
CATCTCGAATCGCCCCGCCACCGTGGTTCGGCTCGGGGACTCCGAGCCAGAGAGCGCGGAGGCGGCGGGGATCATCCTGGCCCCCGAGGGCAACACGGTCGACGCCCGGTCCCTGGCGCTGACGGAGGCCATCTGTGCCGCGGCCCTATCGGTGCACGTCCGTGGACGCATCGCCGCCAGCGAGACGCGCTATCGCACCTTTACCGAGAACCTGATGGGTATCGCCTACCAGGCCACCATCGGGGGCTCCCCGCACTTCATGCACGGGCAGGTGGAGGCCATCAGCGGGCATCCCCCGGAGCGCTTCCTCTCGGGGGACGTGTCCTGGTCCGAGGTCGTGCATCCCGAGGACGCGGAGATCATCGCGGATGCGAACCGGAAATTGCTGGATTCCCCGGGGTACCGCAGCGACATCCAATACCGGATCCTGCGACCGGACGGCTCGGTGCGCTGGGTTCGCGACATCGGGATCGCGGTGCGATCCGGGGACGAGGAGAACCAGGTCCTCATCAACGGTGTCATCCATGACATAACCGAGGCCTGGGCGGCCCGGGAAGCCCTTCGCTCTGGGCAGCGCATCCTGGAGGATATCCTGGAGAGCACCCTGGCCGGGTACTGGGACTTCGACCTGGCCCGGAAGACGCAGTACCTCAGTCCCGGTCTCAAGGCCATGTTCGGCTACGATGCGGATGAATTGGCGGATACCCCCGAGACCTGGCGCCGCCTGATCGCGCCCGAGGATCTCCCCCGGGTCATGGAGCGCTTCCGGCGCCACATCGAAAGCGGGGGAAGGGAACCCTTCTACAACGAGATCCGCTGTCGCCACCGGGACGGATCCATGGTCTGGATCATTTGCGCGGGGCGGGTGGTGGAATGGGGCCCCGGGGGTGAGCCACTGCGCATGGTGGGGTGCCACGTGGACATCACCCGGCAAAAGGAGGCGGAGCGGTCCCTGGACGAGGAGCGGGCGCGATACGAACGCCTGACCACCCACGCCCGGGAGGCCATCATCCAGCTGGATGTCGACACGGGGGCGGTGGTGTACGCGAATCCCGCCGCCGAGGCGATCTACGGCTACAGCCGGGAGGAATTCTTGCGGGATCCGGATTTGCCCGCGCGCATGGTCCACCCCCGGGATCGGATGGAGCGCCAGAAGTTGCTGGACTCCATGAGAAACGGGGATGCCCTGCCCCGCGAGGTGACCCTGACCTGGATCGCCCGGGACGGGCGCGAGGTGATCATGGAACATGTCTTCATCCCCGTCATCGAGAACGGGGGCCGGGTGAATTACGTGGAGACCATCGGGCGCGATGTAACCCGCCAGCGCCGCTACGAGCGCCGGCTGGAGTACCTCAGCATGAACGACCAGTTGACCGGCCTCAGCAACCGCGCCCGCTTCGAGGACGAGATGCATCGGCTGGAGGTCAGCCGGGGGAGCGAGTACCCGATCACCATCCTGGCGGCCGACATCGACGGTTTGAAGCTGGTCAACGATACCATGGGGCACGAGCGCGGGGACCGGTTGATCCGCGCGGCGGCGGACATCCTCCGGAAGACGTTGCGCCGATCGGACCTCCTGGCCCGCATCGGCGGAGACGAGTTCGCCGCGATACTGACCCGCACGGCCGAGGCGGAGACCCTCCGCATCTCGTCCCGCCTCAGGGAACTCCTCCGCCGGTACAATGAGCAGAACCCCGACCTGCCCCTCAGCCTGTCGGCGGGCATGGCCACCGCCGATCGGCCGGGCCGCCCCCTGGAGGAGACCCTGCGGATGGCCGACGGGCTCATGTACCGGGATAAGTTGCACCACCGGGCCAGCTCCAAGAGCGCGCTGGTGGATGCGCTGCTGGCCATGCTGGTGGCGCGGAACTACGCGGGGGAGGAGACGGCGGACCGGACGGCCCAGCTGGCCCTGGGAATCGGTGAGCGCATGGAACTGCCCATCCACCAGCTGTCGGACCTTGACGTCCTGGCGCGGGTGCACGACCTGGGCAAGGTCGGTATCCCCGACGATATCCTGTTCAAAGAGGGAAACCTCAACGAGGTGGAACGGAATGTGATCCAGAGCCATCCGGAAATCGGGTTCCGGGTCGCCAGCGCCGTCCCCGACCTGGCCTCGGTGGCCGACCTCATCCTCAAGCACCACGAGCGGTGGGACGGGTCCGGATATCCCCTGGGATTGCGGGGCGAGGAGATTCCCGCGCCGTGCCGCGTCCTGGCGGTGGCGGAGGCGTACCTGGGCATGACGAGCGAAAGGGACGGGGGAGAGGCCCCGGATCCCCGCGAGGCCCTGGAATCCCTGCGTCGACGGGCGGGAACGGCCTTCGATCCCGCCGTGGTAGAAGCCCTCGCCCAGCTGGTCGCGGAGGGCCGCGCGTAGAATGGAATGGTAGGACTTTGGGCCGCCGGCAGCATTTTTCCCCGCTGAAAGAGCCATCTTCGCAGTCGCTAGCAGCGCGTGTGAGTCATGCTGCATATTTTCGCCAGTAGCCCAATTATGACCATCGAGATGGTGGTTGACGGGAACGAACTGGTTCTTGAGTCCCTCCCGGCATCGCCTCGGGACCCCGCCCTTGCGGTATAGTTTCCATAGATTGTGTGCGGCCGAGACCAACTGCCGCATGGATCGCGCCCTGGCCTGCCCCCGCAGCAGTAACTGACGAGATCCCTGCACTTCCTTGGTGTCGCCGAACACCGGTTCCACGGAACATTGTCGTTCTTGATATCGTGCTCGACCCCGTTTGGTTCGGAGTGTGCGTCGTGTCAAATCGGCCCGGGTGGCACCCTTGGGTATCCGTCCCCGCGGTGAGGTCATGGTACGCTATTCACTGTGCTTGATCTCATTCGGGGGATGAATGCCTCTACTTACCACCCCCGCAACCGGGCAAGGATGGCCTCACTGTAATAGCCGGCGTCAGCCGACAATTCCTTCGGGTCACATCCCATCATCTCTGGATACAGGGCCACCAACCCCGACAAATGCGGGCTGTCCGACGCCCGGTTGCTAAGATCACGGGCGATAATCATCGTACTGTCCGTATCCACGAGCGCCTGCCGTGTGACATCCATTCCCATGGCCATGCGTGCCGGCAAACATCCCTCTCCATCGATGGTGCGGTCCATGTAGGCATCACCTAAAGTGAGCATGGGGTGGCGGCGATGTGGCGAAGGTCCGGGGGTTCGTTTGAAATCAGTCGGAATCGGGGCGTCCGCGGGGCGGCTTCAGGTTGTGGCCGGCTTTAGACCCATAATGACGGGTTTCTCCATCGGGATAGGTCACCGAGAACGGGTTAGCAGTGGCGCGTTGGATCAGTGTGTCGATCGCTGGTCTTTGGATCAATTCCGTTCGACCTCTTCTTCGAAGCGGGGGCGTGGTGCGTTTGTCTCCTGTGCGAGCGATTCTCAATATCCTT
>PWSR01000120.1 GCA_003563985.1 Clostridia bacterium | reverse complement strand
CGTGGTCAATAATAATGCCGCCGCCCTGCTCCTGGTCGTGAATACTTTCGCCGCAGATCGCGATGTGCTGGTGTCCCGCGGGGAACTGGTGGAGATCGGAGGGTCGTTTCGCATCCCCGAGGTTCTCCGCAGCGGGGGAGCCCGACTGCGCGAGGTGGGAACGACCAACCGCACCCACCCCGGGGATTACCGGGATGCCGTAGGCGAGGCGACCGCGATGTTCTTGAAGGTGCATCACAGCAATTTCCGGATGGAGGGATTTACCGCGGAGGTGACCCCGGCGGAGATTGCGGCGATGGCCCGCGAACTGGGTGTATTGAGCGTGTTTGACCTGGGAAGCGGGTATCTCGCGGCGGGAGGCCTTCCGGACCGGGTAGAGGAGACTTCCATCGTCCAAGCCGTGCGTTCGGGCATGGATCTCATCACCTTCAGCGGGGATAAGCTCCTGGGGGGTCCCCAGGCCGGGATCATCCTCGGGTCCAAGAAATTGATCGCTCACCTGCGGAAGAACCAGTTGGCGCGGGCCCTGCGGGTGGACAAGATGACGCTCGCTGCCCTCTCGGCGACCCTCGCCTCGTATCTCGAGGGCAGGGCAACGGAGGAGATTCCCGCGCTGCGGATGTTGTCGATGAGTCGGCTGGAGCTCGGGGATCGCGCCGAGGCGTTGGCCCGGGATATTCGACCGGTTTTCCCCGGTGTAGTGGACCTGGTGGAGGGAAGCTCCCGCGTGGGCGGTGGTTCCGCCCCGGAGCAGAAATTACCCACGGTCCTGGTGCGATGTGCGCCGGATTGTCCCGGCCCGCAGGCGTGGGCCGCGGCGCTGCGACGGGCGGATGTGCCCGTGGTGGTGCGCATCGCTTCGGACTCCCTGCTGTTAGATCCCCGTACGCTGTTGCCCGCAGACTACCACGATATCGCCGATGCATTTTGCCGTGCCCGAGAAGATCTGGGGGGTGATAGCGGTGTCCGATCGGGATAAGATTCGCCTGACCCAGATGACTTCCAAGGCGGGATGAGGCTGCAAACTGGGTCCCGAGACCCTGGCGCAGGTCATGCGCCACATGCAATCGCCGAGGTCCGGCTCCGATGTCCTCGTCGGGTTGGACTTCCCCGATGATGCCGGTGTATATCGCCTCGATGCCGAGAGGGCGCTGGTGCAATCCGTGGATTTTTTCACCCCCGTGGTGGATGACCCCGCGGACTTCGGCGCCGTCGCGGCGACCAACGCATTGAGCGATCTGTACGCCATGGGAGCCAAGCCCCTGACGGCCCTGAACCTGGTCGCATTCCCCGAGGAGCTGCTGCCGCTCTGGGTCTTGGAGGATATCCTCCGGGGGAGTGCGGAGGTCCTGGATCGGGCGGGGGTCGTTCTCCTCGGTGGACATTCCATCGACGATGCGGAGCCCAAGTTCGGGCTCGCCGTGACCGGGCTGGTTCATCCGGACCGCATCATCCGCACTGGCGGTGCGCGTCCCGGTGATTCCTTGGTGTTGACCAAGCCCATCGGTGTGGGCGTGATCACCACGGCGGCGAAGCGCGGGATCGCATCGCCGCAATCGCTGGAGGCAGCCCTCCTTGCGATGAAGGAATTGAACGATGTCGCGGCCCGGGCGATGGAGTCCGTGGGCGTGAATGCCGCCACCGACGTCACCGGTTTTGGCCTCCTGGGTCACGCCGCAGAGATGGCGGACGCATCGGATTGCACGCTGGAAATCGATGCATCGCGCGTGCCGATCCTCGAGGGTGCCGAGGCCCTGGCATCGCGGGATGTCTTCCCGGGGGGGAGCCGCTCCAACCTCGACTACCTGGTCGGTCGCAGCGCGGTGGAATTCGCCGGGGAGATCCCGGACCACCGGCGCCTGTTGCTGGCCGATGCCGTCACCAGTGGCGGCCTGCTCATCTCGGTTTCCGGGGATCGGGAGAACGGCCTGCTCGATGCCCTCGTGCGCGGGGGAAGCCGGGGTTACGTGATTGGGCGGGCCGGTTTTCGTTGCGATCACCGTGCCGTCCGCGTATTGGCCGGCCGTTGATGCCAATTTACCTCGCTTTTCCGGAAGGATATTTCCTTCGGATGTCGAAGTAAATAGAGCGTAGGCAGGTTTGGCGACAACATAGGGAGGTCGTGTCCCAGATGTCCGCTGGCATCAGCAAGGAGAAACTGGATGAGAGGCGTCGCGAACTACGCAAGCGCAAACATAGCTTCGTGGAGCTGATCATGCAGACCAGGAAGAGCATGTACCGAGAAAAACTGCGACAGCGAGCGCAGCTCAGGGACTGTCAGCCGGAGAAGGCGGCCAGCTCCTGCGATAACTAGATCGGTACTACGTCGATTGATTCGCGTCGGGGCGGTCCTCGGGGTAATGTCGAGGATCGCCCCGACATTTTTGCTGTGGACGGAGGATTAACCCGTGAAAACGACGGATCTCGATGCGAAGGCATTGGCCGGAGCGCGTCTCGGCGGTAGCGCACGGGGGGATGAAGGCTCCCCCCGGGATCTCTACCTCGTGGCCGACCGCAATCTCATGATTCAACGCCGAAGGATGCACATGGAACGGACCGGCTCACCGGGCGGAGATCGGATTCCCGTGAAGATGATGGGTGGATGGATCGGAGAACTGGCCATCCGGATGGGGATCGGGCTCCGGCGTCTACAGGGATGGGAACAGAACGCCCTCATCCGCGCACTGGTGGCTCGAATTGAACCCTCCCCGTCGGGTGGGCTCGCCGGAATCTGGGGACGCCGGGGAACGGCCGAGTCCTTGGCGCGATTCGTCAGGGAAACCCGCGAGGGCGAATTGGCGGATGCGGGAGACCTCCCCGGGGAACTCCGGGCCCTGCTCGTCGCGTACGAGGATCTCCTCGCCGAATACGATTTGGCCGACGGCCCGCGCCTATTTCACGTGCTAGCCCGGGCGTTGCGGGAAGGCGAGGACGAAGGATTCCTCTGGGATCGTTTTACCGTGGAGGGATTCTGGCACCTGGATCAACCCACGATCGAATTGCTTACCGCTGCCTTCTGCCGGTCCCGAGACCCGCTGTTGCTGCTGGCGTGGGACGGAGAGCGTCCCGATCTCTTCCCGACCACCGATGAATTGAAACGGGACCTGGGAGATTTGGAATCCCACGTCGTCGCCTACGATCCCGACCGGAACCGCTCGGGACTCGCCGCGCGCATATTTCACCCCGCGGGGTGGGATCCCACCACGGGACCCCGAACCAGCGCCTTTCGCGTGTCCGATGATGCAGAGGGTGTCGAAGAACTGGCGGCGCGAATCAAGGAGGAGATCCGGGGCGGTACGCCCGTCCACCGCTGTTGCGTGGTCTATTCTTCTTCCGCTCGCCTTCGGATGGGAGCGAAGCAACTCGTTCGGGCCGGCGTTCCCGTGGATACCGCTCCAGCCGTCACCCTGGGCGAGACCGGGCCGGGACGGGTGGCCCGGGCCCTCCTGCGGGTGCTGGAGTCCCCCTCGGCGGAGAACCTGGTCGACCTGGTTTCGGGTCCGTACCTGGGGGAGTGGGAACGACTGCTTCGTTTAACGCGTTTCGTGCCGCCCCAGCTGGAAGGCGAGGACATCCGGGAACACCTGGCCACGGTGAAGCGATCCCTTCGGGCCCGTACGGGTGGTTCCGGGGCCATCGCCTGGGAATCCACGGGTACCCTCGGCGGATGGATCGACGAGATATCCGCCATGGAAGGCGCCCTCTCGGATTTGAATCGCATCCTGGATGGCGTGCCCGAGAGGGGAAGCCAGCCGTTGGTCGACGGCTTCCTCCGGGCATTGGACACCCTGGGGGTGCCCCGGGGCATCCGGGAGGTCCTGGAATCCGACGGGGGATACGGGGTGGATACCCTCCGGGATCTGGATGCCTGGCGCAAGATGTCCGATGGCTTGCGCCTGTCCCTCGGTGGATTGTTCGGCCAGACCGATCCCCGGTGCTCTCGAACGATCTTCTCCGCCGCCTTCGAGGAAATGCTCGCCGGCGTTCTCGTGGGAGAGCCCGCGACGCCCGATCTCCTGGATAGACGTCCGGGGGCTGGCAGGGGTGTTCGACTGGCATTGCCCGAGGAATTATCCGGGGAGACCTATCAAATCGTGGCCATGCCCGATATCTCGGCCGGAACCTACCCGGGTCCGGTGGCGTCTTCGTGGATCGGTCGATTGGTGCGTGATCACCCGCCGGATGCGGAATCCTACCGGGAGCAGAATCGCCGGTTCTACCGGGCGGTCCGCGCCTGCGAGGCCGATCTACTCCTCATCCATTCGGCCAAGAGTGACGGGAGAACTACGACGGTGTCCCCCTACCTCCAAGAGTTGGCCATGGAGAACCCGGAGTCGTACGAAGACCTCACCGGGTCCCGGGACCGGGATCGAACCCCGGGAACGTGGACCCGGATGCGACTCCGCCTCTTGGGAGCGGTGCGGGGACATAATGGTTTGCTGGAGGAGACGCTGGAGTTGGCCGGAGAAACCCTGGAACGCGGGCGACGCGAGAGGTTTCCCGGTCCCTCCATCCGCTCCCTACCGAACCCCGGTGCCCGGGAGTTGGCGCGCGCCACCGCCGCCGAGTCCGCCCGCTGGTCCCGCGAATTCGGTCCCTGGGACGGCATCCTGGGACAATCCGCGACGTCGAAGGTGGCATCCTACCTGGCCCGGCGGGGGCGCTTGGCCGTCACGGGATTGGATGCCTACGGCCGTTGTCCCTATCGCTTTTTCGCGTCCCACATCCTTGGACTCGATGATGGCTTTCGCCCCGAGGAATCCCTGGCGGCCCACCGCGCGGGCCAGCTGTACCATCGCGTCTTGGAGAGATACTATCGCGATCTGATCCCGCTATTGGCCCTGGGAGAAGGAGATGATACCCGCTTCGGCGCCCGCCGCGAGATCCTAGAGGAGATCCTGGAAGAGGCGTTGGCGGAACTTCGCGAGGGTTTGGGGTGGATCGGCGACGTGTGGTGGGAGTCCGTTGCGAGGCGTGCAATATCCACCCTGGGCGACCTCCTCGAAGCCGAGGACGAACGTCGTTCACGGGTGCCGGGAAGGGATATGCAACCCTATCGGTTGGAACACCGCTTCGAGCATCCCCTGGGTCGATTGCTCGGTGAAGCCGGGGTGGCAGTTCGAGAAGATGTAAAGATCTCGGGAACGATCGACCGACTGGACATCTGGGAGAATCCCGGGGGAGAGGAGCGCGATCGCCTGATGGTATTCGACTACAAGCTGGGGACGAATCCCCCCAAGGCCGATACGGCCGAGCGGGGTGGCGATGCCCAGATGCCCCTGTACCTCATGGCAGCCGGGATCGAGAACCCGGACAAGGACCTGCTGGGCGGGGGGTATATCAGCGTTTCGGGGGCGAACTGGGAGCGGGGTATCTATCGGCCCGAGGCATTGCCCATCCTCGGATTGCCGGAATCCCGGGCGATCCCGGATATGGATGCCCTCCTGGCGGCGGCGGCCCGACACATCTTGAGATCCTGGCGCGGCATGAACGAGGGTCGA
This sequence comes from Clostridia bacterium, assembly GCA_003563985.1. Lineage (GTDB taxonomy): Bacteria > Bacillota > Sulfobacillia > SLMV01 > SLMV01 > CSSED11-154. The sequence continues at coordinate 31,538 of PWSR01000120.1, read as the reverse complement.
TTCCCCATGTTCCCCTTTGATTCAGGGGACTGCGAATATTGTCCGTACCCGGGCCTTTGCCGGTACTCGCGGGATCGGATGGCCGACAAGGAATACGTTCCCGGGGCGCCGCGTGGGGAGGAGGCGAACGATGAATAGATATCCTTTCGCGGGCGGAGCACTGCCGGAGCCGACGGAGCCCCAGGGACGGGCCATCGAGAGCCAAACCGGTGACGTCGTCGTCGGTGCGGGCCCCGGTAGCGGCAAGACCCGGGTGCTGGTCGGCCGGATGGAGCACCTGTTGGCCACCGGGGTCGCCCCCGAGCGAATCGCGGCCATCACCTTCACGAATCGCGCCGCCGCCGAGATGAAGGAGCGGTTGCGCCATCGCCTGGCGTCGCGATGGATCGCGGCCCGTGATGATGGGGATGCCCACGGGGCAAACCACTGGAGGTCACTGGTTTGGCGAATCGAGGCATCATACCTCGGGACCATCCACGGTTTTTGCCAGAGCGTGCTCCGCGATTACCCGCACCTGGCGGGACTGGATCCGGAGTTCGCCGTCATCGATCCGTATCAGCGCCGGTTGATCCTGGAGGATATATCCCGGGAGGTATTGGACGAGGCCTTGGGTCCCTGGGACGCCGAGCATCTGCGGGAGATGGCGGATCGGCGGGGACACGGAAATCGATTCGGGTCCTCTCCCACGGAACTGATGCAGCGGGTTCGAGATGCCGCCATGCGGCACACGATGAGCTGGCGAGACGTGGTCCGGGTCACATCGGATTCCATTGAGAACATGTACTACCGGATCGGTGGTACCCCGGGCACCTGGGCGTCCGGAGGGTTGGATTCTGGCGACACCCGGGAGGTTATCGATACCGTCGAACGGATACTGGAACTGCACCGGGCCGGCGCGGCCTCCCGGTCCAAGGTGTATCCACCCAAGGTGGAGGCCTTGGCCGGGCGATGGCGAGATCTTCGCCATCGGTTCGAGGCGGGCGACGCCGAGGCTGCCCTCGAAGACCTGCGGCGGGCACTGCCCACCAAGAGTTGCCCCAAGGATTACCGGGAGCCGGTGGGTGCCCTCCACGCCATCGGTCGGAAGACCGATCTTCGCCGGGAGTGGGCCGCCACCCGGGAGTTTCTGCACGCCGTGGAGGAGATGGATCGTCGCTACGAGACGGAAAAGGAGCGTCGGGGTGTCCTGGACTTCGATGATCTGCAGAAGCTGGCATTGAATACCATGGAATCCCACCCGGAGTTCTTGCTCCGATTACAGAGGAGATACAGCCACTTGCTCGTGGATGAATTCCAGGATACGGATGAAGTCCAATGGAGAATCGTTCAACTCATCCGCGGGGAATCTCCCGTCGGATCGGAGCGAGATGGCGGCGTCTTCGTGGTCGGCGATGCCGATCAATCCATCTACCGGTTCCGGGGCGCCGATGTCGGCATATTCCGCTCCGCAGCGGAGCAACTCCGGCGGGGGGGCGCCGAGGATGTTCACCTGGACACCAACTTCCGCAGCGCACCCGACCTGGTGAATCTGACCAACTCGGTCTTTTCCCGGCGCTTCGCCGAGTACGTACCCCTGTCGCCGGCCCCGGAGGCCGAGGCGAGTGAAGGGCAGTCGGTAGAATTCCTGATGCTGGCCCGCCCTTCCACGGGGAAGGATCGGGGCGAGTTTCGTCGTCGCCAGGGGGAAGTGATCGCGGATCGCATCGAGACGTGGCTGTCCTCGGGTGGATCCCCGGGGGACGTGGCCATCCTGGGTCGATCGGGGAACTCCCTGGAGCCCTGTGGCCGGGCCCTGGCCGCCCGGGGGATCCCGTACCGAGTCGCGGGAGGGCGCGGTTTTTTCGAATCCGAGGAGGTATCCGATCTCAAGGCCGTTCTTCACTGGTTGGCCGACGCCTCCGACGACATCTCCCTCGCCACGGTGCTTCGTTCTCCCTTTTTCTCCCTGGAGGACGAGATCTTACTCGAAATATCGGACGCGGCCGCGGGCAGCCTTTGGGATGGATTGTGTGCATTGGGCGCGGAAACCCGGGATCACCGGCTGGTGGCCTGCCAGTCTGCGCTCGCCACCTGGAGGGCCTGGAGCCGGCTCCTGCCACCCCACGAGCTGTTAGTTCACGTGCTGGAGAACAGCGTCTATCGCGAGGTGTTGTCGGGGCATCCCTGGGCGGAAGACGCCTGGTTGAACCTGGACCGCGCCATCGCCCTGGCCGAGAAGATGGGAGGAGAAGAGGGAACGGGTTATGCGCAGTTGGCCCGACACCTGGACACCCTGGTTCGCGTGGGCGCCGCGGATGAAGGGACCGCCGGGTCGATTCCCGAGGGTGAGGTGGTACTGTCCACCATCCATCGAGCGAAGGGCTTGGAGTTCGATACGGTGATCATTCCCGACGCCGATTCCTCCCAGGCCCGCACCAATACATCCTTTGTACTGGACGCTTCCCACGGGTTGGGATTGAATCTGCCGGATCATTCGGCCCCTTTCTTCGAGGACCTGGCGGCCGTGGACAAGGAACTGAGCCTCGAAGAGGAGATGCGGATTTTCTACGTCGCCTGCACCCGCGCGGAACGCCGGCTCGTGCTGGTGGGCGGTGCCGGCGAGGAACCGGAATCGGCGGAGGACGGGATTCCCCCCGTCGATGCCTTTGGGAAAAACGCGTACTTCGGGTGGTACGCCGCGGGGTTGGAGCCGCAGCACGCCCCGGCGATCCGGGTGACGCACCTGGACCTGGCGCGGTTGGAGAACGCCGGGGCACCCCGCGATCGGGATCGTTCGTCCGGAGATGCCGCGGAACTGCTGGCCCACTACGGAAAGGTGGCCGATCTCGGGTTGCCGGATCCCTTGCCCCCGGGGAAGCCGGCGGGCATGCAAACGTATTCCGTGACGGCCCTGACCGATTACCTGCAGTGCCCCCGTCTCTACCTGCTGCGGCATCGACTCGGCTGGCCCGAATTGGCCCCGGAGGTCGATCCCGGGGCGCCCGGGCGCGACCGTTCCCCGCTGGACCCCATGCGCTTCGGTACGCTGGTCCATCGAGCCTGCGAGCTGTTGTTGGAGGAGAGCGTGGAGGGTGCGGTCATCGCCGCCATGCGCGAGGCAGCCCTCTGGGAGGGAGCCGATGGCATGGCGGGTGTCCGTCGACGGATGCTCGAACTGGTTCGTGTCTTCGCGGAGAGCACCTTTTTCCGGGCGTTTCGCACCGCCCACCGCTCGGGCGATGCGTACAGCGAATGGGGTTTCCTCGAGGAGGTCCCGGGTTTGGAGGATCGGTACATTTCCGGCGTGGTGGATGCCCTCTATCGGGCGGAAGAAGGGGACTGGCGCGTCGTCGATTACAAGACCGATCGCGTTTCCGCGGGGGGAATCGCCGAGCGGGCGGAATCCTATCGGTTCCAGTTGGAACTATACCTGGGGGTGGTCGGGAAGAGCTACTATCCGGCAACGGATGCGTACCTGCATTTCCTTCATCCCGGTGTCCACCATCGCCTTCCCCCGGGCGAGGAGGGCGGAGAGGACGTATTCGCCCGCGCCCGGCAGTTGATCCGCAGCATCGAGGACTCGGCGATCGAGGCGGATTTTCGGAAGCATCGCGGGGCCCGCTGTCACTGGTGTGGGTTCGCCTTTCACTGCGATTCGAGTTGTTGATGGAACCCGAGGGGAACGGAGGGTAATTCCCCGTTCCCCCCTCGCTGCCGGGTTTCAGTCATCGCCCCGGGTTTCCCGCTCTGATAACTGCGGGATGTTCTCTCGGCCTTCCCGGATGTCAAAACGCTCCCTCGCCCAGCGAGGATATCGGCACCAGTAGGTCCCCAATACCTCTTTGTACATTCGCATGCGTTCGACGAACCCGGGGATCAATCCATACTTCGTCTCCTTCAGGACGTGGCTTGCGCCCGGCCACGGAACGGTCATATGCCCAGGTCCGAGATCGCGAGCGTATCGCGTCATAAAGACCTCCACCCCGAATCGAAGGGGGGTCAGGTCCGGTAACTCGTCGATGAAGCGCCGGCTGAGAACGCGTTGGCCGTTGAGGATGGAGAACCAGTTTTGTACCGCGTCGATCCCGGGATGGGCGCGGATGAACTGGGCCACCGTCATCAGCTTGTCGGGATGGGCTCGGATGGGCTCCAGGAGATCCTGTAGGTGCTCGGGAGTGATTCCCAGGAGGTCGGCATCGATGAAGGCTACGGCGTCGGCCCCCGGGATCGCATTCAATCCCGTCTGCAGAGCGGCCGCCTTGCCCCGGTTTTCACGGTGTCGAAGCCCGGTTACCGGTTGACTGCAGATCGCCTCCCAGGTATCATCCCGCGAACCATCATCCACTGCGATTATGGCATCGAAGAGCCCGGACCGCGTTACGACTTCGATTACCGAACCGATCCGGGGTCCTTCATTGTACGCGGGTATGATGACCGCGGCCTTGAAATCGGAGATCTCGATCCCTCCTCGATTCGCATGCGCCCCCAGGGGACACTCCGGGTAGTCGAGTACCTACCTACTGTTCTCCCTGCCTTCGGTCATTCCTGCCCGGATGGGGGCGCGGTGGCGCTTGGGTTTCCCGCGAGGAGGACGGGGGAGCCCGAAAGGAGGGGCTCCCCCGGGAGGTGGCTCAGAAGAGTTTGCTTCCCCACCGGCGGTACACCAGTAGTCCCAGGGAAAACAGGATGGCGATGACGACCAGGGCGGGTACGGCGATTGTGAGGGCCAATATCGCCGCGGCGATATTGTTGAGCACCCAGTTGGCTCCGCGGATGAATGCCGTCACAACCCGTGACCCGAAACCGTCAAATCCGGTGGTCTTTATGGCAGTGGTGGCCAGTCCCTCGGGCTGGATGCTGATCCTGTAGGTTGAATACGATATGCGGTCATCCAGGTAGCGGAGCCGGCCCGAGAGGGAGTCGATTTGACCCCGCACATCATTGAGCTGCCTGCGGACGGCCAGCATATCCTCCACCGTTTCCGCGCGCTCCAGGATTTGACGCAGCGCTTCCTCTTCGCTTTCCAGGTTGTTCAGGCGAGCCCGCAAGTCGATGTACTCCTCGGTGACATCGTCGATCCACGTTCTACTCCGGGTCACGACACCCATGCGGTGGAGTTCGGCCGTAAGAGAATCGAACTCGGCTTCGGGTACGCGGACGGTCATGTTGATCCGCGGCCGCTGATCCTGTTGCTGTTGCAGGCTGGAATCGCTTACGTATCCACCCCGGGATTCTACGATCTCAACGATTTCCGTCATCGTATCTTCTGGGGAGGGTACCTCCAAGGTGATCTCCCCGTTCTTGATCTGTCGTTGCTCTACGATTTCACCCGGGACACCCCCGGTGTCCCCGAACTCTTCCCGGGCCGCGCGTTCCTCTGCCATATCCATTTCCGGCTGCTCCACAGGGGCCCCGGGGGCAGAATCGTATCCCGTCATCCCTCGCGGCGCGGCACTGCAGCCGGCGATTAGGAGCACCGCGGTCACGAGTGCGGCTACGATGGTGTATGCGTTTCGTGTCATGAATACCGCCACCCCTTCATCGGTGGATCGAAAGCTCCGGCCCCCGTTTTCGGCGACCTATGACTTGCGACGAGGACCCGGGGACAAAAGTTCCCCGGGCGCCGGTGGGCGCCTCCGCGGACAGACGATGGGCCGCCCCCTTTCCCGGGGTTCCCCGTTGGGGGATCCGGACCCTTCTTGACTCCGGAGGGCGAGGGGAATATGATAGCTCCTACCAGAACAAATGTTCGATTTAGGGGGTCGGATCATGCCCGCGCTCGGAATCATTTTAGAGGGACTGCTCGCCGCCCTGGAGGCCGGAGTTCCCGGGGATGAGTGCAGACCAACCATCGTGTTGCGGGAGGGCGCGGTAGTCGATACTTGTCCGCGCGCCCGCGGGGAGGGGATCGAGATCGGTATATCATCGTCGGAAGCCGCCATGCGCTGCCCCGGTATCCGCGCGGTGGAGTGCGATCTCGTCCGATATGGACCGAGGGCGGAGATCTTCGCGGCGGCGGCGGCGGATGTATCACCCGGCGTGGAGATGATATCGCCGGGTCACCTGATGATCGACCTGGCGCGGGGAGAGGATCCATTGGCCCTCGTGTGCGAACTGCTGGTCCGCCTCCCCCCGGATCTCGGGCACAGCCTTCACATCGGATACGGGCCCGGAAAGGTTTTGGCGGATGTTGCCCTGGGTGCTGCGGGGCGGGGGTTCGGCGAGGTTCGGCACCTGGAGGGGCGTGCGGCCCGGGTGGTGGCGATAAGGGCGGAGGGAAGCGAGGGGCTCCTGGCTTCCCTCTCGCCCGCCTTTTCGCAATTGATCCCCGGGGACATCTCCAGGGATCTCGCCCACCTGGGGCTCGATCGCTTCGGTGATGTAGCCCGGATTTCCGAGGAGCTGCTGCGGGAGCGATTCGGTCCGGGGTGGGCACGGCGATTGGTCAGTTGGGCCCGGGGGCGAGACGGTACCATCGTTACCGGCAACTATCCGCCCCCGAGAAGGGTTCGCGAGGGAGAGGTCGAGAATTGGACGTCCACCGCCATCGAGGGATTCCTGGTCCAGTGTTGCCGGGATCTCGCAGAGGAACTGGACCGCGAGTCCCTAGTGGCGAAGCGCATGAGCCTTTGGTTGTCCGGAGAAGACGGCGGATGGGAGCGGGGACAGAGGGAATTCTCCGGACCCCGGCGACGCCAGATGGCCTTGATATCCGCCCTGCGACGCCTTTGGAACGACAGAGGCGTAATGTATCCAAAGCGTTTCCGGATCGAGTTTTCGGGGTTGCGCCCCGGGGAACTGGAGCAGGTATCCATCCTCGGGGGGAAACGGAATCGCCGGGAGATACTGGCGGAACTGGTAGAAGACCTCGATCGAAAATTCCCGGGTGAAATTGCCCGGTGGGGCGAGGATGCGGGATCCTGTCGCCGGGAGCGGATGCTGGAGTTATGGGATCCGCTCCGGGGGAGGTGATGGAAATGGGCCGATTGGTGAATCGAAGGGTGGGTGTCCGGACATCATGTCGGGGAACTCCCGAGGCCGTACTCCTGGGTGATGTATGGGTTGAGATCGTCGCCATCGAGGAACGATGGCGAGACACGGGATGTTGGTGGTCCGGGGAGCGAGAAAAGGTGTTCTATCGGCTCCGGATAGCCCGCGGCGGTCTCGTGGAGATTTGCCGGGAGGTTCGGGGTCCGGGTCCCTGGGTGCTTTATCGAATCTACGATTGACGGGGGAATTCCCGTGGAGTTCGTACACCTGCATTGCCATTCTCCCTACTCTTTTCTCGACGGTGGAAGCTCCGTCGGAGAGCTGGTCCGACGGGCAGTCGCCGGGGAGATGAGGGCTCTAGCCCTGACGGACCATGACAACGTGGGAGGAGCGGTGGATTTTCGGCGGACGGCCGAGAAATATGGGGTCAAGCCGATCCAGGGGGTGGAGTTCACCCTCCCGGGCGGATACCACCTGGTGGCCCTGGCCAGAAACGCCGAGGGATACGCCGGGATATGCAAGTTGTTGACCCGGGCGCATCGACGAGGTGAGCGAGGCCGGCCCCGATTGGATCCCTCCGAGCTGGCTGGCATGGGGCAAGATCTCTTCGTCCTGTCGGGTTGTCGGGCGGGGGAGATCCCCTTCCTGCTATTATCCGGGCATTACCGGGAAGCCCGGGAAAGGGCCCTTTTCTACCGGGAGATGGTGGGCGACTCCCTTTACTTGGAGTTGCAACCCGCCGTTTTGCCGGGAGACCTGGGCCTTCACCGCAGCCTGGTGGAATTGAGTGAAGAACTGGACATCCCCCTGGTGGCCTCGGCCGATGTACACTACGCGAGGAAGGCCGACTTTCCCGTCCACGACTTGTTGACCTGCGTTCGCACCGGCACCACCCTGTCCGCGACGAACCCGGAACGCCATCTGAATGCCGAGAACTACTTGAAATCAGCCGAGGCGATGACCCGGCATTTTCGTCACCTGCCGGATGCCCTACGGAATACGCTCGCCATCGCGGAGGCCTGCGAGCCGGTTCCTGACCTGGGCCGCAGGCGATATCCCACCTTTGCCTTACCCCGGGATGTGGGGACTGCGGACCACCTGCGGGACCTGGTGCGACGAGGTGCCCTGGAACGGTACGGTCATTCGGACGGTGAAGTTGCCAAGCGCCTGGATCGAGAGCTGGATGTGATCATATCCCAGGGCTATGCGGATTACTTTCTCCTGGTCGAGGATGTCGTCCGATTTGCCCGGGGGCGGGGGATTCGTTGTGCCGGCAGGGGTTCCGCGGCGGATTCGGCCGTGGCCTATTGCCTGGGAATCACCGAGGTGGATGCCCTGGGGAGAAATCTATTGTTCGAGCGGTTTATGAGTCCAGAGCGCGGCGAAAAGCCCGACATCGATGTGGACTTCGATGCCCGTCATCGGGACCGGGTGGCGGATTACGTTCGTGCGAAGTACGGGGAAAATCGCGTGGCCGGTGTCGCCACCTTCAATACCTTTCGCGCCCGCTCGGCCGTCCGGGAGCTGGGGAAGGCCATGGGATTTCGCCCCGAGGTCCTGGGGGACCTGGCCAAACGGATCCCCCGGGGCAGCGGTTCGGGCAATATCGCCGAGGTTATGGAGATCCTGCCGGAATTCCGGAACCATCCGGAGGGGTGGGAGGGGTACGAACGCCTGCTATCCGCCGCCGCGGCGGTCGATGGATTTCCCCGTCACATTTCCACCCACTGCGGGGGACTCGTCATCTCCGATCGGCCCCTGGAGGAGGTCACGCCGCTGCAGCGCTCCGCCAAGGGAGAATTGATTTGCCAATTCGACAAGGAGGGCGTAGAGGAACTGGGGTTGATCAAGTTGGACCTCCTATCGCTCCGAATGCTATCCGCCGTGGAGGATGCCGTGATGGATATTCGAACCCGCGATCGCGCCTTCGATTACCAGGCCATACCCGAGGATGACGAAGAAACCTATGCCATGCTCCATCGCGGCGAGACGCTGGGCGTATTTCAACTGGAGAGCCCGGCCCAGCGGGCGCTCCAATCTCGGCTGGGTGCCTCAAATCTCGAGGACATCATCGCATCGGTGGCTCTTATTCGCCCCGGCCCCATAAAGGGTGATATGGTGGAGCCCTACATTGCCCGGCGCCACGGGGCGGAGCCGGTGACTTACATCCACCCGGATTTGGAACCGATACTGCGCAAGACTTACGGGGTCGTGCTTTTCCAGGAGCAGGTCATCGAGATCGCGGTGGCGATCGCCGGGTTCAGCCCGGGGGAGGCCGATCGCCTGCGTCGGGTCATGAGTCGGTCTCGTCCCGGGGTAGAGATGGAAGAATTGGGACGCCTCTTCGTCGAGCGGGCTGCCCAGCGTGGTATCGGGGCGGAGATCGCGGAGCAGATCTATTCGTACCTCCGGGGTTATGCATCCTACGGATTCTGCGAAGCCCACGCGGCGGCCTTCGGAAACACGGCCTATCGTACTGCCTACCTCGCGCAGCATTACCCGGCCGCGTTTTTCGCCGCGGTACTGAGCAATTGGCCGATGGGTTACTATCCCCCCAATACCCTCTGCACCGAAGTCCGGCGCCGGGGGATCGGGATCTTGCCGGTGGATGTCAATGCGAGCGGGTCCCGCTTTACCATCGAGGAAGGGAATATTCGGATATCCCTGGCCCAGGTCAAGGGGATGGGAGGGGCAGCCCTGGATCGGTTGCTCCGGGCCCGGGACGATGGTTTCTTCACTTCCCCGGGGGATTTTCTGCGGCGGGTCGATATCGGAGCGGATCTCGCGGAAAACCTGATCCTGTGCGGTGCCCTGGCATCCCTGGAGCCGAATCGGCGTTCCCTGCTTTGGATGTTGACCGCCGGGGGGCGAAGGAAAAGAGTGGGGTCGTTTGCGCGGGATATCCCCGATTTTTCGCCCGAAGAGAAGATCGTCTGGGAGAGGCGCATCCTGGGTATCGAGGCCGGCGGCAGCTGGATGGGCCTCAAGCGGGAAGAGCTGACCGACAGGGGATTTGTGACGACGCGCGAGGCTCGATCTGCGCCCGAAGGGGAGGAGGTCGCCGTAGCCGGTACGGTCATATGTCCGCACAGGCCCCCGACTCGAAGCGGGAAAACGGTCGTTTTCTTTTCCCTGGAGGATGAAACGGGTTTGGTTGATGTGGTACTGTTCTCCGGCCCATATCGGCGATACGGTCACCTGGTCTTTCCCCGGGCCAAAGGTCCGCTATCGGTTCGAGGAGAGATACGGCGTCGGGGTGGAGCCGCGAGCGTGGTGGTCCAAACCCTGGAGCCGCTATCGGTTCAATGACCGATATTCCCGGTTCAGCGGCGGATCACGTCGATGAGGAAGCGCACTCCTTCGGACGCCAGGTCCCAAAACCCTTGTAGCAGCAGGCGGAAGATCCGGCCGGGGAACGCCCACCACGGTGCGGGATCCTCGGAGTCCTGCGGTGGATCCTCCTCTTCCTCGGGCTCCGTCGGTTCCTCGGTTTCGGGCTCCGTCGACTCCCGTTCTGCGGGCTCTGTCTCCTCCGGTTCCGCCTCTTCGGGGTCATCCTCGGGAACTTCCTCCGGTTCAGCGCCGGGTATGATCAGGATGTCACCCACCCGGATAATGTAGGGGTCCGTCAATTGATTGGCCCGGGCGATCTCTTGGGCATCCACGCCGGTAGCCTCGGCGATCCCGTACAGTGTATCGCCCGGTTGGACCTGGTATGCTTGCTTCTCGGGCTCTCGCTGGGACATCTCGTGCAGGGTGACGGGACGGTACTCCCGCTCTTCCAGCAGATCCAGTATCCGGGGTAGCGCATCGGCCGTCTCCGTTCCGGACCCCACGTGCATCAGGATGATTGCCCCGGGACGCAATGCATCTTCTACCCTCCGCACGATCTGGTCCGCCGTGGCGCCGTCCCAGTCGAGGGTATCTACCGTCCACATCACGGTGTACTCGTAGCCCTCTTCGGCGATGACCCGGAGGACTTCGTCGTTGTACGCACCGTGAGGGGGGCGAAAATAGGGGCGGAGGCCGGATCCCAGGACGTCCCGGGCCAAATTCTCCGTCCTGGTGATCTCTTCGCGAATTCGCTCGGAGGATATGGTTGTCATGTCCGGATGGGAATAGCTGTGATTGCCCAGGGTATGATTTGCCCGGCTGATGCGGAGGGCATCATCGGGATAGTTTTCTATCCAATGGCCCGTGAGGAAAAACGTGGCGAGAACATCGCGTTCTTCCAGTATGTTTAGGATCTCCTCCGAAATGCCGCGATCCGAACCCGCGTCAAAGGTTAGAGCCACGACCTGTTCGGCCGTCGGCCAGGTACTCACGCGATCGGAGGAAGGCTGTGCTTGGGCATAATTGGGAAAAAGCAGCGCCGCGATGACCAGGGCGATCAGGACGGTTCGAATCTTCAAGAACTCCAGCCTCCCTTAGTACTTCCGGATCCTACGTCTCCATCATATATCGACGACGCCGCGGGGAACAGGTTCCATATCCCCGGGAAGGAGAGCGCGGGGGATGGGGGAAATACAATAGGTGTGAGTACGAGGACGATAGACTGTGCAAGCCCCGAACTCCTGCGGACTGTGGTTTCCGGATGTCGAAGGATTATCGCGCTCCCGTCGACGTGTGATTCACCCGGGCCGAGGGGAACCTGCTTCGAATTACCGACTTGGTCGCTGAGCATCGAGATCGAATCCAATATCCGGAAGGGATGGTGTAGATATGAAAATTGATAGTGTGCGTTTCCTGGCAGACATAGACGAACTGGGGACCATCGGGTACCGGGAGGGCCAAGGCATAACGCGCCTGGCGCTCACCGATGAGGATGTGCGCGCGCGGGATTGGGTGCAGGGCAGGATGGAAGAGGCCGGATTGGACGTTCGCGTGGATGCGGCGGGGAATGTCATCGGGCGATTGGAGGGTGCCGATCCCGCGGGCAAGACCATGGTGATTGGATCGCACCTCGACACGGTACCCCAGGGCGGGAAGTACGACGGATCCCTGGGTGTTCTCTCGGGACTGGAATGCGCGCGCAACTTGATCGAAGCCGATGTGAAGTTACCCTGGAACCTCGAGATCATTAACTTTACCGACGAAGAGGGACATCATTTTGCCGGGACCTTTGGAAGCCGGGCGATGATGGGCAGCGCTGCCCGGGAAGAATTGTACGGGGTAAAAGAGACCGGCGCGCCCTCCCTGGCGGATTCCTTTCAGAGGGTAGGGCTGGATCCGACGCGTATCGATGAGGCGCGCCGAGATCCTTCGGAGTTCCGCGGGTACTTGGAGATGCACGTAGAACAGGGCGGGACCCTGGAGGAGCGGGGCATCGACATCGGTATCGTGACCGGGATCGTGGGCATATATCGCTACGTGATCGAAGTCGAGGGGCAGGCCAATCACGCCGGGACCACGCCGATGGCCAGCAGGAAGGATGCCCTGGTGGCGGCCGCTCCCGTGTTCGGGCTCCTGCCGGAGTGGGCTCGCGCCCGGTCCGACGAGATGGTGGCCACCATCGGCGACGTAACCGTGAGCCCGGGCGCCATGAATATCATACCGGGGCACTGTCGCTTTACCGTTGAGCTTCGCTCCATCGATGCCGAGGATATGGCCCGCGTCCGGGATCGACTGGATACTTGGTTGGACGACAATATCCGATCCGCCCTGATGAAGACGGTCTACGAGAAAGATGGTGTGTACCTAGACGACGTTCTCATGTCCCACATTGCCCGGGGATCGCGGAGATCCGGGGTGGAGTCCGTCGCGATGCCCAGCGGCGCCGGGCACGATGCCCAGAGCTTTGCTCCCTACGTTCCGACGGCCATGATCTTCGTCCCCAGTCGCGGTGGAATTAGCCACAGTCCCGATGAATACACGGACCCCGAGCATCTGGTCAACGGCGTCCGGGTCATGATGCACACCCTTCTCAGCCTGGCAGAGGCGGAAGGCCAAGAGGATTGACAGGCCCGCCCTATCAGGTGATAATACTTACTATAAGGGCCGGGGAATCCCGTCCAGCCTAAACATAGTATCTGGGAGGTAGATTCCGAAATGGAAGAGAGAATGCCCCTGATCGGGGAACCACTGCCGCAACTGGAGGTTAAGACCACCCGGGGTGTCAAGAACTTACCGGGGGACTACCAGGGAAAATGGTTGGTGCTTTTTAGCCATCCCGCCGACTTTACACCCGTATGCACTACGGAGTTCGTGGCTTTTCAAAATCGCTTCGACGAGTTTCAGAGCCTCAATACGGAACTGATGGGTCTCAGCATCGACCAGATCTTCGCCCATATCAAGTGGGAAGAGTGGATTCGTGACAACCTCGATGTGGAAATCCAATTCCCCATCATCGCCGACGACGGAACGGTCGGGCGGCGCCTCGGCATGGTGCACCCCGGCAAAGGAAGCAACACGGTCAGGGCGGTTTTCATCATCGACCCGAAGGGCATAATCCGCGCCATTCTCTACTATCCCCAGGAAATGGGGCGGAACTTCGACGAGATCCTGCGAATGATCAAGGCGCTTCAGGTCGTGGACGCCGAGGGCGTGGCCACCCCCGCCGATTGGCCGAACAATGAACTGATCGGTGATCGCGTCATCATCCCGCCACCCCAGGATGTCGAAACCGCCGCCGAACGCCAGGGGCAGTACGAATGTTACGATTGGTGGTTCTGCCACCGGGATCTTTGACTCCGAACTCTCCTCATGGCTGCGGGAGGGATCTCCCTCCCGCAGATTCTTTCTTTGCACCCTCCGCGGATATGCTATACTAATTAAGGTGATGACTATATGAGATGCGATACTGCGAGCCAAGAATTACTGAGAGAGGCCGGTTTGCGCGTCACGCCGCAACGATTGGCGATATTGGATGCGTTGCGTGCATCGCGGCAACATCCCACCGTCGAAGAGATCCACGAGATGGTGCGGGCCGATCATCCGGCCATCAGTTTGAACACGATATACAAGAGCCTCGATACTTTCGAGGGTGTCGGCTTGGTTCATCGTTTTGTCATCGGTGATCGAGCCAGCTATCGTTACGATTTTGATACCCGCGGTCACATTCACCACTACTGCAGGCAATGTGGCAAGGTCTCCGACATACACACCGAGGATTTCGGCGCGGTGGCGGAGTCCATTCGGGGTGCGGTCCCCGGGGAGTGCCTGGAGGTCGACCAGATCGACGTGCACCTGGTGGGCCTGTGCTCGGAGTGTGTAGACGCGCGCAGAGAAAATGCATAGTGGCCCCTTTTTGCCCGGATCGCTCCGGGATTCCGCGGGTACGTTGAATCGGTAAACCCCGGCATCGTGCAAGTCACGTGAAAAGGCATCCGACGGGTGGAAGCGATGCTCCATCGGATGCCTTTTCCATGCGTGGGACTAGATGAAGTCAAATCCGTCGGCCGTTTCCATATCCCGCACCAGGGTTTCGAGGATATTGGTCGCCGCCACCATATCGCGGAAATCGCCCATCTCCACCGGGGAGTGGGAATACCTCCGGGGCAAGGTGACGGAGGCGGCCGCTACGCCTTCGCCGGCCAATTGGATGGAGGATGCGTCGTTATTGCCCCCGGCGAATACCATCGGCTGATACGGGGCCCCGCATTTCTCGGCCGCGGCGGTGAGCATCTTGCGCACCTTCGGGTGGGCGGTGAATTGACCCCTCCGACCGCTTACCAGGGCGAAAACCGGGCCCAGGCCGATGTCGGTGTGCAACTGATCGGTTCGGACGTCCGGAGTTCCCCCGCAGGGAATGGTGTCCAGAGCCAGGGCGAAATCGGGGGCGAGACGAGTGCCGGCGACGCCGGCGCCCCGAAGGCCGACTTCCTCTTGGACGGTGATGACTCCCCAGAACTCGCCCCCGAAGTCCCCGTCGGAGAGTTCCTCGAATACCTGCCACAGGACGGCGCATCCGGCCCGGTCGTCCAATCCGGCCCCCGCGAAACGATTGCCGTCGGCAAATACGGTCATTTCGTCCATGTAGGTTACCGGCGTGCCGATATCGATTCCCAGGGCGCGAACGCCATCGGCATCTTCGGCGCCGACGTCGATATACATGTCTTCGGCCTGGGGTACGCGCCGCTTCTCTTCTTCGGTCTGGTAATGACCTGGCTTGAGTCCCACGATCCCCGGGACACCCCCGACCCACACCTTGCGACCGACCAGCAAGGAGTCCAGGATGCCCCCGACCTTCTCAAAGCGCAGGAAACCCGACGGATCCACGTAGCGCACGACCGCACCCAGTTGATCCGAGTGGGCTGCCAGCATGAATTTCGGGCCCGGGCGCGAACCGCGGCGCAGGGCGAAAAGGTTTCCCATGGAGTCCGCAAAGATATCATCGGCGCCCGGTGCCAGTTGTTCCATCAGGAATCTGACGACCTCGGTCTCCTGGCCCGAAATCCCGGGTATCTTCATCAGTCGTTTTGTTTTCTCTCGCAGGCTATCCTTCATGGATTCGATCCCTCCGTGTCGTTTTCGTCTCCCGGGAACCCTTCTCCCTCGCCGGGACAAACCCTTCGAAGGGGTTGCCCAACCGGAACCGATGCTTTATATTGGCAACAAATATTCCCCGCAAATGTTAGGAGCGAATTTCTCCCTTGGATAAAGAATGCCTGATCAAGGCCTTGGATAAGCAGATATCCGTGATTGGAAAGCATTTCGCCGACGCCCGGCGCGGCTTCCGGGATCGAGAGATTTCCGGACCGCAATTCTTCCTCTTGCGACGGCTGCGGGACGGGGGGCCGGATACGATTTCGGGACTGGCGGATCGGATGGAACTCAATCAGACGACCATTTCCAACGTGGTTCTCTCGCTGCACGAGAGCGGATACGTTGCCAAGGAAAAGGATACCAGGGACCGAAGGGTCACGCGGGTTGCCATCAGTGATGCCGGCCTCCGGTCCTTGCAGGATATCGAAACCGATCGTACCGAGCGGATGCGGCGATTGTTCAGCCACCTGACCGAGGATGACCTCGAGGAACTGTTGCGAATATTGGAAAAGCTTCGCCGTTCCCTCGAAGAACAGTCCACGTCGGAGGGAAGTTGAGGTGGCGCGTCCTTTGAAGGTTCCGCCGGCCAAGACCGGCCAGGTTCGGCTGGACCTCACCAGCGGTCCCATCGCGGCGGCGCTCTTTACGCTGGCGTGGCCGATCGTCCTGAGCAATTTTCTGCAGACCATCTATAATCTGGCGGATACTTTTTGGGTGGGCCGGTTGGGTGCCGAGGCGGTCGCGGCCATTTCACTGGGATTCCCGGTGGTATTCCTCTTCATTTCGCTGGGTGGGGGCCTGGTCATCGCCGGTACTGCCCTGGTGGCGCAGAATGTGGGGGCGGGGAATAATCTCACGGCGGATTTTATCGCTTCGCAGACCTTCGGCTTCGTCGGTATCGTCTCCATCGTCCTCGCGGTGGCGGGGTTCTTCCTCTCGGAATCCGTGGTTCATCTCCTGGGTCCCGATCCAGCTATCATCCCCGCTGCGGCCGCCTACCTGAAGGTATGGTTCGTTGGTGTACCCTTCATTTTCGGTTTCTTCGTCTTCCAGGCACTCATCCGGGGTTCGGGAAACACGGTGAGCCCGATGCGGTTGATGATCGCTTCGACCGTCCTGAACATCGTGTTGGATCCCTTCCTGATTTTCGGCTGGGGCCCATTCCCCGCCATGGGTGTCCCCGGGGCGGCCGTGGCGACGGTCTTCTCCCGCGGGCTCGCCACGATATTCGGGGTGATCATCCTGTTTCGCGGGACGCTGGGGCTGAAGGCAACGTTCAAGGACCTGTGGCCGCGCTGGGAAACGGTACGAACGATATTGGCAATCGGTGCGCCGGCCGCCATCGAGCAATCCTCCCGGGCCGTCGGCATGACGGCCATGACCGCGGTGGTCGCGGCGTACGGTACGCCGGCGTTGGCTGCCTTTGGAATCGGGAACCGGGTGATCTCTGTGGTGTTCATGCCGAGCATGGGGTTTGCCGAATCCACGACGGCGATGGTGGGGCAGAATCTGGGGGCCGGGTTGCCACAAAGGGCGGAGCGGGCGACGTGGATCGGGGCCGGCTCCATGATGGCGGTCTTGACCCTGCTCGGGGCGGTCATCTATCTAACGGCGGAATCGGTGGGCGGCATATTCTTGCCCGCCACCGATGTCCTGGCCCTGGCCAACACCGCCTCCTACCTGCGGGTGGCCGCCTTCAGTTTCGGGTTCATCGGTGTGATGAACGTGGTGAACGGTGCCTTCCGGGGTGCGGGTAAGACGGCCGTGGCGATGGCCTTTTCTATCATCGCACTCCTGGGCCTGCGGATTCCCCTGGCCTACACGTTGGCCGGGATGACGGCGCTGCACACCGACGGGCTCTGGTGGGGGGTCTTCTTCAGCAACGTCATCGGAGGTACCCTGGCCCTCGCCTGGTTCCGGCGAGGGGATTGGAAGCAGAGCCTGGTGGACAATAATCTGTCCGTCCGGGCGGATTAGCAACCCGGACGGGGTTTGGCCATCATTTCCTCTTGAACCCGATTTTGACCCGGTGGAGCAGGTTTGCGTTGGTGACCACCGACACGGAACTCAAGGCCATGGCCGCCTCGGCGATGACCGGATGGAGGAGTCCAGCGATGGCCACGGGGATGGCCACCACGTTGTATATGGAGGCCCAGAAAAGGTTTTGCCGGATCTTTCGGAAGGTGGCACGACTGACGTTGATCGCTGCCACGACGGAGGACAGATCCCCGGCCACGAGGGTGATATCCGATGATTCGATGGCGATATCCGTTCCCGTCCCGATGGCGATCCCCACGTCGGCCTGGGCCAGGGCGGGGGCATCGTTGATGCCGTCGCCGACCATGGCTACCTTACCGAATTCATCCTGCAGTTGCTTCAGCGCTTCCACCTTTCCGTCGGGAAGTACTTCCGCCAGTACGCGGTGGATGCCTACCTCCGCCGCCACGGCCTCGGCCGTTCTCCGGTTGTCGCCGGTGATCATCGCCAGCTGGAATCCTTGGCGAGCCAGTTCTTCCAAGGCGGCGACGGAGTCTTCCTTGAGTGTATCGGCCACCGCGATCATGCCCAGTAGTTGTCCCGCGGAAGCGACCAGCATCACGGTGCGCCCCATATCCTCCAGGGCTTCTTTCCGCTCGGTCAGAGTATCGATACGATCGATACCGTTTTCCCGAAGGAGTTCCGGCGTTCCCACGAGTACAGTCCCCGTCTCGGTCTGGGCCCTAACGCCCCGACCCACGACGGCGGCAAACCCCTCGATTTCCTCGTATTCCAGATGGCGACGCGAGGCCTCGCGCACGATGGCCTGCCCCAGGGGGTGCTCCGAGCCGGCCTCGGCGGAGGCCGCCACCCGTAGTAGTTCATCCTCCGGGGTTCCATCCACCGGGATCGCGTCCGTGACCTCCGGGGTTCCCCGGGTTATGGTACCCGTCTTGTCGAAGACGATGGCTTTCACTTCGCGCATCGTCTGGATGGCTTCGCCGTGACGGATGAGGATGCCGTGTTCGGCGCCCTTCCCCGATCCGACCATCAATGCCGTCGGGGTGGCCAATCCCAGGGCGCACGGGCAGGCGATTACGAGGGTTGCCACCATGGCGGAAAGGGCCAGGGTGTAGCGATCCAGGGTCGGGTCGATCCAGGGGAGGAATCCCGCGCCCCAGCGGGCTGCCGCGTGGAAGGGCTCCGGGAAGAGCACCCACGCCAGGAAGGTCAGCGAGGCCACGACCAGGATCGCCGGGACGAAGACCGCCGTGATCCTGTCGGCCAGGGCCTGGATGGGAACCCGAGTGCCCTGGGCCTCCTCGACCAGGCGCACGACCTGCGACAGGAAGGTGTCATCACCCACCTTGGTGGCCCGGACCCGGATGTATCCCTCCAGGTTCATGGTGCTTCCGATGACTTCCTCGCCCTCGTCACGGCGGACCGGCATCGATTCTCCGGTGGCCATGGACTGGTCCACCGAGGTACTGCCGTATACCACGATGCCGTCGGTGGGGATCTTCTCGCCGGGGCGGACTACCATGATGTCCTCGGGGGACAGTTCCTCGATGGGGATCTCGCGTTCCTCGCCGTCAACCAACACGCGAGCAGTCTTCGCCTCCAACTCCAGGAGTTTCTTGATGGCCTGCGAGGCGCGCCCCCGGGCGCGGGCTTCGATGGCGCGACCGGTTACGTGGAAGGCCATGATCATGCCGCCTACCCCGGCGTAGTTGGCGATCCCGATTACGAAGCTGAGGGGACCCGTGACCAGGGAGATGGTAGTGCCGAGGAAGATCAATACGTCCATGTTGGCTGTCCCGTGCCGGATTGCATTGAGTGCCGATCGCAGGGTGGTCCAACCGGGGTAGAATACCACGCCCACCGCCAGGATGATCACTCCGATATTGTGAACCAAGTGAGTGGGCCACATGATGCCCCAGATCATCTCGGGGACCATCCAGAGGATGATGGGTATGGTCAGGGCCCACGCCACGATCACGTTCCGGTTGTGGACGGCCAGGCGTTCCTCCTCGTCGTCCTCCCGCGTCCGGCGAGAGGACTGCGAGGTAACGGTGTATCCGGTGGATTCCACCGCCGCCACGAGATCCTCCAACTGGACCCGGGACGGGTCGAACCGGATGAGCGCGCGTTCCGAGGATACGTTTACCGAGGCCGATTCTACGCCGGACACCCGGTTCAACGTCGCCTCTACGGATTGGGCACAGGCTACGCACGTCATACCACCGATTCCCAATTGGACGCGCTCAGAGGGCGTCCTGACGCCGTACCCGGCCCCTTCAATGGCCTCGTCGATCTCCCGGGGGGAAATCCGATCGGGATCGTATTCCACCTTCGCGGAGTTCGTCGCCAGGTTCACCGAGGCTTCGTAAACGCCTTCGCGCGCGCCCAGGGCGCGCTCCACCGCCGCGGCACAGGCTGCGCAGGTCATTCCCGTGACTCGAACTTCCCTTCGTTCCCTTTGTTCCGTGCTTTGCGTTGCCAAGTCGAGACTCCTCTCGATAAATGTCTACCTATGGGTTTACCCTCTTCCGTCGGGAATAATCAAGTCTCGGTTTCGGAGCGGGTTCCGAGCAGGGACCGGTGGCGCTTCGAGAGAAGCAAGTACCAAGGAGCGTCCTGGAGAGGGAGGGGATGATATGCCGGAGCTGGCGTATCTGAATGGAGAGTACTTGCCGATCGAGTCGGCCAAGGTATCCGTAGAGGATCGCGGGATGCAATTTGGCGATAGTCTGTACGAAGTCGTTCGATTGTACGACGGAGTTCCGTTTCGGGCGAGGGAGCACCTGGAGCGCATGCGGGCCGGGGCCGAGGTGGTGGATCTTCCACCGGACGCACTCTCGGGGCTTCCGACGGTGATCGAGGAGTTGGCGGGCCGTTCGCAAATGGCCGATGCCTTCGTGTACCTGCAGGTGACCCGGGGCGCCTGTCCTCGGATTCACGCGGCGCCGGACGAAATCGAACCGACGATCATCGGTACCGTGAGACCCTTCGATCGCCTCCCGAAGAGGCTGTATCGGAAGGGTGCCACCGCGTACACGGAACCCGACATCCGCTGGGGGAGGCGAGATGTAAAGGCGACCACCCTGCTCCCCAATATCCTAGCCGCCACCCGGGTTCAGAAAAAGGGTGGATACGACGCTGTCTTCGTGGAAGACGATGGCACCGTGACCGAGGGCACCGTGAGTAACCTCTTCGCGGTAATCGATGGCGTGATACGAACCCATCCGGTGGGGCCGCGAATCCTGGCCGGGGTGACGCGGGCGGCCGTGGTGGAAGCGGCGGAACACCTGGAACTGCCGCTGCGCGAAGAGGCCTTTACGCGGGAAGAATTGCGGGTCGCTTCGGAGCTCTTCTTTACGAATACCTACTGCGAGGTGCTCCCCGTAGTGCGGGTTGACGATGCGGAGATCGGTACGGGTGAGCCGGGCCCCCTGGCCCGGGATCTCCTGGGAGCCTTCCGGGAGATCGTGCAACGGGAGACCGGTACGGGGTAGACGGAGGTTGTCCGGTCGCGTATCTACGATCTAAAGGGTAGTCGAGCCCCCGGGAGATTCATCTCCCGGGGGCTCGTGCCCTTCAGCGCGTCAATATGCGTCCACCCGTTTCGGGCAGCAGTCTTCCTTCCGACAGCGTAAGCGTACCGTTTACGAACAGGTATTCTACTCCCTCGGCATACCGGCGGGGCTCGGTGTAGCTGGAGCGATCCCGGTAGTTGTCGGGATTCCAGACCGCGATATCGGCCCGTTTCCCCTCCCGTAGAATTCCGCGGTCCCGGAGGCCGAATACCTCGGCGGGCAGGCCCGTTACGCGGCGGACGGCCTCTTCCATGCCGAGCAGGGGACGGCCAAAGCGCTCGAAGTATCGGACCATGCCCCCGTAGGTGTTGGGGTGCGGCCTGAGGTAGGGTGGGCGGTACACCTCGTATGTATCGTCCACGGAGAAGGTATCCAGGGCCACCATCGTCCGCGGGTGTTCGAAGAACACGCGGTGGGCCGTCTCCGATCCGGGGGCGGGGTATCCCAGGGACTCGGGGTATTCCGCGATGAGGTCGAACAGGGTGCCCAGGGAGTCCGTTCCCCGCGCGGCGGCGATATCTGCTACAGAACGGTCGATTAGCGATTCGTCGGGGTGGGAGGCCACCACGAGGCCCGCGGCCCAGCCCGGGTTTGCCAGCGGGTTCAGGGGATACCATTTCCCCGCCTCGAGGTAATCCCGGACGTCCTTCCGGTAGTCCGGGGCGGCCAGGTTGCGGGCCAGCTGTTCCAGGCTGCCGGACATCTTCAGCCAGGGCGCGAGCCCTGCGGCCAGGTAGCGGCCGCTGAGGGTGCCCCCGTTGGTGTTGGGTATGACATCCCAGTAGAGGTTCAACCCGTCTTCGATGGCCTCATCCAGCAGGTTCAAGGTGAGCCGGGCGGCCTCCCGGAGGAGTTCATCGGGGCTCTCGGGGAAGATGGAGTAACCATTTAGGACGTGGGATATTTGCAGGAGGGGAGCGCCGGCTTCGCGCGCGATCTCCAGCGCTTCTCGCAGGCCCTTGATCAATACCGGGTTGCCCATTCCGTAGCGGAGGCCGGTGCGGCGCCAGTGGCTGGTGAAGATGCCGTCATGGTTCGCCGCTTCTTTCACCAGGGCTACCATCTCTCGGCGATCGGCGTATCCACCCGGGGCGTAGTCCAAGCCGTTGGAAATCCCGACGACGCCGTCTTGCATGGCATCCCGGACCAGGGTGCGCATCCGCTCGATTTCTTCGGCGTCGGCAGCGCGACGATAGTCGCGACCCATGACCGCGCCCCGCACCGCATTGTGTCCGACCAGGGGGACCAGGTTCACCCCGGGCTCTCTCTCGGCCAGTCTGGCGAAGAACTCTCCGAAGGTCCGCCAGTCCAGGTCCAGGCCCTCGTGGCGTTTCATGGCATCGATGACGGGGGGGAGATCCGCCACCACTTCATCGTAGTAGGCCCGGGGATTGATATCGTGCCACCAGTTCCATTCCCAATAGCCCTGCAGGTAATAGTCGGTGAGGGGGGCTGGCGATGAACCGCAGTTGCCGCCCACGACGGTGGTGATGCCCTGGGCCCGGTAATTCTCCGCGCCCGGGTAAAGCATCATCGTCTTGTCGGCGTGGGTGTGGGCATCGATCAGCCCGGGGGTGACGACGGATCGCGCGGCGTCGATCTCTCGTGCGGCGGTGGCCGCTTCGAGGTCCCCGACCGCGGCAATTCGATCCCCCTGGATCGCGATGTCCCCGGTGACCCCGGGGCCGCCCGTTCCATCGAGGAGCGTGCCACCCCGGATTATCGTGTCATAAGCCACTGTTGCATCATCCTTCCCGGCGAGCAGTCTACCTATGATGTACTCCGTCCGGGAAGCATACCCTCTCGGTTGCTGCGGGGTAACGCGAAGACGGGCCCATCCCCGTGGGGGTGGGCCCGCAAAGTGAAGATCCGATTGATTCGCTACTTACTCTTCTTCCATCTCTTCCTTGGCGTCCTCGAGCTGCTGGAAGTCCAGCTTGTGTGCCTTGATCCACTCGACGAGATCCGGGTCCTCGGTGTAGTCGAGGCGCGGTAGGTCGTCGTCCTGTACCTTCGTCGCCATCAACGGTCCCTTGGCTCCGGTGATGTCGTCACCCTCAAGCTGAACCGCGTAGCGATTTCCGGTGGCCATGTGCTTCCATATCTGATGTAACACGTTATCGCCTCCCAAGCGGGTCTCGATGGCTTCCAGTACGATGCTGTTGATCGATCGCCGAGTTCGAAAGCTCTCCCAGCGCAGGTGATCGTGTACGTCCGCTGGAATCCTGAGTCCGAGGCGTCGGTGTTTCATGCACCTAACCTCCCTGCAAAAGCATCATAGCATAGCGACAGCATGGTGTCAAAAAGGGGGGTGCAACATTCGCACTGGTCGCGCCCCTGGTCGGCATAGAAAGATGGGCGGTCCGTGTTGCAGCCCCGCTGGGGTCGTGGGGTTCGCGCCGGCGTTCCCGTTCACCGTGGACGCCGGAGGGTTGCCGTGTCTCGGTCGTCCAATAACAGGAGATCCCAGTCGTATTCGGCGGCGGCCCACCGGATCGTATTGCGGGAGTAAAAGCGGATATGCGTGGGGTCCCGGCGATACCACCACTCGGCGAACGCGTCGGGACCCGGATGGAATCGCGTGGTGATGGCCAGGTAGCCGCCCGGCTTCACGAGCTGACGTAGCCGATCCCATAGAGATCGTGCGTCCGTCACGTGTTCGAGAACCTCGGTGGAGGTGACGATATCATAGGTGCAATCCAGCGGGCCGGGATCGGGTGCGAAATAGGGATCGTACAGGGAGACGGAGAACCCACGGGCTTCGAGGAGGTCCGCCAGAACCGGGCCGGGACCGCATCCAAACTCCAGGGCCTTTCCGGTGGAGATATGAGGTGTCACGGTTCGCTCGATAAACCGGGTCAGCATATCGACGTACCCCGCGTTCTCGTGGGTGTTGTCGTGGGTTAGGTAACGAGATTGTTCTTCGGCGGGGGAGAGGATTCCGTCGAATGTCACGTAGATCAAATCGCAGGTGTTGCAGTGGAGGTAACCGCCCCCGGAGGGGGAGGATGCGTGCAACGTGTCCCGGTTGTCGGCTCGGCACAGCGGGCAGCGTTCCAAGGGATGAATCCCTCATTTCGATCAGTTTGGATGGTTCCAGTGTACCAGCCGCGGAGGGGGGGAGATACCTCCCCGGGAGCGAGCGTGCTCCCGGGGAGAGGGAGAGGATCTTACTCGATCCAGCCGTTTTCTTGCATGAATTCCCGTGCGACATCTGCGAACTCGCGTTCTTCCACGTCGACCTCGGCGTTGAGGCGGGCCATGGTCGCTTCATCTATGGCCCCCCACATGACGGAGAGAGTCTCTGCGATGCGGGGGTCGGCTTCCAGGGTCTCATTCCTCCCGATGATGACTCCATCGTAGGGAGGGAAGAAGTTCCGGTCGTCCTGGAGGATGACCAGGTCCATGGCGGGGATTCGCCCGTCGGTGGAGTAGGCCACGCTGACGTCCACGTCGCCGCTGGCTACGGCTCGGTAGAGTATGCCGTAGGTCATACCGGTGACTTCGCCGAACTCGAAGCCATAGTGCTCCGCCATCGCGTCGAAACCGTCTCCGCTGCGCTCTTGGAACGTGGTATCGGTTCCGATCGTCAGGTCCGGGGCCATATCGATGAGATCACTGGCCTTTTCCAGCCCGTGTTCTTCGGCGAAGCTCTGTCGGACCGCCAGGGCGTAGGTGTTGTTGAATCCCAGGGGCGGGAACAAGGTGCGGTCGTAATCTTCCTCGAGACGCTCGTGGACGTAATCGAATACCCTTTCCCGATCCCGCCACTCCTCGGTGACGTCCATCTCCAGGAGACCGGTGAACTCGGTCCCGGTCCAGGACATGTAGAAATCCAGTTCGCCGGCGGACATGAGGGCGTGGGAAGTGTCGGCTTGAATGTTGATGGTGTGCTCTACGTTGTGTCCCAAATCCTCCAAGAAGATCTTGACCATTTCGCTGAGAATCCACGGTTCGGAGAAGGTCGAGGATGCGACCTGTAGGTCGAGGGTAGGAAATTCCGAATCCTCGCCATCGGCTGCACCCGAGCACGCCGTCAACGAAAATGCCAGGGCCGTCGCCAGAACGATCGAGACAATCTTCACGCGAGATGCGCTCAACATGAGATCTATACCTCCCGGGGTAGAACTCGCTGTTCGAGATATTGTCTTTTGAACCGTGCGTCTGCTCGGCCTCCCGGCGGGCTGGGTACCCGATGGGGGAAGCGGGGAAGGGGATTCGGTGTGGAGGGAATTGGTTATGGCTGGGGACGGTACCGTCCCCAGCCATGGTCCGTTGTCGTCAGTCGATCCAGCCCATCTCCTCGACGAAGTCGCGGGCAACCACCTGGTAATCCCGCTCGTCCACGTCGACCTCGGCGTTCAAAGCGGCCATGGTTGCTTCATCGAAGGAATCCCACATGACCGAGAGGACTTCCTCGATCTGCGGGTAGTCGGCCAGGGTCTCATTGCGGGCGATGACGGCGCCGTCGTAGGGCGGGAAGAAGTTCCGGTCGTCCTCCAGGATGACGAGATCCAGTGCACCGACGCGCCCGTCGGTGGAGTAGGCGATGGCCGCCTCTACGTCTCCGGCCGCCACGGCGCGATACAGGAGGCCGTAGTCCATGGGGACGCCCTCTCCGAACTCCATATCGTAGTGTTCCAGCATGTCGTAGTAGCCGTCGCCTTCGCGGTCCATGAAGGTGACGTCGGTGGCGCACTTCAGGTCCGGGGCCATTTCCCGGAGATCCGATACGGTCTCCAGGCCGTGTTCCTCGGCGAAGTCCTGCCTCACGCAGACGGCGTAGGTGTTGTCAAATCCAAGGGGTGGGAACCAGTGGATGTCGTATCGCTCGTCGAATTCGTCTTTGACGTAGTTGTAGACCTTCTCCCGATCTCTCCACTCCTCGGTGATTTCCATTTCCAAAATCCCGGCGAACTGGGTTCCGGTCCAGGAAATGTAGAGATCGAGATCGCCGGACATCATGGACTGGTGCAGGACATTGGATCCCTGGAAGTTGTTGATATGATCGACTTCCAGGTTGCCATTCTCCTCCAGGAGGATCTTGGCGATTTCGGCCAGGATCCAGGGCTCCGAAAAGGCGCCGGATCCTATGGTGATGGAGCCCGCGGGAAACTCCTCGTCGCCGTTGGCGGGCGCCTCCGCCTCTCCGCCGCATCCGACGAAGGATAGGGCTGCCAGAGACAACATGACTAAGGCGATCGTAAGGGCGAATAGCTTCTTGTTATTTACTACCATTGAATACAAACCTCCTAGGAAACGGGTGTTCCTCTCTTCATTCTCTTCGCTGTATATCCCGGGGGCTAAACCTTGAGGCCCCTCGGGGTTACCCAATCCTCCACCCGGCCGAGGATCAAGTCGGCCACGATAGCCAACAGGGCACTGGGTATGGCGCCCAGGAGGATGAGGTCATCTCGAACGAGGCCCAATCCCGTGACGATGAATTGGCCCAGTCCGCCACCACCGATATAGGCCGCCAGGACCGCGGTACCGATGATGATTACGGTCGAGGTCCGGATTCCGGCCATGATCGTGGGAAAGGCCAGGGGCAGCTCCACCTTGAGCAGCATTTGCATATCGGTCATGCCCATGCCGCGGGCGGCGCGTTTCAGGGACGGATCGACTCCCGCGATCCCCGTGTAGGTATTCCGGAGGATCGGCAGGATTGCGTAGATCAGCAGGGCGACGTAGGCGGGGCGGCGGCCGATGCCGAGTCCCAGCGGTATCATGAGGGCGATTAGCGCCAGGCTGGGTATCGTCTGCCCGATGTTGGCCAGCCCCAGGGCGGGAATCTCGACGGCCCGATAGCGGGTCGCCAGGATGCCCAGGGGAATGGACACCACGATGGCGATCCCCACGGGGATCAATACCAGCATCATGTGCTGGCCGAGGGCAGCCCTCAGGTCGTCTCCGCGGGTGCCGACGAGGGTAAAGAATCGCATCAAGGATTCAGTGAAGGTGCGGTTTGCGGTCAGGGTTAGTGCAGAGTATAGAGCTTGCGGGAACAATTCAGCTCTCCTCCGTTTCGTATCCGGCGGCTTCCTTGGGCCACATTTCCTTCGCCAGGATGTCGGGCAGCCAACCCCTCGAGATCGCCCCGACGAGTTGTCCCTTGCGGTTGATTACGCCCAGGACGTGCTCCTGGCTTTCGGCCAGGCGGTGCACGGCGGTCATCATGGTTTCGCGCGAGTCCACCGTGGCATTGATCAGGTTGGCGTCCTTGACCTGGCCGCCGGGATCACCCTCGAGGCGGAGGACCTGGAGCCGATGTGCGGAGAGCATACCCAGGAACTGATCGCCGTCGTTGACGGCGAGGTAGTCGGTGTCCTTTTCCTGCATCAACCGGAGGGCGTCGTCCATTCCCGATTCGGGCCCAATGGTGGGCACACCCTTGAGCATGACTTCCCGAACCTGGACATCCAGCGGACTGATGAGACGCCGTTCCGAACCGATGAAGTTGGCTACGAATTCGTCGTTGGGGTTTCGAAGGATCTCCTCGGGGGTGTCCACCTGGACGAGCTTCCCGTCGCGCATCAGTGTCACGCGATCCGCGAGTTTCAGGGCCTCATCCATGTCGTGGGTCACGAAGATGATCGTCTTATTTACCTTGTCTTGCAACTGTTTGAGCTCTTCGTGCAGCTGATCCCGCGTCAGGGGGTCCAGCCCGCCGAAGGGTTCGTCCATCAAGAGGACATCGGGATCCACGGCCAGGGCCCGGAGTACACCGATACGCTGCTGCTGACCTCCGCTCAATTCCATGGGGTAGCGGTCCATGTAGATGTCCGGGTCGAGATCGACTAGATGGAGAAGTTCCCGGGCCCGATCCACTTTCTGTTGCTTGGACCAGCCCAGGAGTTCGGGAACCACGTATATGTTCTCGGCTACCGTCATGTGGGGGAATAGGGCGATCTCCTGGATTACATACCCCATGCCCCTCCTGAGATCGACGGCCTTCATCTCCTTCGTGTCGCGTCCGCCCACCAAGATGCGACCGGAGGTGGGCTCCTTTAGGCGATTCGTCATCTGGAGCGTGGTGGTCTTACCGCAACCACTGGGGCCGATGAAGACCATGAATTCTCCGTGCTCTACCGTTAGGTTGAGACCGTCGACTGCGACGGTTTCATCGTCGTATATCTTCGTCACATCTTCGAAGACGACCACAGATACTCCCTTTCCTTCTGTCCATTTTCATTTTCTTTCGCGGCAGGGATCCCCGGCCATAGGAACCCGGGAACAGGAGCTCCCGAACCGAGGGTGAACTATGTTACATAGTATTTATATCACAACGGAGGTCTCCATTGGAAGTAGACCGAATTCGGACGTATATGGGTGCTACGGGAAATATAGTGATGATATTATCGGATAAAGAGATTGCTTTACGATCATCCCTTCCGAATAGCGCAATATCACTGTGTGTGCCCACTCGGGGGGACCTGGCCTACCTGTGTCAGTGTGTAATTGTTCTTTTATGGTTCGAGTGGGCCGGGGGCAGAATAGGGTAGTATGGATTGTCTAGTTGAGAGAACAATGCACGGAGGTCTCCAGATGCTACTTCCTCGCCCACGGATTCCGGGAGGGCGGGGGCTTCTCCGGAGCGCCGATTTCTCCTTTGCCTTGCAGGGAATACGGCCTTTTCTTGCCAATTACGGATTGCTCGAGGGCGCGATGTTTCGTAGTTTCGATGGGGGGCTTGTGTTGGGGAAATCGAGGGTAGCGGTTATCGGCGGCGGTCCCGGGGGACTGGCGGCGGCCATGTTATTGGCGCATTGGGGTTTCGAGGTGGACGTATTCGAGAAGGGGGACCAGGTTGGTGGGCGAAATGCCGCCCTCCGACGCGACGGTTTCACCTTTGACGTCGGCCCCACCTTGCTGATGATGAGGTTTGTCCTGGACGAGCTCTTCGCGGCGACCGGACGTTCGTCCGAGGATTACCTGGATATGGTGCCGCTGGATCCCATGTACCTGCTCGATTACGGCGACGATCACATTCTCAGTTACCGGTCCGACGAGGGGATGGGCGGCGAGATTGCCCGGGTATTTGACGAAGGGCCCGAGGGCGTGGAGAAGTTCTACCGGAGAGAGGGGCGCAGGTTCGAAGAACTCCTGCCCGCTCTGCAGAGACCGTACGATCGGTTGGGGGACCTGGTGTCCCGCGAGGCGTTGAAGGCGTTTCGGCAACTGGCTCCCGGCCGCTCTCTCTTCGATGTCCTCGGCGACTATTTTTCCGATGACAGGCTGAAGCTGGCCTTTGCTTTTCAGGCGATATACCTGGGCATGTCTCCCTGGGCCTGCCCCGGTGCCTTCGCAATCATCCCCTTCATTGAGCATAAGTTTGGCGTCTACCACGTCATGGGGGGCCTCAATCGAATTCCCGCGGCCATGGCCCGGGTCGTCGAGGAAGAAGGGGGGCGGATACATCTCGGTTCGGAGGTGGAGGAACTCGTCCTGGAGGGCAGGAGAGCGCGCGGCGTCGAACTGGTTTCTGGAGAGCTGGTGGAGGCGGACTTCATCCTCGTGAATGCCGATTTTGGCCACGCGATGTTACACTTGGTGGCGCCGGGCGTGCTCAAGAAATACAGTCCCCATAAACTCGCGCGGAAACGGTACTCCTGTTCCACCTTCATGATGTACCTCGGCATCGAGGGCAAGGTGGACATCCCGCACCACAGCATCTATTTCGCCCGCGATTCCCGCTCCAGCGCGGATGACATATTCGAGCGGCTCACCGCATCCGAGGACCCCTCGGTCTACGTGCAGAATGCCAGCGCAACCGATCCGAGCCTGGCGCCCGAGGGTTACTCTACCCTCTACGTTCTGGTGCCCGTTCCCAACAACGAGGCTGAGATCGACTGGAAGACCTTTGGGATCCATTATCGGGAGAGGGTGCTCGATGTCTTAGAGGAGAGAATTCCCCTACCCGATCTGCGCAGCCGGATACGAACGGAGGCGATCCTGGACCCCCAGAGATGGGAAAAGGAGCACTCCATATATCGGGGGGCCACCTTCAACCTCGGCCACAACCTGGGGCAGATGTTGTACTTCCGTCCGCACAATCGGTTCGAAGAGTTGGAGCGCGTCTACCTGGCAGGCGGCGGTACACATCCCGGGAGCGGTTTGCCCACGATATGGGAGTCGGGCCGGATCAGTGCGCAGCTCATTCGGGAGGCGGACGACGCGTTGGGCGCCTAGAGGTGTCATGCGCGGGACCGATACGTTCCCTTGGCATTCCCCGGCGCATCCCACCGGGGTCGTTACGGATATCACATGCTTGTCCGGGCGGATTTTCGAAATCTCGATAGGATTACGTGGGAATACTCGTAATGAGTGTGATATCATTATTCTCTTTTGTGATAGGGCAAACTGGAAACCGGATCCTTGTGAAATGCAGAACAAACTTCCGAATAAAATGCAACCTCGAATCCGCTCGTTATGGCCTTCACAACTGGACTTTACCCCCTCGATTTGTTAGCATACCCGTGGATTTGGCAAAAATCAGCGGATCGCTTTTCCGTCCGCACCGAGCCCTTCGCGGGTGGCGCCGATGGAGAGCACCGCACCGGAATCAACGGAGAGATAGGGGGTTGCTGGTGAACAAGACCGTCCTCGTAGTAGACGACGATGTCGACGTCCAGGAAATTGTCGGCATGTCCCTCAAAGGTGCCGGTTACCGGGTACTGACCGCAAA
The DNA here is from genome assembly GCA_003563985.1 of Clostridia bacterium. Lineage (GTDB taxonomy): Bacteria > Bacillota > Sulfobacillia > SLMV01 > SLMV01 > CSSED11-154. The sequence continues at coordinate 827 of PWSR01000120.1, read as the reverse complement.
CAATGGTGATGAGGCCCTTGAGACACTGGAGACCGAGTCACCGGACGTAATTATCCTCGATGTGATGATGGCTCAACCCGACGAGGGATTCTACGTAGCACAGAAGATCAAGGCCTCCGATCGACCGGTTCCCATCATTATGCTAACGTCTGTTGCCCGGGCCACCGGTTGGGACTACGGTGCCGATGACGACATGGTGCCCGTGGAGAGCTTCCTCCAGAAACCGATCAAGCCCGCGGTGCTTTTGGCCAAGATTGAAGAAGTACTTTCCGGGGAGGTGGGGGAATGAGCGCCCGGATCGATATGGATTGGAACAGTGTGGTGGCCGACATCGTGGCTTCGCGCGGTGACGGTCAAACCGCCCTTATTCCGATTCTACAGGACATCCAGTTGAGTTATGGATACGTACCGGCGGAGGCCCAGATGGAGATCGCCAAGGCGCTGAATCTTTCGGGCGCCCGCGTATCCGAGGTCATCTCGTTCTATTCCTTTTTGACCGACGAGCCCCAGGGCAAGTTCGTCTTCCGGCTCTGCCAGACCATCTCCTGCGAGATGAAGGGCAAAGAAGAGGTTGGCCGGGCCCTGGAGTCCGCCCTGGGAATATCCTTCGGCGAGACCTCCGAGGATGGTTTATTCTCCCTGGAATTCACGAACTGCATCGGTATGTGCGATCAACCCCCGGCCATGCTGGTCAACGACGACGTGTACGGTGACCTGACGCCGGAGGGCATCGCCGAAATCGTAGCCGATTACCGCCGGAAGGGAGATGAGCTCTGATGCCCGATCGAGTGATTCTGGGTTCCTACACTTCCGGCACCGCCGTGGAT
>PWSR01000167.1 GCA_003563985.1 Clostridia bacterium | reverse complement strand
TGGATGCATAATATCGAGGACGGGCTGTGACCCGCGACGAATTGAGGGATCGACAATGAAATACATAAATGCCGGTGCCTTTGCCTTGATGGTAATGGTGAACTACCTTTCGACGAGCGTTCCGCTGAATGGACAGACCCCGGACCAGATTTCCGACAAGTATCCCACGCTCTTCACTCCGGCGGGATACGTCTTTGCAATCTGGGGGGTCATATACTTGCTTCTAGCGGGTTTCGTAGTAGATCAATTCCTCCGGGAGCACCCCCGGGTGGAGAGACTCGGCGGGCTCTTCGCCGTCAGCTGCGCATTCAATGCGGCCTGGATCTTCGCCTGGCATTGGGAGTACCTCTCCCTGTCCCTTTTGATCATGCTGGCCCTGTTGATCACCTTGACTGCCATCTCCCTTCGACTCTACGCGGGGCGTCCCTCGTCGCGCCGGGATCGATGGCTCGTGGACGTACCCTTCGACGTGTACCTGGGTTGGATCAGTGTCGCGACCATTGCCAACATCAGCGTGGTCCTGTACGCGGCCGGATGGGATGGATGGGGTCTGGGTCCGGTGGCGTGGGCGGTCATCATGATCGGTGCCGCCGGAGTTCTCGGCGCTCTGTCCCTTACGTTACGAAACAACGTGCCCTTCGTTCTCGTGATCATGTGGGCGCTGGCCGGGGTGGGGGCGGCCAACGCCGATCGATTGGTCCTGGCCGGTGTCGCATGGGGCGCGGTATTGGCCCTGGGTATATTGCTCGGCTGGCGGATGGCAAAACGTGCGGCCGATCGGATGGTTTGATGCCCGGCCCCGGTTTGACTGAGAACGGGGATATTCCATCGATCGGGAAGCGAGGGTGCATATGTTGCATTCCGTGCAGAGAAAAGGGCGCCGACGAGCGGGTCGCCGGTGTATGATCGTGGGGGTTGTGGTTGCACTGATCGCCTTCATCATCGTAGGTCTTCGTATACCCCCTAGACCCTTTGATTCAATGCTCGATGGGGTTGAAGATCTTCCGATGAGAGATCTACCGGGGGATTTGCCAGAGCCGGTAGAAATCTTCTACCAGAGCCTCCACGGTGAGAAGGTGCCGTTGATTAATTCGGCCGTGGTGAGTGGACGCACATCCATGCGGGTGGGGGGCATTCCGCTGCGGGGGCGCTTCAGGTTCTATCACGAGGCGGGCCGCAATTACCGCCATTCCATCGAGATCACGTTCTACGGCTTTCCCTTGATGCGAGTGGAGGAGACCTTCATCGATGGGGCAGCCCGGATGGAGTTGCCCTTCGGCATCGTGGAGGGTGAGCCCAAGGTCGACCAAGCGGCCAATCTCGGCCTGTGGGCGGAATCCGTGGCGTGGCTCCCCGGGCTATTGGTCACCGATCCCCGGGTGCGGTGGGAGCCGGTGGATTCCCGCACGGCGGTGCTGGTCGTTCCGCACGGCGATGACTTCGAACGATTTGTCGCGCGATTCGATTCCGAGAGTGGGATGCTCGTGCTCCTGGAAGCCATGCGTTATAAGGATGCGGATGGAGACAAGGTGCTGTGGTTGAGCGTAGCGGGACACTGGGGCGAGGTGCGTGGACATCCAGTAATAGTGAACTCGAATCTCATTTGGCTCGATGAGGGCAATCCCTGGGCCCATTTTGTCGTCGACGATGTGAGTTACAATGGCGATATTTCCGATGCATTGCGGTCTTCCGATCTCCGTTGAGAGGTCTAGGAGCCCTGGGATCTTCGAGAGATGTGCCGACCCGTCGAGTGGACCACCCATCGCCGTGACGGCTGCGCAATCATTATCTCGAGTAAGATATGCATTCATTGCTTAAAGGGTTGGAATATCGTCTAATACCCCGACATCTCGCTGGGGAACCGGATATTCGACATATACTGGTTTATTCTAGTGTTCAGGCGGATTGTAATATGTTGGGAGAAAGATATACACTTAAATAACCTGATAAAGGCTCTCCCCGCGAAAGAGGGGGTCGCAAAACCACGGGCCTGCGGATTCGAAGGAATCTATGGTAGCCGAGTTGCCGGGTCATCGCCAGATGATTCAGTTTTGTGCTTTCGGGACGAATTAACTCTCTTCCATTGCGTCTGCCATTGTCCCAAGATGACTTTCACAGCATGCCAGACGAAGTCATACATTCGTCGACGGTGAGTCGCTCACTTGGCAGCAACTTCATTGGTCCACCTATTGAACCGGGAACTGTTTGCGTGGGCATTCTTACTACAACTGAATTCACTGCACCCCATATATACGTTGGAATGGTGGATGGTGTGGCAGATGCGTAAGGGAACTTTCAGCGCACGGTACATATGGCGGTATTCTGGGGCCGCATTGGGCCAATTGGCCGACCAGTTTGTGCTGGTCGGCTTTTCCCTTTCTACGGTGGGAGTACCCTTGTTGCACGATTTCCCTGGGCTCCGGTGAGCACGGCGCCCACTACTTGGCTGCGACGGTCAGATTCTTGGCTGACAACTGAATGAGCACGGGGGCAATGAAGGCCGGATATATCCTGGGTACCTTATACCGGCCCAAGCTAATGGTACAACCGACCGCGAAGGGCTTGTGGTCGGTTTTCATTTTGTGGAGCGGTGCTGCCAATGAAGAGAAGGCATCGCGACGAGGCAGTACGGGCGGCGGATCATGGAAACGGATTACCTCCTACCTGTGGCCGTCGACCTGGGTTGGGTGCCCGGCCGTTCTCGTAGGCGGTACCGCTCCCCAAAATGGAGTCTCACTTGGGCAATCGCGATCCATGGTGAGGTATCTGAAGCTCGAGGATACGGCCGAGGCGTTGGCCGCCCCACATACGAGAGACATCACAGGAAAAGCACTACACGGAGGGGAGTTGGTCGGTTATACCCAGATAACCAGAATACCAGGACTGCAGATCGAGACGGCCCGGTGAGGCAGATTATGGAGGCGTGGTCGCGAGAGGATTACGGTCAGACCCCTGACCGACAAATGTCTGGAAGGCCGGTGATTGGTGCGAGACGGGATGGCCGCCTATCCGCAGTGTCGGCCCTGGTTTCCAAGCAGAGTGTTTGAGAAAGGGGTATCAAGTTGAAACGACGCAAGATGTTACTGGCAATCGTAGTGTCCATGTTCATGATGATCGGCTTCCTGCCGGGTGTGGCTGTGGCGGATGAACACGATCCGTTGCCACCGAACTTCGGGTTCATCCCGAACTCCGGTGAGGCGAGTGTGTCGAAGGTAGACCTCGTGAATATGGAAGAAGTGGCGCGGTACTATACCGCTCCTCGACAAAACCCCGATCCACTGGCGTGGCGCACCTCGCGCATAGCTGTTGACGCCGACGGCAACGCCTGGGTGCTTAATGTAGGCTCCGACGCGCCTGGTCTTACCGGTGCGGTGGTGAGAATCCAGGCGGATACCACCGGTCTAACCACTCACCTCTTCGAAGGTGATC
>PWSR01000145.1 GCA_003563985.1 Clostridia bacterium | reverse complement strand
CGGGATCGTCCCCCGGGGACTCTCCGTCGACGTCCGTCCGCCCATCGGGAACGGGCGCATCCGCCTCCAGCTCCCTCTGGGCCGCCCGCAGGACTTCCAGTTGCGCGGACGTATTGGCCACGGCCCGGCTGACGTATTGGATGACCCCGGAGCGGATCACCTCGGCACGTCGCCGCGTTTCGCGCAGTTCCTCCTCGGAACACTCTCGCGTGCGATCGGCTTCGGCCCGGGCTTCCGCCAGCATGAGTTGGCTCTCCTTGCGGGCGTTTGCGCGTACCTCGTCCGCGGTCTCCTGGGCGATGACCAGGGTGTGCTGCAGCGTATCCTCGATACCCCGATACTGTTCGACCCGCGCCCCCTGTTCCGCCACCTGTTCCTTGAGGGCCTCGTTTTCCCGCAGGAGACCGTCCAGGGTCTTGGTGATCCGATCGAGAAACTCATCCATTTCCCCGGTGTGATAACCCCGTAGGGATCGGCGGAACTCCTTGTTTTGAATGTCGACAGGCGTGATTTCGGACACGCCGCACCTCCTAAGGGGGGATCAAATCATTGCGGAAATCATTTGGCGGAGCATCCGCAGGATCAAGAAGAGAATCAACGGTGAAATGTCCAGGCCCATTCCCCCGCCCCCGGGCATGACGGAACGTATGGGCGCCAAAAGGGGCTCGGTCAGCTGGTGCAACACGGCCAGGATGCTGTAGTACGTCTCCCCGGCACCGGTTGTGGGATCCGGTCGAAACCAGGACATGATGGCCCGAAGCAGAACCAGCCAAATTAATATATTGATGATGGTCTCGAGGCTACCGACCACTGCTCGTACTAGCATGGCGATGCTCGCTCCTTATCCGTCGATGGATTCGGGGGCCGAGTCTCAGAAATCCCCGGAGTAATCGGCCCCTTCCTCGTCGGTTTTCATGACATCGATGCGCATTTCCCGGGGAACGAATAGCACCACCCCGGGACTCACCTGCTGCATCTCGCCATCCAAAGAGTAAACCGTTCCACTGAGGAAATCCACCACCCGGCGGGCGATCCCGCGATCCATTTTCTCCACGTTCACGACCACGGCCACACGGCGCTTCAATTGATCGGCGATTCCCTGTACTTCGTCAAAGCCCCGGGGTTCGGTTACCGCCACGCGAATGGATTTCGGCGCTCCCCCGGGCAGGGTGACCACGCGCGCCGGACCTCGTCCCTTGGCACGGGACAACTCGCGAGGTTCTTCTCCTGCCGGTTCGCGATGCTCGAATTCCTCCCAGGCATCCTCTTCATCCCCGAGATGGTAGTCGTCGTCCTCGATGTATTCTTCCTCGGGTGGAACCCAGCCGAGGACACCGGAGATACGTTCCCATAGTCCCGCCATGTCCTACACCTCTCTTTCCCGCTCTCCTATTCGAAGAGAGCGCGACCGATCCTGACCAGGGTTGCCCCTTCCTGCACGGCGACCTCGAAATCCCCGGTCATCCCCATGGAAAGGTGGGGTAATTCCAGGTCCAGTTCCCTTCGCAATTGCTCCGCCAGTTCCGCCAACCCCCGGAACAGGGGTCGCACTTCTTCTGCGTCGTCGACGTCGGGGGCCATGGTCATCAACCCGACGGGTCGAATCCCCGCCATCGTACGCATGGTGGCCAAGAGTTCCCCGGCCTCCCCGGAATCCACGCCGCCCTTGGTCGATTCTCCCGAGAGGTTGACCTGCACCAGGACGGGCGTGACGATGTCGAGGCTCCTGCTACGATCGTCGATTGTCTCGGCGAGATCGGCGTCGTCCACGGAGTGGATCATGGTGCATGCACCCACGACGAGGCGAACCTTGTTCGGTTGCAGTCTTCCCACGAAGTGCCATTCAATCCCCAGTTCGAGATCCTCCAGCAGGGCGAACTTCTCGCGAAACTCCTGGGGTCTACTCTCCCCGAATCGCTGCAGGCCGGCGCGCGCGGCGGCAGCGATCTCCGGGGCCGATCGTCCCTTGCTGACCGCCACGAGACCCACCCCTTCTGGGTCTCGACCGACGGCCGCGCAGGCATCGCATATACGCCCCTCGATACTCTGCCAGCGTTCGGCTATGCGCGATTCCGGCGACATTGCGTCCGACAAATCATCTGCACCTCCAGGCCATCTACGCGCCGGGGATCCGCGTCCCCGGGAATTTCCTTCGATTCCGCCCATCGCGTCTCCTTCAGTCCCGATGGCGGTGGCGACCCAACAACGCGGCACACCGTCCCGTCGTCCCGTCGCGACGGTGGGAAAAGAAGTCCGCGGGATTGCTCGCGGTCCCGGGGGCGGGTCGAAGGATGGAGCGCGCCGGAATTCCCAGTTCTCCCAGTATATGTCGCGCTGCAGCCCCCAGGTCCAGCCGAGCGCGTCCGGGACCCGAAAAATAGGTAACCCCTCGCCACCATGGCCCCCGGGCCCGAAGCGCCCGCAGCACCGGTGCATCGACCTCGTAGGCATCTCGATCCACGGCGGGACCACAGGCTGCCAAGAGTTCCCCGGGCCGGGATCCGGCATCCCGCAACGCCTCGACCGCTGCCTCCAGGACACCGGAGAAAAGGCCCCGCCAACCCGCATGGGCCAGGGCGTAGGTCCCCTGCCCGGGATCGATGAGGTACACGGGCAGGCAATCGGCGTGCAACGTGGCCAGCACCGTCGAACCGTCGGAGCACATCATGGCGTCGGCCTCTCCCTCGTCGAGCCAGTCCACCTCGGCTCCGCGGGGAGATCGGGACTCCACTGTCGCGACATCGGTGCCGTGGACCTGTTCGACCGATCGCACGCGTCTCGGAAGCTCGCCGGGAAGGGCCTGCACGATCTCGGCCCGGTTGCGGTGGACCGCCTCCGGGTCGTCGCCCACGGCGTAACTCAGGTTCAGACACTCGAAGGGCGGAGGACTGAATCCCCCGGGTCGCGAAGCAAAGAGGGCCTCGAAACCCAGGGACCTCCAGGGCGCGGCGCGCCAGAACTTGATTTTCCCGCGACATTCCTCGACCCAATCGTCCAACGCACGATGCCCCCCAAGTCCCCCGGATACGGGCACATCACCGCGACGGGTGGCGAGTCCGGGAACGGATGGTACTAGGTCTCCCGGCCCGTTCGGCGGCGCAGGAAGGTCGGGATCTCCAGATCCTCATCCTCTGTGGCGAAGGGTTTGATCGTCAACTCATCCAGATCCCCGTCATCGTCCTCCATGCGCTTCCTGGGGCCGAATCCCGTGGCGATCACGGTCACCCGCATCTCGTCCTCCAGGCGCTCGTCGATGGCGGCACCAAATATGATGTGCGCATCGCTTTCCGCCACGTCGCGAATCAGTTCCGCGGCTTCATTGACCTCCAATAGTCCCATGCTGCTGTCGCCCGTGATATTGAGCAGGACGCCCTTCGCCCCCTCGATGGAAGTCTCCAACAGGGGACTGGAGATGGCGGCCCGGGCCGCTTCCGCGGCGCGATTTTCACCCGAAGCGTTGCCGATGCCCATCAGGGCGGTGCCCGTACCCATCATGATGGTTCGCACGTCGGCGAAGTCCAGGTTGATCAACCCGGGAACGGCAATGAGGTCCGAAATCCCCTGCACGCCCTGGCGCAACACGTCGTCGGCGATGCTGAAGGCCTGCACGATGGAGGTTTTCTTCTCGACGATCTTGAGTAGGCGATCGTTGGGGATGGTGATCAGGGTATCGATGGCCTCCCGGAGGGCGTCGACGCCGTCGTCCGCCTGGCTGCGCCGACGCTCGCCTTCAAAGGCGAAGGGCTTGGTAACCACGCCCACGGTGAGCGCCCCCATGTTGCGCGAGATCTCGGCGATGATGGGCGAAGCCCCCGTTCCCGTTCCCCCGCCCATACCGGCCGTGACGAAGACCATGTCGGCACCCTGCAGTAGCGATTCGATTTCGTCGCTGCTCTCCTCGGCCGCCTTGCGCCCGACGGCGGGATCCGCCCCGGCCCCCAGGCCCTTCGTAATATTCTTGCCAATCTGCAGCTTGTGGTCGGCCTTGTTCGTAGCCAACGCCTGCGCGTCGGTGTTTATCGCAATGAATTCGACGCCCTTTACTTTGGCCTCGATCATGCGATTGACGGCATTGTTGCCTCCACCACCGACTCCGAGAACCTTGATGATAGCCAAATCGGGATTATCTATTTCGAGCTCGAGCAAGTCTCCCAGGCCTCCTTCTGAACATCTGTTCGTCTTCTGTGAACCAATTCCTCCAGCGGTGCCAACCCCTTCGTCATTAAGGACACCGTTTTACCGGGTGTTCGGGCGACCGGTAGTCGTGGATGCAGCCCCGGCCCGGCAAACCGCCCTCGCCCGAAGCCAAACGTTCCAGGGCCGTCAGCATATCCCCCCGGATGCCCGGGAGCCAAACCTCGCCGCCCTCCACGGTGAGGAGGATGGGACCCGATTCCCCCGGGTAGATCTCCGATACGTAGGGCGCGATGCCCTCCAACCGCGATGCCGCCTGCAATCCCGGTACCTGGTGATCCATCACCCGCTCCCCGAGGACCAACGGATCCGTGGGATAGCCCGTGATCATCGGCAGCGCCAGTCCCGGCCAGCTCTCATCCACGGCGATCACCCTACCTTCTTCGTCCAGCTGCCCGAATACACCTCCACGGACCACCAGGGCAACCGGCAAACGCTCCTGGACGACCACCTGCAGTGCCCCGGGGAACATGCGTTGAACGGTGACATCCCCGAACCGGGGATCCGAGGCGATCTGGCGCTCCAGCTCTGCCAGGCTAAACGAGTAAAGGTGTTGTCCGCCGGATACGTCCATGAGCCCGCGGACTTCCTCGCCCTCCAGGGAGCGAATGCCTTGGACCTCGACGACCTCGAGGCGGAAATAGGGGCTGCGCAGGAACGCCACGGCGCCGGCGGCCACCATGAGGACCAATAGGAGCGTAAGGCCCCCGGTCCATCCCGGCGGCATGGCACCACGACGTCCCGCATCGGGAGCGATCCGGACCGGAGCCGGATGCCCATCGGGGCGGCTCGCGTCCGCATCATTCTTCCTCGTTCTAGGCATCTTCCCCCCAAGTCCGCAGTTCCAATTCCAGGTCCACGCCAAAACGCGCCGATACGGCGTGCCGTACCTCTTCGATCAGTGCCAGGATATCGCGCGAGGTCGCTCCCCCGACGTTGACGATGAAGTTCCCGTGAAGGGCGGACACCTGTGCCCCTCCCACCCGCCGACCCTTCATCCCGGCGGCTTCGATCAGCCGACCGGCGGAGATGCCATCGGGATTGCGGAAGACGCTCCCCGCACTGGGCATCCGCCAGGGATGGTTGTTCTGCCGAAATCGTACGCGGGCTCGCATGATTTCCGCGATGGTTTCGGGGTCCCCGGCCGAGAGGGTCAAGCGCGCCGCGAGAACCGCCGGCCCCCCGTCTTCCAGGAAGATGGAGCGGCGGTAGGCGAACCCGCACTCCGCCCGGGTCAAATCCACAGCGCGACGAGATTGAAAGTCGAAGGCGCGCACCCCGTGTACCAAGGCCCCGATGGTGCAATCGTACACGCCCGCGTTCATGGCCACGGCACCCCCCACCGTTCCGGGGATACCGGCCAGGTACTCCAGGCCCCGAAGGCCCCGGCTCAGGCAATAACCCAGCAGGGATGAAAGCGCCAGGCCGGCCTCGACTTCCACCGTGGGGACATCGCACCCGTCCGGGCGACGGAGGTCACCCAGGCCCGATCGCGTCTTCAGCACCAACCCCCTCACCCCGGAGTCGGCGACCAGGAGATTGCTGCCGCGGCCGAGGAGATGGGTGGGGACACCCGCCTCCCCCGCCCAGGCCAGGAGGCGTTCCGCCTCTCCAACGTCCCGCGGACAGGCCAACACCTCGGCCGGGCCCCCGATCCCGTAGGTGGTATGGCGGGCCAGGGGTGTCTCGGCCAGCGCGGGGCCGCGGATACGCCCCTCGACTTCGCGCAGGAGTTCCCCGGATTTCACGAGTCATCGACCTCCCGGATCCCCATCAATTCTTCTATGGTGTCCACCATCCTATCGAGCGCCCCGGGATCCGCCAACCCGCGGCTGGCCTCGGACATGGATCGCAGTTTGTCGGCGTCGGAGATGAGGTAGGGCACCTCGGACTCCAGCCTATCCCCGCTCAAATCTCCATCTTCGATCACGATGGCCGCCCCGGCCTTGGCCAGTGCGCGGGCGTTGGCCCCCTGGTGCTTGTGGGCCACGTTGGGCGAGGGAACTACAATCATGGGCAATCCCAGGAACGTGGCCTCCGCCAGGGTCATGGCGCCCGCCCGACAGACCAATAGGTCCGCGGCAGCCAGGACCCCCGACGCATCATCGATGTACTCGACGATGCGGACGCCGGGGGGTGGATCCCCGATTTCACCGACCACCGATCGATAATATCGCTTCCCCGTGGCGTAGAGTACCCGGAGGCGCGAGTCCCCGCTACCGGGGTGCGAGAACCACTCGGCGGCGGCCCGATTCACGGTCGCCGCGCCGCCGCTACCACTCATTATGACCACGAGATACTCGTCGGGTTCGATCCCGTATTGGCGACGGGCGAGATCCCGATCCACCCGCTCGAATTCCTTCCTCACGGGATTGCCGGCCACCATTGCACGGGCCCAGGCACTCCGTGGAAAAGAGGGTATGGAGTCTTCCGAGGGCACGAAGATCGCGTTCGCCCGCCGACTGAGCAGGCGATTGGCCGTACCCGGCACCACGTTCTGCTCCTGGATTACCGTGGGAATTCCCAGCATCTGCGCCCCGAGCACCACGGGAACGCTTACGTAGCCGCCGGTACCCAATACCAGGTCCGGGCGGAACCGCCGCAACAGCTTAAGGGCACCAGCCAGGGAGCGAACCATTCCCAGGACTCCGTACGCCTTGAAGGTGACGCTCCTGCCGACGATGCCGGTGACCGGGAGGCCGGCGTACTCCAATCCCGTCTGGGGAACGACGCGGGTTTCCAGGCCGCGCTGCGAGCCGACGTAGGCGATGCGCGCGTGGGGGTGGCGACTTCCGAACTCCTTGGCCAGCGCCAGTGCGGGGTAAATATGTCCCCCCGTACCGCCTCCGGTGACGAGGAGCCTCACCTCCCGGTCCTCTCCCGACGCGCTGTTCGTAGACGTTGACACGTATATCAAAACCTCCTCAGGCATTTCCATAACGGGAGATGCTCAACAAGATCCCCGCGCTCATCAGGGTAACCATCAAGGACGATCCCCCGTAGCTGATAAAGGGGAGCGGAATTCCCGTGATCGGCATGACGGACGTCACGACACCGATGTTAATCACCGCCTGCAGGACGATCATGATCGTGATACCCGAAGCCAGCAGGCTCCCGAAGGCATCCGGCGCGCGGGCTGCGGCGGTGAGTCCCCGCCACAGCAGGGTTCCGAAGAGCCCGATGACGACCATGGCGCCCAGAAAACCCAGTTCCTCCCCCACGATCGCGAAGATGAAATCGGTATGTTGCTCGGGCAGGTAGAGGAACTTCTGGTGGCTCGCCCCCAGGCCCGTGCCGAGCAGGCGACCCGCTCCCAGGGCGTAAAGACTCTGGATGATGTGAAAACCCGATCCCATCGGATCCGCCCAGGGGTCGAGAAAGGCCACGAAACGATTCATCCGATACGGTTCCGAGGAGATCAGGTACCACACGGCGGGTCCCGCGGCCATCAGGAGCGCGAGCAGGTGCAGGGGGCGCGCTCCGGCAGCGTAGAGCAGGAAGAAGGCGGTACCGGCGACGGTGATGGCGGTGCCGAGATCGGGTTGCAGGAGGATCATCGCCGTGGCGACACCCACGACCAAGAGCGGTGGCCACACACCCGCCGTAAAGGATCGCATCTTCGCCGGGGCACGGCACATGGTGTGCGCCAGGTATATGACCAGGCATAACTTGATCAACTCCGCCGGCGAGACGGAGAGGGGGCCCACCATGATGGCCCGTTGCGAACCGCGGGCCACCACGCCGACGCCGGGAATCAGGCTGACCGCCAGGAGCATCATGCCGAAAAAGAGGATCGGGCGCGCGTGGCGGCGGTAGATCGCGTAGTCGATGCGCGCCATCAGGGCAAAGGCGGAAAAACCCAGGAGGGCCCAGGTGCCCTGGCGCCGAAAGTAGTGCAAACTATCATCGAAGCGGACCAGGGCGGAGTAGCTGCTGGAGCTGTACACCATGACCAGGCCGAAGGCCACCAACCCGAGAATCGTGGCCAAGAGGATGTGATCGGGTGATCCCACGGGCTTGTACTCCCTGCGCCCCGTACTCGTTCGGCTCAAGTCCCCATACCCCCCAGCCCCCATACCGCCAGCAACGCGCAGGCGCCCTGGAATCCCCACAGCATGAGCACCACGGTGATTTCCCCGAAACCCGAGAGCTCGAGGTGATGGTGCAGGGGCGACATCTTCAACAGGCGTTGACCGCCGGAGGTGCGAAAATAGAGAACCTGGGCGATCACCGAGAGCGTTTCCACCACGAAGAGCCCCCCGGCCAGTAACAGGATCAACTCCGTGCGCGTCACGATCGCGATGGCCGCGAGGAATCCCCCCAGCGCCAGGGATCCGGTATCCCCCATGAAAACCCGGGCGGGATGGAAATTGTGCCACAGGAAACCCACGGTGGCGCCCAGAACGACCAGGCCGAATAGGCCGACCTCCAGTTGACCTCGTGCCAGCGCCGCCATCACGAAAACCGGTAGCGCCAGGGCCACTCCCCCCGCGGCCAGGCCGTCCAGTCCGTCGGTCAGGTTGACCGCATTGGTCGCGGACACCATCAGGAGAGCCGTGAATGCGGGGTACGTCCACCCCAGGTCCACGGCGAATAGTCCCCGTGGTGCCGCGATCACCGTTCCCATGTCCAGCCCGTAGGCCATGAAGCCTCCCAGCGCCGCCCCCAGGACCAACTGCCCCAGCAACTTCCATCGCCCCTTGAGGCCCAGCGGGCGATCCCGGGCGACCTTGAGGAAGTCATCGGCGAATCCCAGCCCGCCGGCGGCCACGACGACGGCGACCAGGATCCATACGGCGGGATCCCGGGGGAGTGCGAGCAGGGTGATGAGTAGGATGGAGAAAACCAGGCCCAGTCCGCCCATGGTGGGCGTACCCATCTTTGCCAGGTGCCGCCGGGGTCCATCGTCCCGCACCCGTTGGCCCAGTTGAAGCCGCTCCAATACCGGGATCAAGAGATGCACGACCAGGACGGTGCCCCCCACCGCCAGGATGAAGGCCATGAGAAAGGCCGAGGCATCTCCCCAACGGGCCAGGGGTGAATCCATCATCGCGGGGCACCCTCCTCGGAGTCAAAGGCCCGACAGATGGCGTCCACGAAGCGTTCGAAGCGGCATGAACGCGAGGCCTTCACCAGGATGATATCTCCGGGACAGAGCAAATCCGGGACACTGCGGATACCGGCCTCCAAATCGGCGAAGTGCCGGCAATTGGCGCCATCCATGCCCGCCGACCTCGCCTCTTCCCCGATTAACTCCGCCGGGGATCCCGCGGTGATCAGGGTATCGATCCCGAGTTCGCTTACCAGACGGCCCGTCGCGCGATGGCCGGGTACTTCCTGGCATCCCAGTTCCAGCATGGGGCCAAGCAGGGCAACGTGACGGCCCTCGGGCCGGGTACCGACCAGGGTCTCGAGGGCGGCAGCGCAGGATGTCGGGCTCGAGTTGTAGGCATCGTTCAAGATCGTTACGGGACCGCACCGCATCCACTGGGAGCGCATCTCGGTGGCTTCGAAAGTCTCCAGGCCACGCCGCACGGCCCCGGGATCGAGGGCCAGGGCAAACCCCACGCCCGCCGCCGCCAAGGCATTGGCCACATGGTGTCGACCCGGCAACGGTAAACGGACCGGGAGGCGCAACCCGTTCTCGTCCCGCAGGACAAAGGAGGCACGAGACTCTCCATCCAGTCGCACATCTTCGCCCCACAGCCGCCGGGATCCATCGAGCGAAGGCGGACCCTCCGGGTGGTAGTAAACGGTGCGCTCCGCACCGGTCCCGGCCATCGGGGGCCCCCAGGGGTCGTCGCCGTTGATCACGGACCATCCGCCCGCGGGCAGGGCGGCGAATAACTCTCCCTTGGAGCGCGCCAGGTTTTCCACGCACCCGAAGAATTCCAGGTGCGATTCCCGGACATTGGTGAGGACACCTACCTCGGGACGAATGATGCGGGCGAGGTAACGCACGTCGCCGGGCTTGCGCATCCCGATTTCCATCACGGCGGCGCGGTGGCCCGATCCCAAGCCCAGGAGCGTGAGGGGCGTGCCGATCTCGGTGTTAAAGTTCCCGGGATTTTTCAGGACCGGCCCGAGATCGGATAAAACACCGGCGATCATGTCCTTGGTGGTCGTCTTCCCGACGCTGCCGGTGACGGCGACGACGGGCACGTCGAATCGACCGCGATGCCACCGGGCTGCCTCGCCCAGGGCAAACAGCGTGTCGTCGACGCGGATCACCGGGAAGGATGGGTCGACGGGAACCGAAGAGCGGGAGGAGATCAAGGCCGCCACGGCACCCCGGGCGCGGGCATCGGCGAGGTACCCGTGACCGTCGCTCTCCGCACCCTCCAGGGCTACGAATAGGTCCCCCGGATGCGTGGCGCGACTATCCACGGTGACACCGCGAATGGGGATGTCGCCTCCCGAGCCGTCCTCCACCTTCGACTGCAGCGCCGATGCGAGTTCCGCCAGCCCGAAGAGACGATCGTCCCCGGAGGGAAGACTCCTGAGCTCCCTCATGAAGAAACCCCCTTGCGGCGTCGGGCCAGGGCCCTGCGTGCGAGCCCAAACTCGTCGAAAGCGATGGTCTTGTCGGCGAATATCTGGTAGGGTTCGTGACCCTTGCCCGCCAGGATGACCACGTCATCGGGGCCGGCCCCGGCGACGGCGCGATCTATGGCCTCGCCGCGATCCACCACGACTTCCCAACTGCTCCCCGGAGAGGCCCCCGCGGCCACTTCGGCGGCGATGACGTCGGGGTCCTCGCTACGCGGGTTGTCGGAAGAGATCAGTGTATGATCGGCGATTCGTGTCGAGAGTTCCCCCATCACCGGGCGCTTGGTGCGATCCCGATCCCCCCCGCATCCGAAGACGAGGATCAGTTTCCCGCACGCCAGGTCGCGGGCCGCTCCCAGGAGGTTTTCCAATTCGTCCGGGGTATGGGCGAAATCCACCACTACCATCGGGTCTCCCGGCTCCCCCTCGATGACTTCGAAGCGGCCCGGTACCGGCTGCGCGGAACCCAGTGCCTCCGCAACCCCTTGTCGGTTCAATCCGAGGCAGTGGGCGACCGCGGCCGCCGCGACGGCGTTTTGGACGTTGTAGCGCGCGGGTAAAGCCAGGCGGACCTCGAGGATAGCCCCGTCGGGGTACCGGAGGTCAAATCGAGAGCCCTCCAGCGATAGTTCGAGGTCGAGGGCGCGAAGTTCCCCGGATTCGATGCCGAAGCGTAGGACGGGAACCCGGCTGCGGCGGATCATGATTTCGCTCACCGGATCGTCGGAGTTGATCGCCGCCCGGGGCCGATTGTCCGGTTGCGATGAAGGTTCCAGGGAGGAGAATAGCAGGGACTTGGCCGCAGCGTACTCATCCAGGGTGTTGTGAAAATCCAGGTGCTCGGCCGCCAGGTTGGTGAACACGCCCACGTCGAAATCGCAGGCCGCCACCCGCTGGAATACCAGCGCGTGGGAACTCACCTCCATCACCGCCGCCCGATCTCCCGCGTCGCGCATGGCCGCAAAGGCCCGGGCCAGGTCCGGGGCCTCGGGGGTAGTCAAAATCCCGGCGGTCTCCTCCCCGCCGATGATCGTACCCAGCGTGCCGATGGAGCCGGTGGGGATCCCGGCGCGGGTCAGGATGTGGCGGATGAGGCTCGTGGTAGTGGTCTTACCGCTTGTCCCCGTGACACCGATCAACGTGAGGTCGGAGCTGGGGTTCCCGTAGAAGGATTCCGAGACGACGGCGAGCGCCAGGCGCGTATCGCTAACGGCTATCTGCACCACCTTCGGATCGATCTCGAGAAAACGTTCCACGAGCAGGGCGACTGCACCGCGCTGCACGGCATCCCCCGCGTAGGCATGACCGTCGACCCTCAGCCCTCGGAGGCATGCAAACAGGTCCCCTTCTTTCGCCGAGGGAGAGTGATAGCATAGCCCGGAAATCGCAATGGAATCCGGGTCGCCCCGATACTCGGGACGAAGCCCGGGGTATCGCTCCAGGGAATCCAGCAGTCGTCTAAGATTCATAGGTGCCCGAGGTCGGCGGCGCCGGCCGCCCGACCTCTTCCCCCTTTCAATCGATCCGGGTCCCCGGTGCTCTAGGGATCCGGGGTTCCCAGTTCCAGTCGAACCAGGCTGCCGGCGGGAACCTTGACCCCGGCCCGGGGATCCTGCCGAAGGATCAGCCCCGATCCACTCACTTCCATCCGCAATCCCGCGTCCCCGAGGCGTTCCGCCGCCTCCCGCAGGGTCTTACCCGCGACGTTGGGCACAGCGACCAGGTCGGGATCGTCGTCCTCATCTATCACTTCGAGGTAGAGGAGAACGTCGCTTCCGACCTCCAGGGTGGATCCCGGCGCCGGGAATTGATCGGCGATTCGCGCTCCGTCGTCGGAAGGGGAACCCCGCAACCCCACATCATCCAGGGCCGTCAAGGCCGCTTCCAGCTCCATACCGCGCAAGTCCGGGACCGCCACCACTTCCAGTGTATCGGAATCTTCCGCGTCGGTCCCGTAAACTTCGAGCAAATCTTCCGGACGGTCCGGCGGGATCGACAGGTGCCGTAACGCCTCGGATACCAGGGTCTGAAAGATGGGCGCCGCGACGACGCTCCCGAAGCGATCCTTTTGGGGTCGATCGATGGCTACGAAACACACAAGCGCTGGATCGCTCGCCGGGGCGAAGCCGACGAAAGT
>PWSR01000201.1 GCA_003563985.1 Clostridia bacterium | reverse complement strand
TGGATAAGGCCCTCGCCATGCGTCGATCCGACCTGGTGATGACCATCCGCGAATCCGGATTGCGCGGGCGCGGGGGGGCGGGATTTCCCACGGGCACCAAGTGGATGCTGGCCGCCGCGGCGACGGGGGATGAGAAGTACATCATCTGCAATGCCGACGAAGGGGAACCCGGTACCTTCAAAGATCGCGTGATCCTGCAGGATTACCCGGAACTCGTTTTCGAAGGCATGGTGGCCGCCGGATACGCCGTGGGCGCCAAGGAAGGTTATGTCTACCTTCGCGGCGAGTACCGTTACATGTTGAAGGAGCTCGAGGAAGTCCTGGCCGACATGCGCAGCCAAGGACGTCTCGGGGAGAACATCGGAGGTCGCGAAGACTTCGATTTTGATATTCACATGCACATGGGATCCGGAGCCTACGTATGCGGCGAGGAATCCGCCCTCATCGAATCCATGGAAGGACGCCGCGGTGAACCCCGCATCCGTCCTCCGTTCCCGGTGGTGGCCGGCTATCTCGGCAAACCCACCGTCGTGAACAACGTCGAGACGTTCGCCCTGGTGACCCGGATTCTCGAGCACGGCACGGATTGGTTTGGCGGTCTTGGAACCGAGGATTCCGCCGGTCCCAAGCTGTACAGCGTCTCCGGAGATGTCGAGAGCCCCGGCGTGTACGAACTGCCCATGGGTATCACGGTAAACGAACTCCTCGATCACGTCGGCGGCACGGATGCCAAGGCCGTTCAGATCGGTGGTGCCTCGGGTACCATGGTCACACGCAAAGACTTCGAGCGCAGGATCGCCTTCGAGGATATATCCACCGGCGGCTCGGTTATTGTATTCGGTCCCGATCGGGATCTCCTGGGTGTCCTCGAGAACTTCCTCGAGTTCTTCGCCGAGGAATCCTGTGGGCAGTGTACACCGTGTAGGTTGGGCACCGTCCGACTACTCGAGGGCGTGAGGGATGTGCGTGCGGGGGCAATGAATGGTGAGCGCTTGGATGGTCTCCGCCTGCTGGCCGACTCCATGGCCATATCCGCCAAGTGCGGCCTCGGCCAGTCCTGCAACTCCCCCTTTGGCAGCATCGTGGATGCGCATCTGGAAGGGGTGGCACGATGAAGACGAACGAAGAAGTTCGCGAAACCGAAGAGACCCGGGACGTAGGCACGCACGTACGGGTAACCATAAACGGTAGAGAGTACCGGGCTCGCCGCGGTAGCACGATCCTGGAGATTTGCCAGGAGAACGGCATTCCCGTTCCCACGCTCTGTGCCCACGATGACCTGGCTCCCGCCGGCGTCTGCCGCATTTGTTCCGTGGAGATCGACGGATCCTGGGCGCTGCAGACCGCCTGCACCATGGAAGTTCACGACCCGGGTATGGTCATCAACACGCATTCCCCCCGCGTGCGCCAGGCGCGCCGGGCCATCTTGGAACTGCTCCTCGGCGAACATTGCGGCGAGTGTTACACGTGCTCGCGGAACAATAACTGCGAGCTGCAGACCCTGGCGGAAGAGTACGGTATACGCGAGATTCCCTACGAGCGGCGGGGACCGCGCTTCGACCCCGACGCCGACGGTCCCAGCGTGTACCGCGACATGGACAAGTGCATCCAGTGTCGTCGCTGCATCCGAACCTGCGATGAGATCCAGGCCGTGGGTGCCCTGGGTGTCTTCGGTCGCGGCCACGATTCCAGGATCTCCACCTTCGCCGATATGCCTTTGGGCGAAGCCGTGTGCGCGAATTGCGGCCAGTGCATCACGCACTGTCCCACGGGTGCCCTGCGCGAGATGGATCACACCCGCGAAGTCTGGGCGGCGCTGGAAGATCCGACCAAGCACGTCGTGATCCAGACCGCCCCCGCTCCCCGGGCGGCCATCGGCGAGAGTTTCGACCTGCCCCCGGGTACCTCGGTCACCGGACAGATGAACACGGCGCTTCGGGACATGGGGTTCGACCGGGTATTCGACACCAACTTCACCGCGGACCTTACCATCATGGAGGAGGGCACCGAGTTGCTCTTGCGCCTCAAGGCCGCCCTCGTCGATGGGGACACCTCGGTCAAGTTGCCGCAGCTGACGTCCTGCTCGCCGGGTTGGATCAAGTTCATGGAGCACTTCTATCCCGACATGTTGGACCACCTTTCCACCTGCAAGTCGCCCCAGCAGATGTTCGGGGCCCTCATCAAGACCTACTACGCCGAGGATCGGGAGATCGACCCCGAATCCATCGTGACGGTATCGCTGATGCCCTGTACGGCGAAGAAGTACGAGTGCGATCGCCCCGAGATGATCGATAGCGGATTCAAGGATGTCGACTACGTCCTCACCACCCGCGAGCTGGCCCAAATGGTCAAAGAGGCGGGTATTCCCCTCCCGATCCTGGAGGAGACCGGCTTCGACGAGCCCTTTGGGGACGCTTCCGGCGCCGGCCTCATCTTCGGTGCCACCGGCGGCGTGATGGAAGCCGCCCTGCGGACTGCCTACGAGCTGGTTACCGGTCGCGAGGTACCCTTCGAAAACCTCAACATCGGTCCGTGCCGCGGGCTCGAGGGAATCAAGATGGCCAGCGTCATCCTCGAGGATGTCCTCGAGGACTGGAGCTTCCTCGAGGGTGCGGAACTGAAGTTCGCCATCGCCCACGGCTTGGCAAACGCCCAAACCGTCATGGAAATGCTCCGCAACGGCGAGCTGGACGACATGCATTTCATCGAGATCATGGCCTGCCCCGGCGGTTGCCTGGGTGGTGGCGGTCAGCCCATGCCGGTGAGCGATGCCATTCGCCAGGCCCGCGCGAACGCCATATACTCCGAGGACGAGGGACTGCCGCTGCGCAAGTCCCACGAGAATCCGCACGTGACCCACGTCTACGAGAAGTACCTGACGGATGGGCCCTGCGGGCACCGGTCCCACGAACTGCTCCACACTTCGTACACCCCGCGGGGGCGCGACCCCAAGTAGGGTAGGGCCGAGATGACAAGGATGAGTGTCCAGGGGGGCGACGGCCGCGGCCGTCGCCCCCCTGGTCGTGGTTACCTGCGGCCGTCGCCCCGGTGTACCCTGGTGCCGCCGATCGTCGAGTTGAGCTGCGTCCCAGCACCCCCGTGGACTTCCCCCTCGCTGTGATGGTATTCCCAAGATAATTCGGGTGTGGCTATCGTCCACGATACGGATCGGATCCACCCATGTTTCCACCCCCGCCAAAGTGCACCGCGGGGCATTTCCCGCCGATCTAGTGGTTGCGAACGACATAACATTGCCATCCACAGGACGTCCTGACCGACCTAATTTGCGGAGGAGCAGTGGTTGGAGTGCTGCGGGATCCTTGGATCGTTGGGTCAGAGTTTGCGACTTATCCTTGTCGCGCAGCGCTTCGGGTTTGTCCCGAGGGGACGATCGATGGAACCGCGATGGGGGGACTCATTGTCCTCCTAGGCGAGAGGGTGCGG